>JAIQFU010000518.1 GCA_020073115.1 Terriglobia bacterium
CACTCGTTCAATGCCATCGGCAGGTTGAAGCCGGGTGTGGCGGTTCAAAAAGCGTACGCGGATGTGGCGGTGATTGCCGCGAGACTGGAAAAAGCGTTTCCCAACACCAACCACAAGGTCGGGGCGGTGGTCCTGCCCCTGCGCGAGGACCTGCAGGGCAAATCGCGCGATTCGCTGGTGATGATGCTTTCCGCGGTCGGCCTGGTGTTGCTGATCGCCTGCGCCAACATCGCCAACCTCCTGCTTTCGAGAGCCGTCGCGCGGCAGAAGGAAATGGCGTTGCGCAGCGCCATCGGGGCATCCCGCCCGCGCCTCCTGCGGCAACTGCTCACCGAGAGTCTGCTGCTCTCGGCCGTGGGCGCGGCATTCGGCCTGCTGCTGGGCTGGGGGCTGATCGCGCTGCTCCCGAAGATCAAGAGCTTCACTTTGCCGGATTACAACGTGGTGCAGCTCAATGGAACGGTGCTGGCGTTCACTGCCGCCTTGGCCCTGGTTACGGGAGTCCTGTTCGGTCTCGCTCCCGCGATTCAGACCTCGCGGCCCGATTTGCATGAGGAACTGAAAGGCGGGGCGGGAAGTTCGGTGAGCCCCGGGCGCCGGCGCCGCCTGGTCAGCAATATCCTGGTCGCCGGTGAAATTGCGCTCTCCCTGGTACTGCTCATCTCAGCCGGGCTCCTGCTCAAGGATTTCGCCCGGCTCCGCGCCGCGGAGATCGGGGTGCGCGCGCAGGGCGTGTGGACCGGGTCGATCCAATTACCCGATGCGACCTACCACACCGGACAGCAGAGGGCGTCTTTTTCCCAACGGCTATTGGAGGAGGCGAGGCGCATTCCGGGAGTCGATGCTGCCTCCCTGAGCAACCGCATGCCCCTGGAGGGCGGCAGCAACTACTACGCCACTGTCCGCGGCCGGGTCACGGAGAACATGAGCGGTCCGCTGGTGGAGAATCACGGCGTGACCCCCGACTATTTCCGGGCCATGGGCATTCCCCTGCTGAAAGGCCGGGGGTTCACGCCCGAAGACCTCCAGCATTCCATGGAACTGGACGCGCGCCGGCGCGAGGCGTATGAGAAGGGCGTCCGCTACGGGCCGGACGAAACCAATGCGATGATCTATCCAGCGGTGATCAACGCCGCCATGGTCCGCGCCTTCTGGCCGAACGAGAATCCCGTGGGCCAGATGTTCTCGCCGGGCAGCAACAACGGCCCCTGGCGCCAGGTGATCGGGGTGGTAGCCGATGTGCGGCAAAGGGGCCTCACGCAGAAGCCGCAACCCGAAGCCTACGACCCCCTCTACGGCTCCCCCAGCCTGTTTCTGGTACTGCACACCAGCGTGGCGCCCTCCAGCCTGACGTCCGCGGTTCGGCGCGCCGTGTGCCGCATCGATTCCAGCCTGCCGCTGTTCCGCGTGCGGACCATCGAAGACGTGGTGGACGACAACTCCCGGGGCCAGCGCTTCCTGAGCGCTCTGGTAGGCTCCTTTGCCGCGCTGGCGGCGCTGCTGGCGGCCATCGGGATCTACGGCGTGCTCTCGTACGTGGTGACGCAGCGCACCCGCGAGATCGGCATTCGCATCTCGCTGGGGGCCAGCCGCGGGCGGGTCCTGGCCGGGGTTCTGCGGGACGGCATGAGCCTGGCCGCGATCGGTTTCGCCGTGGGGATCGCCGGCGCATTCGCCGCCGGACGCATCATCGCGAGCCTGCTGCACGAAGTCAAGCCGCGCGATCCGGCGATCTTCATTGGAACGGCGGCCCTGCTCGCGGCGGTGACCCTGCTGGCCTGCTACATCCCCGCCCGCCGCGCCGCACGACTCGACCCCATGAAGTCGCTGCGGTATGAATAGAGCGGCCGTCCGTTCCCACCGGCGTTGCGCGCCCCGGCGGTGCGATTCCGTACTCCTCAAACCGCGTTGCGCCAAACGGCTTCGGATCTCCAGGCGCTAGAGTCGTGTTATCAGGCCGGACGTTCCGGAGCGAACGCATGGCGTCCAATCCGTTCCACCGTTCCGGGTGACTTCGCTACTCGGTATCGATCCTGCTGTTCGCCGCCGCCGCCGGGATCCGCGAGAGGTTCCGTGGGACCCTGGAGAACCAAGCCCCGTACGTGACCCCGGCGGAATCAGGGGCCTGACGACCGGCCGCACCGTTTCGCCCGGCGGAACCCCACTCCGCGCCGCGGCGCCCGCCTATTTCTAATCCATTTAACTAATTCTTTTGGCGCACCTAATTCGATGTAAGCTATTCGGAGAATTGACTCTACCATACCATTTAGTGTAATTAATTCATGTGTAGTAAATCCAGTTAGCGATACGAGTTAGCAATTCGGATAACCGACTCCGGATTCTTGCGCTATGTGGACCCCTCGACGCGTATTAGCAACGGCGGTCCGTTCTCCATGGAAAAGCTCTGACTTACGTTTCCCGGAGGAAACACGAATGTACGTGCGAAATGTAATCCTGGCGGCGCTCGTCCTTGCAGGCGCCGCCCTGGCTCAAACCCCAATGACGACCGACCCGCCGTTCCAGGTGAGGCACGCCGCGAACCTGACGGTGGGGGAGTCGTACGTCTACATTACCAACGACGGCGCCAACGGCGCCTCCGTGCTGGGGCCCGGCTTAGGATCGGCCGGCAACATTTGCGTCAATGTGTATGCCATGGCGCCGGATGAGCAGTTGGTATCGTGCTGTTCCTGCCTGGTAACCCCGAACGGACTGGTCACCCTGGGAGTGAACCACGATATCCTCTCCAACACCCTGACGAGAGCCGGACTCGGCTCGGCTGTGATCAAACTCGTATCGACGCTGGCCAGTGGCAACGGCGCCGGCACGAGTTGCGCCAACAGCGCGGCGCTGGTAGGGCAAGCCCACCAGGTTTCCGGCATGCTCGCCTGGGGGACCACGCTCAATATCCTGCCGTCGGGCGGTGTGACCATGACGGAAACACCTTTTTCACCCGCAACCCTGAGCCAAGGCGAGCTCGCCAGCCTGGGCGGACGCTGCGCCAGCATCATGGGCAACGGCAGCGGCTTCGGCATCTGCGGGCCGTGTCAATCCAACGTGGGATGCACCCTGGCGGTCGCCTGCCCGGACCTCACCCGGCTGCCCGTGCAGATCCCCATCCGCGGCGGCACGCCGCCCTATACCTGCTCGGCGACAGGGCTGCCGTCCGGAACTTTCCTGAGCGGATGCACCATCATGGGTACGCCGCCGACGGGCGCCTTTAACATCAACATTAGAGTCACGGATTCGTCGTCGCCGTCCTGTTCCGCGAGCACCAATTGCTCGTTTACGCCCCCGCTCCCGACCACTCTCGGGGCCACATGCCAGAATTTCTGCGCGGTCCAGGGCATCCCCATCACCCCGGTCTCCGCCTCGGCGACCGGAGGAAACCCGCCGTACACCTTCTCGCAGTCCGGTCTGCCGCATACCCTGGGGATCGCACCTGCCACCGGGATTATCGCGGGGACCGTTACAGATTCGCCCGGCTCGTACCCCTACACGGTGACGGTGACGGACACCTCCGTTCCGCAGCAAATCGCCACAAGCCTGGCCTGCACCGTGACGGTCGCGCCGGCGTTGACGGCCACCTGCCCCGTGCTCACGTCGCGTCGAGGGCCGCCGTCCACGAATGTGCCGATCAATCCCGCGCTCGTGCCGATCAGCGGGGGCACGCCGCCGTACACCTGTTCGGCGACGGGTCTGGCTCCCGGTTTGACGATGTCACCCGCCTGCGTGATCTCGGGCACGATCACGACCCCGATCGCGCAGTGCGAGGCGAATCCCAACTTCACCTACACGATTTCGGTCAGGGACTCGGGGGGTCTGTGCCCGGCAGCCGCCCAGATCGATTGCCCCGTGAAGATGATCTGCGATCCGTAGACGGCATCGACGGGCGTGAGTCGGCACGCCCGCCCGCCAGCGC
>JAIQFU010000519.1:0-3911 GCA_020073115.1 Terriglobia bacterium
AAGAACTTCGCCGGGATGGAGGATCCGCGCGCGCTGCCGGTGTTGAAGGGCGTGATCGGCCGGGGCGTGTCGCCTTCGGACGGCCGGATCTTTTACGACCTCATCCTGGAGCGGGGGTACAAACGAGCCCTCGACATCGGAACCGCCGAAGGGTACGCGGCGCTCTGGCTCGGCCTGGCCGTGAAGAGAACCGGCGGCCACGCGATCACCATCGAGATCGATCCGGAGACGGCGGACAGCGCCCGGGCGAACATCCGGCAAGCCGGGCTGGAGAACGTGATCGATTCCCGCATCAACGACGCCCTGGCCGAAATTCCGGCGCTCAAAGGCGATTTCGATTTCGTCTTCATGGACACGGGCGCCCCGCTGAACAAGAGGCTTTTCGATCTCTTACAGACGCGGATCTCTCCCGGCGGGGCGCTCCTTGCGCACAACGCCGCGAGCCTGGAATCCCAACAGCCCGACTTCCTGAAGGCCATCCGGGGCGACCCGAGCTACGAAACCAAAATCGTCCCGACGGCCAGGGGAGGGATTCTGATTGCGCTGAAGAAGAGACTGTAGCGGCCTGCGGAAAACCCAGAAAGACTGGCCACGGATTAACACGGATTAACACGGATTGAACGAAAAGCTCATTCCGAGTTCAGCTGTGGCCAATTGTTCTTGAAGTCGGTATTCCCATGCCCTTACGTCTTCATCACGGCTACGTAGCCCAAATTGCGATACAACTGGTTCTGGTCCAGACCGAAGCCGACCACGAAGCGGTCGGGGATCTCGAAACAGCGGTACTTAAGTGGAAGCTGTGCGATGCGCCGCGAGTTGCGGTCCAGGAACGTGCACACCGAGAGCGAGTTGGGGCCGCGGCCGGCCAGCGTCTGGAGCAGATAGCGGAGGGTGAAGCCGGTATCGACGATGTCTTCCACCAGGAGGACATCTTCGCCTTCGATGCCCTCGTCGAGGTCCTTGGCGATGCGCACCACGCCGGGGGCGCCACTGCGGTTGGAAAAGCTTGAAATGCCGAGAAAGTCGATCTTGACGGGGACTTCCAGCCTCCGCGCCAGCGCGGTCAAAAAGAATACCGACCCCTTGAGGACGGCGATGAGCTTGAGGACCCGGCCTTCGTAGTCGCGCGAAATCTCGGCAGCCACCTCGCGGATGCGATCGTCGATCTGCTGCTCGGTGAACAGCACGCGCTCGATGGCGGGAAGGAGAGGAGCGCTCATACGGGCGCGGGCCGCTCCGCGAGGCCGTACTTGAAGATCAGGTTTTCAAAGTCTTTCTGATAGAAGACCTGGATGTTGATGTGCGGGTATAACTGGCGCAGGAGCCGGACCTTGCGGTTCTTCTTCGTCACCAGCGACTGCTTCATGGTGGTCAGTTCCACGTAGAGGTCGAACTCCGGTAAATAGAAATCGGGCGTGAACGCTTCGAGCACGCCGCCGTCGGGGCCGTACTGTATGGGGAAGCTGCGCGGCTCGTACTCCCAGGCGATGCGGTAAAAGTCGAGCAGGGTGGCGAACATCTTCTCGCTCTGGTGGGCAAAGACGGTCTTGCGCAGAGTGACCTTCCCCGGCGGGGCGATGCCGTAGCGGGCCAGCTTGAACCGCATCTGAAACTGAAGCTGGGCCTCGGCGGCGGGCGAGAGAAGGCCCCGTTCCGCGAGGCCCATGGACCGCGCCGCGGTTATAGCCAGCTCGGCGATCTGCTCCGAACTGAGCGATTCGGCGTTGACTACGAGGTCGAAGAGATCGGCGGTTGGGCGGGTCTTGCCGAACTTGGCGCGGCGTTCGGCGCGGTCGGCCGCCTCCAGGTCGAGCAGCATCTGGCGGGCGGCGGCGCGGTCGAGCCGGTGGTCGAGCATGAGATTGCCGATCCGGACGCCTTCCGGCGCCGCCACATGAATGCGCAACATACCCGGAAAATGGCGGGCCTGCACCTCACCGCCCATGGCGCAGTAAACCAGATGATCCTCCGTGGCGAGCCGCGCCAGGATGGCTGTCACGAGACTGGAGTAGGCCCGGTCCGGCAGCGAGGCGGCCGTTCCGAATTCTTCGGCGGCGAGGGCGCGCGTCCGGGCCTGGGTGAGCAACTCGAAACCCAGGTCGTGCGCGATCAGGCGCGCCACCTCTTCGAAACGGCATCCCGGATGGCCCGAAACGGCGATCAACGCCATGAGAGTGTGGGCAGGTCTGAGACCTGTCCCGCTAGACTGCCTGGGCCGCCACCTGCTCGCGCATCACGCGCCGGCTGAGCCACGCATGCAACCCGAAGAGTACGCCCGAAAACAGCAGGTCTCCGGCCAACGTGCGGCCATAGAACGGCAGGGCGGCCAGGTAGCAGGTCGCCAGACCCTGGAGCGTGTGGGCGTACGTGGTGGGGAAGTGCAGCCACACTCCAAAATTGGAAATCAGAAAAAACTGGAGGCTGCCGACGCCGGCGGCCGCGCCGATCCACAGCGGGTTATTGGTGGCGCGCAACAGGCGCGCGCCGATCCAGACGTTGATCAGGAGACTGGCGTAGACGAACGGCGTCGCGAAGCTGTATCCGCCCACCAGCGGATCCGTCGCGGCCATCAGGGCCAGCGGCAACAGGTACGCTCGCCAGCCGCGCAGGCGCGCTCCGGCGAACAGGCTCAATCCCCCCACCGGAGTGAAGTTGGGGAGGTGCGGCGCCACGCGCGCCAGCGCTCCCAGTACCGTCAGGCCCACGCCCAGCGGTCGCCCAGCACTTTTCTGCATCACTTTCTCCTCCATTCAATTATGTACCCGCCAGCCCGGAAGCGGACTGGTTCGGTTCCCACAAAGTCTCCGGCGCGCCGGTGATGTGGCTCACCCAGCGGCTCCACACGAACAAGGCGTCGCCCAGGCGGTTCAAGTACCGCACGGCCTCGGGCGGCGCGGCTTGCTCGGCGCGCGCCAGGGTCACGCAGGCCCGTTCAGCGCGGCGGCACACGGTGCGGCAGACATGCAACTCGGCGTTCAGGCGGCTGCCGCCGGGCAGCACGAAGGAGCGCAGCGGCGGCAGATCGCGGTTCATGCGGTCCATTTCGCGTTCCAGTTGCGCCACTTCGGCGCCGGTCACCCGCGCCTGCTTGGGATGGATGTCCTGGGGCAGGGTGGCGAGCGCGGACCCAAGGTTGAAGAGCTCGTGCTGGACGCGCAACAGGATGGCGGCCAGCGAGCCCAATTCCGCCGCGCCGATCTCGTCCAGCGTGGCGCGGGCGACGCCGATAAACGAGTTCAGCTCGTCCACCGTGCCGTAGGCTTCGATGCGCGGCGCGTCCTTGGGAACGCGCTGGCCGCCTGCGAGGCCGGTTTCACCGGCATCGCCGCGGCGGGTGTACACGCGGTTGATGGCCAGGCGCGGTTCATCGAAAGGCTTCTCGCTCATTGCGTGCTCCCTACTTCCGAAACAACGTCCACTTCAGCCCTGCCACGAAGTTCAGGCGCGGCGAGGGATAGCCCAACGCCTCTTCGTAGCGGCGGTTCAGCGCATTCCGCAAATTGCCATAGGCCGTCACGCCGCGCCCCAGCGCGTAGTTGAGATTCACCCCCACGTTCCCATACCCCGGGTTCCAGAACAGGCCGTTGGTGGCGCCGAGCGCCGGCTCCACGTCCAGAACCTTGCCGCGAAAATAGCCGGTGACGTCGGCGGAAACCCTGCCGCGGTGAAACGAGGCCGTGGCCGCGCCGGAATGTTTCGGCCTGCGGATCAATGGCTGGCCCACCTGGAACGGCTGCGGCGCCAGGCCGGCGCCGCCTTGGAGCGACAGGATCTCGGTCTGAAGCAGGGTATAAGAGCCATCGACGAAGAGCCAGCGCGCCGGGCGCAGCCGCGCCGAGAACTCCGCGCCCTGGGCGCGCGAGTTCGCCAGGTTGTCCGACTGGTAGTGACTCAACTGCGCCAGCGATCCG
>JAIQFU010000519.1:4025-10185 GCA_020073115.1 Terriglobia bacterium
CGGGGGGGATGGCCCCGGTTCGCAGGAACTCGCCCCGCGCGCCGGCGTTCAGAAACAGTCGCCCGCCGAACTGGAAACGGTTCTCGACGTAGACCGCCAGGTCGCGCCGCCGGATGGGAAACGTCTGGAAGTTCGCATCGTAGATATACGAATTCTCGATCTGCTCCACGCCGCCGCTCACGCCGAATGCGGCCACGTAGTGCGGGCCCGCGCTCACGATGGTGCGGGCTTCGGCTTGTCCGCGAATGTCCTTGTTGGCGGTGAACCCGTAGGGGCTCGTGAAGCCGTTGTTGTTGAGGAAGAACGTTCCCGTCAGCTCCTGGCGGACGCTGGGGGAAAGGTCCGCCTGGTAATGCGCGATGTAGTCGGAGAAGTTGTTCTTGTTGCGGCTGACGGTGTCGATGCCGGTGAAGGTGTGCTTGGGGTCCGATCCCCATGGCCCGGGCACGCCGTTCTCGTTCGAATCGAAATCGCCGTGCAGGGCGAGCGATTGGCGGCCAAAGCGCCGCGTAACGTTCAGCAGCACGTTCTGATTGCGGTAATCGCTGTTGGCCACCGGGCCGTCGGTGTTCATTTGCGAGGCCGAGGCGGCGATCCCAAAGCCGCGGACGGTCCCCCCGCCGGAAACTCCGAAACGCCGCTCGTGGTACGTTCCACCCTCCGCCACCACGTCCAGGTTCGCGCCCGGCTCCGGTTCGCGCGTGACGAAGTTGATGACGCCGCTATTGGCGTAGGGGCCGTAAATGGCCGACTGCGGCCCGCGGACGACTTCCACGCGGTCCAGCGCCTCGCTGGGGATGTGGGCGAAATCGAAGTTCCCCCCGAAAGCGTTGACCGGCACGCCATCGATTTCCACCAGGTTGAAGGCGGGATATCCGCCGCGGATGTAGAGCCCCGCGAGGGAGCCGGTGGGGCCGTTTTGGACGAAGGCGGCGCCCGGGACGTAACGCAGAAGGTCTATGGCGAGCGGTTCGTTGCGCTCCCGGAGTTCCTCTCGCGGGATGATGCTGACGCTTCCGCCCTGTTGGCTGGCGGCGACGTCGATGGCCGAACCGGCCACGCGCACCGAATCCACCACGGGCGCAAGTTCCAGATTGATTTCGAGCGGAGCGTTCGTCTCCTGCGCGGGAACCGTCTTCGGCGCGAAGCCCGGCGCCGTGATCACCAGCTTCGAGCCGGGCGCGGCTTCGAGCGCGAATGCCCCGTCGGGAGTGACGAAGGTCTGGGTGACGCCCAGTTGCGTCACCACCGAAATCCGCGCGCCAGGAACCGGGGCGCCCGATGGATCGGCGACCCGGCCCTTCACGGATAGGAGAGCGGCGGCCGAGAGGCCAAGCGAAACGAGAAACGAACAGAAGACGCAACCACGCATTCCAGGCTCCTCCCTCGAGAGCCGAAAGATGTTGAATCTCGCTGGCCGGTCTCCTGACTCGCGCATCATCGCAATCGGCCGGCCTTCCCATTCCTTGCGGGAACAGTGGCCTGCTTCGGCCGATCCTCCGCGCTCACAGTGGCGGGGCCGCGCTGGACTTGCACCAGCTTCCCGAGCGCCAGCGGAACTTCCACTACCTTCGTGATTTTACAATAAACTAAGAGTTCCATGCGGAGGCAATTAGCGGTACTGGCGCTGGCGGCTGTGCTTTACGGGTTTGTCCTTCCGGCCCACGCCGCCGACTCCAAAGCCGATAAGAAAAAATCCCAGGCGGCGTATCAGCGCGGGCAAAGCGCCGACCTCGCGGGCAGGCGCGACGAAGCCATCGCGGCGTATACGGATGCGCTCAGCGCCGACCCGGACAACATGGCCGCATTACGCGCACGCGGCAAGGATTACCTTGCGTCGGGAGAGCGCGCGAAGGCTCTGGCCGACATCAACGCCGCAATCAAAACGCAGCCGGGCGACGGCGAGTCGTACGCGTTGCGCGCCGCATATTACTCCGCTGTGAGCGAGCCCGTGCTGGCTATCCAGGATTACGACACGGCGATCAACCTGAAAGTGGAGCGCAGCGATATTTACGATGGCCGTGCGAACGCGTACCTTATCTCCGGCAAGTACGACAAGGCCGTCGCGGATTTCAACCAGGCCATCAAGCTGCGGGTGGACAACCCGGAGCCGTACAAGGGCCGCGGCATAGCGCGCGCCGCGCTGAAGCAGTACTACGACGCCATCGACGATTTCAACCAATGCCTCGCCCGCAAGCCCGACTACGAACAGGCGCTGGTGGAGCGGGCTCTGGCGTATTCGGCCCTGAGCGACTACAAGCGGGCGCTCGACGACCTCGATGCGGCGCTGCGACTCGCGTCCGACGACTTGCGCGCGCTGCGGGTGAGGGGCGCGGTGCACGAACGGCTGGGGCAGGACGAGGCGGCGTTGGCCGACTATAGCGCGGCCATCCAACGCGACTCCCAGGACCAGCGGCTGTACCTGGTGAGGGGCGCGCTTTACGCCCGTCTGAAGCGATACCAGGAATCGCTGGAGGACCGCGACCGCGCCGTAAAACTCGACCCCGCCAATCCCGACGCGTACATCGCCCGCGGCGGGTCTTATCACCTTTTGGGCGAACACGAGAAGGGGCTCGCGGATCGCACGACGGCCATCGCTCTCGACGCCAACAACGCCCTGGCGTGGGAAGCCCGGGGAAACGCCTATTTCCTGCTGGGCCGGTACGCGGAAGCCGTCCCCGACCTTGAACGCGCCGTGGCGCTCGACTCCGGCAATAGCGATGCCAGGCTTCTGCTGGCGCAGGCCCGGGCCAAGGTTGCGGAGATCGCGCGCGAGGAGAAAGCGAAAGAGGAAGCCGCGGGGCGGCCCGCGGCGGTTGCGCAGCCGCGGATCGCGGTGAGCGCTCCGCCGCCGCCGCAGACCGTGGTCCCGCCGGTCAGGCAAACCCCACCGCGGGCCCGGCCGGCGGCGGCGCCGCCGATGCTCACCGCGGAGCAGTACCACGCCCGCGGACGCCAGGCGATTCAGGACGGCAAATTCGAGGAGGCCATCCGGGACTTCACGGAATCGCTGAAGCGGCAACCTGCTCAGCCGCAGGTCTACAACGCCCGCGGCTTCGCCCATTTCAAGCTCAAGCGCTACGCCGCGGCCATCGCCGATTACGATCACGCCATCGAACTGAACCCGTCTTACGCCAACGCCTACACCAACCGCGCCGCCGCGCGCCGCGCCGCCGGAGACAGGAAAGGCGCCGACGCGGACGAGGCGAAAGGGCTGGAGTTGCTGAAAAAAGCGGGCGCCAGATAGGACCGGCCTCCGCGGGATCGGAGATAATCCTATCCGGAAGACTCTCATGACCCGACGCTTGTTTTCTTGCGCAATCTTCGCGGCCGTGCTGTCGGCCCAGGCCCAGGTCGCGCCTGTAACGGCGAACATCGACGCCTCGCGGACCGGCGCGCCGATTTCCAGGTCCATCTACGGCCAGTTCCTCGAGCATATCGGCGGCATCGTCAACAACGGCGTATGGGCCGAGATGCTGGAGGACCGCAAGTTCTACTACCCCGTCACGGCGCGCCCGGCGGCCGCTCCGGCGCAACCGCGGCGCGGACCGGTGCGGCGCTGGACCCCCATCGGGCCGGACGAATCCATCGTCATGGATACCAACCGGCCGTACGTCGGCGATCATTCGCCCCTGGTGAAACTGAACGGCGCCGAACCGCGCGGGATCCAGCAGACCGGGTTGGCGGTGCGCAAGGGGAAGTTCTACGCGGGACGCGTGATTCTGGCGGGCGATCCCGGGGCGAGGGTGTCCGTCACGCTCGTCTGGGGAGCGGCCGCCAGCGACCGTCAGACCGTGACGGTGGGCAAACTGGCCGGCGGCTACGCCAAATTTCCGCTCAAGCTTCAGGCGCAGGCGGATACGGATAACGCGCGGCTGGAGATCGTGGGGACCGGGGCGGGGGCGTTTCACGTGGGCGCCGTCTCGTTGATGCCGGCGGACAACACGCAGGGCTTTCGCACGGAGGTCATCGCTGCGTTGAAGCAACTTCGTTCCGGAGTGTATCGCTTCCCGGGAGGGAACTTCGTTTCCGCCCACGAGTGGCGGTACGCCATCGGCGACCCGGACAAGCGGCCTCCGATTCTGGACCCGGTCTGGAACGCGGTTCAGCCGAATGACGTGGGCACGGACGAGTTCCTGACCCTGTGCCGCCTTCTCGACGTGGAGCCGTACATCACGGTAAACGCCGGCTTCGGCGACGCCTGGTCCGCGGCGCAGGAGGTGGAATATGTGAACGGCGCGGCCACTACCCCGATGGGCCGGCTGCGAGCGGCCAACGGCCATCCGCAGCCCTATGGCGTGAAGCTTTGGGGCATCGGCAACGAGATGTTCGGCGACTGGCAGTTCGGGTTCATGGCGCAGGAGCAGTACCAGGTCAAGCACAACCTGTTCGCGAAAGCCATGCGGCAGGCGGACGCGTCTATCCAGCTTCTGGCCAGCGGCGCCATGCCCGACCACATGACGGGCTCGAAATGGGTGAAGCAACTCACCGGCAAGCCCGTTCCCGAGTACCTCGGGCCGGGCGATTGGACCGGCGGCCTGCTGACCCACTGCTTCGAAAACATCGATATGCTGAGCGAGCATTACTATGCTTACAGCAACCGGCGTTTCGACCTGGAAAAAGGCGAGCAGGTGAGCGTGCCCAACCAGCCCCTGGTGGAATGGGCGCGGCAGCCCGCGAATTTCGTGCGCGCCAAATACGAGCATTACCAGGAGTACCTGGCCCGCATCCCGGCGCTTAAGGCGAAGCCCATCCCGGTGAGCATTTCGGAATGGGCCTACACCGGCGCCCCGGCGAATTCCCAGAGAGTCGTCCTGGCGTACGCGTGGGCGTTCCAGGAGATGTTCCGGCACTCGGAGCTTTTCCGGATGGCCACCTTCACCTTCGCCACGTCGCTCCTCAGTTCCAACCGGACCGAGGCCGTGCTCAACCCGAGCGGCCTGATGTTCAAGCTCTACCGCGATCATTTTGGGACAATCCCGGTGAAGGTTTCGGGCAACTCGCCCCAGCCAGCCCCGGCCTATCCCGCCGGCGGCCAGCAGCCGAAGGTGAATCCCGGCACCGACACCTACCCGCTGGACGTGGCGGCGGCGCTCGGCGCGGACCGGAAAACGCTCAGCGTGGCGGTGGTGAACCCGACGGAATCCGAGCAGCAACTCAACCTGGCGGTCACGGGCGTGGAGCTTACCGGCCAGGGGCGATTGTGGCGGATGGCGCCTGCGAGCCTGAACGCCAGCATCGTGGTGGGGCAAAAGCCGGGCGTGGAAGTGGAGGAGCGCGCGTTGGAGGCTGCGCCCAAAACGGTGGCGATCGCCCCGTTCAGCGTGAGCATCTACGAACTGGCGCTGCGGTAGCCACACGGCGGGCAGGAATGCCGTGGCAGGAATGCCCGCGCCACGGCTACTTCACCAGGGTTGACGATTTCCCGGCGAACTCCAGCACCCAGTTGGGGAAGATACCCAGGAAGAGCGTGGCGAGCGCGGGCAGGATCAGCGCGGCGCGCAGCCCGGGGGTCAGCGGCTCGGCGTCCGAGACTGCTTCGCTCGGCTCACGGAAGTACATCATCACGATCAGCCGCAGGTAATAATACGCCGCCACGGCGCTGTTGAGCAGGCCCAGCACCGTGAGCCAGACCAGGTGCGATTCCAGCGCGGCTTTGAAGATGTAGAACTTACCGAAGAATCCGCCGGTGAGCGGCACGCCGATGAGGGAGAGCAGGAAAATCGAGAGCATGGCCGCCGTCAGCGGCTGCTTCTGCCCCAGCCCGGCGAAATCCTCGACACCCTGGTACCGTTCGCCTTTGCCCGAAAGGTGGCCTACCACGGCGAAGGCTCCGATGTTCATGAAGGCGTACGCCGCCAGGTAAAACATGGCGGCCGTGGTCCCCGCGCCGGAGCGCGCGGTGAGCGCCACCAATACGTACCCGGCGTGCGCGATGGAGCTGTAGGCCAGCATGCGCTTCACGTTCGGCTGCAGCAGCGCGGCGAAATTACCGATGGTCATCGAGAGCAGCGCCGAGAACCACACCAGGGGCTCCCAACTGCCGCCGATCGGTTCGAAGGCCGTCATGAAGATCCGCAGGAAGACGGCGAAAGCGGCCGCTTTGGGGCCGGTCGAAAGGAAGGCGGTGACCGGCGTGGGCGCGCCCTGGTAGACGTCC
>JAIQFU010000520.1 GCA_020073115.1 Terriglobia bacterium
TTTTCCACAACGCCGCACCTGGGCCGTAATCGAGCCAGGCCGCAGGTCGCCCAAGCCGAGGAATTGATCCAAGAGCTTGGCACGTTCGGATTCCAGGGTCGCGAGGTCATGAGGCATAGGGAGTCCTTTCTGTGCGTATGTATCCGCTCAGAATTATGCCACAAAAAAAGAAAACCCGCCAGCCGTAACTCTCAAGTCGCACACCCCTGTATTAACACCGGTCGGCGGCTGCCAATTGCCGCATGTTATAGTGTGGTTGCTATGCCGAGCGGGTACCTTCCGATCTTCATCTTTCTGGTGATCGCGATCCTTTTTCCGGTTATCCTGATCGTGGCCGCCAAGTTGATCCGGCCCTCGGCGCCGTCCCTCACCAAGCTCGAGGCGTACGAGTGCGGCATCAAGGCCGCTTCGGATTCGCGGGGGCGCTACACGGTGCGGTTCTTTATTATCGCCATCCTGTTTGTGATCTTCGACGTGGAGACGATTTTCCTGTTCCCCTGGGCTGTGCGGTACAAGCTGTTCGGCTGGTTTGGAGTGGCGGAAGTGGCTGTATTCCTGGGAATCCTCGTTGTGGGTTACATCTGGGCCTACAAAAAAGGTGCTTTGGAGTGGGTCTGAGCGCTCTCCCTGTTTCTCTTTTGGCCGTCGCGCTGATTCCTTTCTTTTCCGCCGATTCCGTTTACGCCGCGCTGGGCCCTGTCTGCTTTCGCCCGGAACATCGGGCGCCACCTGCAACGGAATAATGAGCAACACCGCCACGATCGCGGTGCAGTAACTCGTATTTCGGCTACGAAATTCTTAAACCGCGGGGGTTTCGTAGCCTGTCCCCGAAATGGCAGGCCCGCTTTCGACTACCATAGGATTTGAACCCAGTGAAACAGAAACAGTCCCCCACCTACTGGTCGCAGGTCTACCTGTGCGTAGCCCTGACCACCATGGCGACTCTGCTTCTGGAATTGTCGCTCACCCGCATTTTCTCGGTGGTTTTCTACTACCATTTCGCTTTTCTGGCCATCTCCATCGCGCTGTTCGGCCTTGGCGTGGGGGGCGTCTTCTCCTACGTGGTCGCCGGCTGGAAGGGATCCATCTACACCCGCCTCGGACGCCTGAGCGCGCTCAACAGCGTTCTGGTGATCGCCGCGCTAGTGGTGATCCTGGCGCAGCGCAAGCCCGGGAACTGGCAGTTGGCGCTGATCTACTTCACCACCGCGCTCCCCTTCTTCGTCTCCGGGACCATCGTCTCGCTGGCCATCTCCGAAACGATGGAGCGGGTAAACCGGGTGTACTTTTTCGACCTGCTGGGCGCGGGCGCGGGCTGCCTGCTGCTGATTCCGCTCCTCAATGCGTTCGGAGGCCCCAGCACGGTCATCGCCGCGGCCATGACGTTCGCCGCCGCGGCCGCCATCTGGCAGACGCTGGCAGGATCGGTGCGCGGGCGCATCGGCAGCGTCGCGCTGGGCCTCCTGCTGATGGCATTCCTCACCTTCAACCAATGGGAGCACGTCCTCGATATCCGCCACGCCAAGGGCCAGGATATCTCCGGCGAGTACTTCCAGAAGTGGAACAGCTTTTCACGCGTCGGTGTGGGGTATAAACCGCAGGATGGCGTCGACATGATCGTGATCGACGCCGACGCTTCCACCGCCATCGCCAACTTCGATTTCGACCACCTCACGCCTTCGCAGCGCCACGACCTGCTCTACCAGGGCCCCGGCCTCCCGTACGCCGTGCGTCCCGGCGCCAAGGCGCTGATCATCGGACCCGGCGGCGGATGGGACGTGGCGCGCGCCATCGCCTCCGGCAGCCACGACATCACCGGGGTGGAGATCAACCCCATCATCGCCACCACCATCATGCGCGAGAAGTTCCCGCAGAAGAGCGGCAACCCGCCCCTCTATCTGCGGCCCGACGTGCACATCTACGTCGAGGACGGCCGGAGCTTCGTGCGCCGCAGCCGGGACAAGTACCAGGTCCTGCAAGCCACCCTCGTGGACACGTGGGCTTCGACCGCCGCCGGCGCGTTCGCGCTCTCGGAGAACAACCTCTACACCACCGACGCCTTCCGCGACTATCTCTCGCACCTGACCGACGACGGCCTGGCGGCCTTCACCCGCTGGGGCTTCCAGCCGCCGCGCGAATCGCTGCGGTTGATTTCCCTGGCCATCGAAGCGCTCCGCCAGTTGGGCGAAACCGAGGCGTGGCGGCACGTGATCGTCGGGCGGGAGGGCTCCACGCAGGGCTGGGGAGCGCGGGATACGGTGTTGATTTCCCGGAAGCCGTTTTCCGAAGAGGACCTCGCCCGCGCGCGCGCTGCCTTCGCCGCGGGCGGCATCGAGGCCGTCTACCTGCCCGGCGCCGGGATCCGCAACGAGTTTACGGACCTGCTGCGCGGCCCCAACCCCGAGAAGTACGAGCGCACCTACGCTTTCGATATCACTCCCGTCAGCGACAACCGCCCGTTCTTCTTCTACACCGTCCAGCCGCGCGATTTATGGACGTATCTGAGCCACGCTTCCCGCGAGAGCGCCGACTTTAAAATCAACAAGGCCGTGCCGCTGCTGTTTGAGCTGATGGGCGTGAGCTTTGTAGCGACGGTCCTGATCCTCATCCTCCCGCCCCTGGTTTTGGGCACGCGGCTTCCGCGCCAGCGCGGCGTACTCGGGTTCCTGCTGTTCTTCCTGTTCATCGGGGCGGGCTATATCCTGATCGAGGTCGGGTTGATCCAGAAGTTCATCCTGTTCCTGGGGCATCCCACGTACGCCCTGACGGTGGTCATTTTCTCCATGCTGGTCTCGAGCGGCGTAGGGAGCGCCGCCAGCCGCCGCGTGATCGGAGACAGCGAAGGCCGGCTCATCAAGGTGCTGGGGTGCGTCGCCCTCCTCGCCGTTCTGCTGGCGCTGGTGGTTTCTTCCCTTCTGTCGGCGCTGGTAGGCCTGCCGCTGCCGCTCAAGGCAGTGATCTCCCCGGCGCTGATTGCGCCGCTGGGCTTCGTGATGGGTATGCCGTTTCCCACCGCCCTGCGCCGTCTGGAGGAGTGGCACGCGCCCTCGGTTCGGTGGGCGTGGGCTCTCAACGCCGCTTCCAGCGTGCTCGGCTCCGTGGGCGCCCTGGTCTGCTCCATCTACCTGGGGCTGGTCCAGACCCTGATCATCGGCGGCGTTCTATATCTGGCCGCCCTGGCGGTCATCGCCCGCAACCACTTCGGGCACGAGCCTGTTCCGGCCCCCGGCGCCGGGCGCGTGGTGCTGGCGAAGTAGCCCGGCGGGACGGAGGGGTGATGTAAACCCCGCCCATCGAATTCTCGTCTACACTCACGAATGCAGGCGGCCGTGGAAAGCATTCAAGACGGACTCCACGACTTCGATGAGGTCGTGCGGCTTCACTGGCCGCGCGTCCACCGCTTCGTGCTGGCTTCCCTGCGCGACCCCGACGCCGCCCAATCGCTCACGCAGGACTGCTTCCTGCGCGCCTGGCATGCGCGGGCACGGTTCCGCGGGGAGTCGAGCGTGGGTACGTGGCTGATGCAGATTGCCGTCAACCTGGTGCGCGACTACGGCCGCAACCGGCGGCTCCAGTTCTGGCGGCGGCTGCGGGCTTCGGCCGCGAGTCCTGCCGATGTAAGCGATCACCTTCCGGACGCCGCCGTCTCTCCGGAAGCTCAGGCCCTGCTGAAAGAGCAGGTGCGGATCGTCTGGCGGGCCTGCCACAGCCTGCCGGAAAGGCAGAGGACCGTGTTTCTGCTGCGCTTCGTGGAGGAGATGGACCTCCTCGAAATCGCGGCGGCCACGGGCATGAAGGAAGGCACCGTCAAGATACACCTCTTCCGGGCGCTGCAGGCGGTCCGGGAGAGACTCGGGAGATCGAAATGAGCGCGCGCATGTCTTCGGATCCGGAAATGGAAGGGTTGCTC
>JAIQFU010000033.1 GCA_020073115.1 Terriglobia bacterium
ACCAGCATGATGTTCATGACGCCGATGCCGCCCACCAGCAGGCCGATGGAACTGATGATGATCATCACCAGCGCCACCGTGGAGGTGACGTTGTGGAACTGTTCGATCATCTGTTCGGAGGTGGTCAGGTAAAACGAATCGGCGGCGCCGTATTTGTCGCGCCGGTCCAGGCGCAGCACGGCGCGGATCTCGTCCTGCGCCTTGGCCAGTTGCCCCTCGTACGCGATGGCGATGAGCATGTGCTCTTTTTCATTGGGGTAGATCTTGCGCATGGTGAAGTAGGGCAGCAGGACGCGCGTATCGTCCATGCCGGGCAGATAGGCCGCGGGCCGGTCCATCACGCCCACGATCTGCAGGGTGCGCCCGTCCACCTGGATCCACTTTCCGATGGGGTCTTCGTTGGGCAGCAATTGCTTGTGCACGTCCTCGCCGATCACCACGATGGGCATGTGGTGCGTGTTCTCGGTATCGGTGAAGAACCGGCCATACTTCATGGTGGTGCCGCCCGCGGCATACGCTTCCTCGGTGCCGCCCATCTGAATCTGGTACAGATCGTTGCCCTTATAGCGCGCGTTGTGGAGACCGCCGTGCACCATCAGGAACGGGCTGACATACTCCACCGAGGGGCACCGCGCGGCGACCGCCCGGGCGTTTTCCAGGGTGAGCGGCTTGCGGGCGCGCTCATCCCGGGTGGATTCTCCCATCGCAGGCGTCTTGGTGATGATGATCGAGTTGGGCCCGAAGCTGCGCATCAGGCCGGTGATGGCGCCGTCCAACCCGGAAATGATGGAGCCCACGCCGATGACCGCGCTGGTCCCGATGATAACGCCCAGTACGGTCAGGAAGGAGCGCAGTTTGTGCGAGCGCACGGTATCGAGCGCCAGGGTGATTCCGGAGGTAATCGAGGCGAGCGTCATCTTTCCATCCTCAGAGCTTCGATCGGGTCGAGTTTGGCCGCGCGCTGCGCCGGGTAGATGCCGAAGAAGAGCCCCACCGAGGCGGAGAGCGCCACACCGACCACCACGGCGAAGATTGGCACCGCCATGGGCACGGGCGTGAGGCTGCGGACCAGTACGGCGATGCACCACGCCGTGGTGACGCCTATGATCCCACCCACCCCGGAAAGCATCGACGATTCCACCAGGAACTGGTTGAGGATGTCGCGATTGCGCGCTCCCACCGACTTCCGGATCCCGATTTCGTGCGTCCGTTCGGTCACGACCGCCAGCATGATATTCATGATCACCACGCCGCCCACGACCAGGAACACGGAAACCACGCCGATCGCGGTGGCGGTGATCGCCGCCGTCAACTGCTTCCAGAAATTGAGGAGGGCATCCGAGGTCAGCATGGAGAAGGTGTCGTCGTCCTTGGGCGTCAGGTGGCGGTAGGCGCGCAGCAGCACGCGGGCCTCGTCCTGCGCCTGGAAGAGGTGCTCGTGGTCGATGGCCACGCCGTAGTAATTCATGCCGCGGCGGGCGCCCCAGGTTTTGAAGTAGGTCTGCACGGGGATGACCACGTAGTTGTCTTGCGACTGGCCGAGCACCGAGCCTTTGGCCTTGGCGACCCCCACGACCTCGAAGGGGATGCCGTCGATATCGAGGGACTGGCGGAGCGGATCGCGTTCCCCGAAGAACTTGGTCTGGATGTCGTGGCCGATGACGACCACGTTCATGCGTTGGCGATCCTCGGTTTCCGAAAAGAAGCGGCCGATCTCCGCCTGGTAATTAGCAATGATCGCCATGTTCGGAGAAGCGCCCCGGAGGTAGATGTTCTCGCCGCGTTCCTTACCCCGGTGGACCGTCACGCCCCGCTCGGTGGAAAGCCCCATCTCCTTGCTCAGCGTCACCCGGGAACGCAGAAAATCGAACTCCTCCACGGTCAATTGCGGGTTCTTGCGCTGCATCTCCAGGAATTTCTTGGGGTCCCACTGCATCATGACGATGCGGGCCACCACGTAGCCGTCGGCGCCCATGTCGGTGACGTTCTGGGCGACCACGACATCCATGCCGGAGATCACGGACATCACCGCGATCAAAGTGGTGGTGGCGAGGATGATTCCCAGCAGAGTGAGGAAGCTCCGCAGCTTGCTCCCGCGCAGCGATTGCGCGGCGCCGATCACCGCCTCCCAGAACGACGCGTGCTTCGTATTCATGAATTCACCTGGACGGTTCAAACGGCCGTTTCGTAGCGTTTTGTCGAATAATCCATCTCATTAGTACGAGATCCGCCCAAAAACGGTTCCGTCCGCGGGCCAGGAAACCCAGGTGCCCCCCGTGCTCGGGCGCCGCCAGCTCAATCCTGGGGTTCCTCCGGACCAACTCCGATTCGAACGCCTCGAAAGGAACGAACGTATCATCTTTCGCCTGAACGAGCAGCACCGGGACTTCCAGGCGGTGGAGATAGCGGATGGCGGATTGGGTGCTGTAGTAGTGGGAGGCGCCACCGAAACCGAAGGAGGGGGCGGTGATGCGGTCATCGATGGCGCGCAGCGACCAGAGCCCCGCCAGGTCGGCTTTTGCGTAGCGGCCGGTGGCCGCCAGGCGGGAGCGCATGCGACGCACAAAACGCAGCTCATAGAGGCGGTTTTGCGGCTGCGCGAGCCGGCGCGCGCTGGCCTCCAGATCGAGGGGCGTGGAAACCGCGCACACGCCCCGGATCAGCGGCGCGGCGGAACTGCCCAGTTCGCCGGCCAGCTTCAGCGCTACGTTGCCGCCGAGGGAGAATCCGACCAGAAAGACGGGGGCGCGGCCCTCCCGCTGGAAATCGCGCAGCACCGCCAGCAGGTCGCTGGTGAGACCGGCATGGTAGAGCGTGGAGCACAGGCGCTCCGTGCCGCCGCAGGTCCGCATGTGAAAACAGTGGGCGGCGAACCCCGCTTCCAGGGCGGCGGCGCTCAGCCCGCGCATGTACCCGGCATCCCCGGCCCCTTCCAGCCCGTGGACCAGGACAATTTCACCGGCGGCCGGCCCGCCGGGGCGCTGCGACTCGACCAGCACCCGCACCCCGGGCTCGGTTTCGTAAAGCCGCCGCTCCAGGGGGAATCGGCCCGCCGGCCGCCTCCAGAGATGTCCGGCGATGGTTTGCAGGTGCGGACTGCGGAAAAGAGGGTCGAAGGGTGGCATGAAGATAACGAATGCCGGCATGCATGCCGGCAGGGCGGGCAGGAATGCCCACGCCACGGGTTACTCTAGTAGTATATGCGTTTCGCCAGCCTTGTCCTCGTTTGCGCCGCTTTCGCCGCCGCCGCGGAGACGCCCAGACCAGCGCCTCCCTTTTCCGTCCACCGCGTCGGAGCGGCGGATTTGACGCTGAATAGCTATCGCGGCAAGGTGCTGCTCTTCGTGTTCATCTCCACGACTTGCCCGCACTGCCAGGACTTCACCCGGGAACTGGTCCCGCTGGCGAAGGAATACGCCCCGAAGGGCGTGCAGGTTCTGGAGTGCGCCATCGATCCGGGCGCGGATAAAGCCGTCCCGGGCTTCATCCAGCAGTTCCAGCCGCCTTTCCCCGTGGGCTACAGCACCCAGGCGGAAGTGGACAAGTTCGTCGGGCGGTCGATCATCGACACACGCCCGTTCTACGTTCCTCATATCCTGTTTCTCGACCGCCAGGGCCGCATTGAGGCCGAATTTCCCGGCACCAGCGATTTCCTCACCAACCCCGCGGGGAACACGCGGGCGCAGTTGGACAAGTTGCTCAGCGAGAAACCCGAGACGGCGGTGAGGAAGACGAGCGCTCGAAAAAGCGGCAAATAAGGCTCCGCCGACAGGGTGGCCCGGGATTCACTGACCGGGGCGCCCGATCCACAAGGCAGATGGCTCCGGAAAAGCGAGCGACACGTGTGGGCTGCGCTAATCAATATCCCGCGCAAGTCCGATATGTCCTGGTGGAGAGCGAAGAATGAAATCCGTGTTGCTCCTGTTGCTTGGCGCCTGGTTCTCCAGCATCAGCGTCACCGAGTACGTCGATGGCCTGGAACCCCTGCTTACGACCAATCGCGACGTTTATCTTTCCGGCCCGCGAACGCCGGAAAAGCAGCGCGCGGCCCTCGAATACTTCGACCAGCAGTGGGCGTGGCTGCGGTCGCCGCAGGGTTGCGGAAGCAGGTTACTCGGCAGCGCAGGGGCGGCCTGCCTTGCAGATCGGTCAAGAGACGGGCGTTGGCCCTGGGAAGTCTATTACCGAGACCCGATTGTAAACGGGCACTTCTAGCGGCGCTACGGCGCCGGCTTCACCTCGGTCACATAATAATTCAGGTCGTCCGCCACCACCACTCTGGCCTGGATGCGGTCGCCGACGTGGAGTTTCTGAAATTCCGCGTCGGGTTTGACCTTGTACTCCATGGTCATGGCTTCCATCCAATCGCCGATCTTGCCGTGCTGGATGGTGGCGGTCCTGGTGGACGGGTCGAGCGCCTTCACCTGGCCCTGCATGGCGTACGTTTTCGGCGGAGACTTGGATCCGCAGCTTATGAGGGTTGCAGCGGCGAGGAGCAGGACGATTCGTCTGGTCATCGTTTCACATCATCGCAGGAAGGGGCGGGCAATGGCACATTCCAGATGGGAAATCGGCCGGGGGAGGGCAGCGGGAACACCTGGATCCGACCCGGCTCGCCCTTGGGCGGGTTTGGCGGAAGGACGTTCAAAAGCGGAATGGAGCAAGCCTGCCCCGGCGCCAGGGTGATTGCGCCTCCCGGTTCCACGGGCGCCTGGCGCTGCCGGAGTTCCTGAAGCCTGTTTTTCAGCGTTTCCTCGAGCGCCCGCTTCTGCCATTCAGGCAGCGGCTTTTGCGGAGGTTTGATGGAAACGTCCGGCGCTGCCGGCGTTTCCTTCGGGGGCGGCGTTTCCTGGCCCAACAGCGGCCCGCCGAGCAGCAGGAAGCACATCAACAGACGCATAGCTCCTCCAATCGAGATTTTAGTCCGAAACTGAGCTCTGGGATATAGTGAATTGTGCGTGTGGAACGGGAGTCCGGGAGGCGCCGCATCGAGGTGGACTTCGCCACGGAGCCCTTCGACTCCGCACCCCGGATGCTGCTCCGTTCCACCGGTCTGTATCTCTCCCATCTCCCGTTCCTCGCCACCGTTACGCTCGTCGTTTATCTGCCGGTCAAGCTGGCGGTGCAACTGGTCTTCTCTCTGCTGAATGTCTCGAACGAAAGCGTCCTTTCATACGCGCTGCTGGAAGTTTTGGACCTGGTCCTGAGCGCGCTGGTGATTCCGGCGGCCATCTACGGCGTGGTGGGAAAGCTCCGGAGCGGCCGCCGCCCGAGGGTTTGGGAATCCCTGCGGTGGGGCCGGCGGCAGTGGGGCAGGCTGCTCTGGAACAAGGTCAAAGTGGAGATCACGGTCGGGCTGCGCGCCTTGCTGCTCATCGTGCCGGGGATTACCGCCATGGCGCGGCTCGCGTTGACGGACGCAGTGGTGGCCATTGAAGCGGATTCGGCGGCGGAACCGCTGGCGCGCAGCAGCGACCTGACTCACGGGCGGCGCTGGCGTGTGTTCTTCGTCCTGTTGCCGTTCCTTCCCGTGGATCTGTTTGGCGCCTGGCTGGTTCTGGCCGTGCCGTCTCGAGTGGGCTTCGCGCTGGCGGATTGCGCGCTGGCGGTCGCCGAGCAGTGGCTCACGGTGGCGGTGATGCTGATGTATTTGGGGGTGGCGGGAAGAAGTAAAGAGAGGGCTGCGAAAAAGCGGTAGAGTCGCGGGCCGGGCGTGCCCGGCCCCCTACAACCAACTCACGCTCCGTGGCACTTCTTGTATTTTTTGCCGCTGCCGCAAGGGCAGGGGTCGTTGCGGCCCACCTTCTGCCCCGCCTGCACTGTCTTGGGACCGCTCGTCCCGTCGCCGCCCACGAACTGGAGCTGCTCCATCTCCTTGTCCTTCTTGCGCTGGATGTTGCGCGTGAAGTCCTCCATCGTGTTCTGGGCCGCGAGGCGCTTCTGTTCGCTCGCGTCCGGGCGTTCCTGTTCCGGCTGCTCTTGGTCCTCTTCCTCCTCGTCGGGATACGGCAGCACCGGTCCGGAATCGGTCCGGACCTGGAGGAAATACAGGAAGCGGACGGTCTCATCCTCGATGCGGTCCATCATGGCGGTGAACAGCTCGTAGGATTCCTTCTTGTACTCGACCAGCGGATCCTTCTGGCCGTGCGCCCGCAGTCCGATGCCCTGTTTCAACTCGTCCATGGCCAGCAGGTGGTCTTTCCACTGGTTGTCGATGACCTGGAGCATGACCATGCGCTCGGTGTGGCGCATCAGGTCGGGGCCGACGAGTTCTTCCTTCTCGTGGTACTTCTGCCGGAGCCGCTCGAAGATGAGGTCCACGGCCTCGTCGCGGCTCAGGTTGGCGAGTTCGGCGATGTCCGCCTTGTATCCGAACTGGCTCAGGACGTCGTTGCGCAGCGCGGGCATGTCCCAGGTATCGGGGTGCTTGTCGTTGGGGCAGCGCAGGTCGATGTATTGCTCGATGATTCCCTGCACCATGTCCAAGATGCGCTCCCGCTGGTCGATGCCCTCGAGCAACTGCCGGCGCATGCCGTACACCGCCTGGCGCTGCTTGTTGTTGACGTCGTCGTATTCCAGCAGGTGTTTGCGGGCATCGAAGTTCTGCGCCTCCACCGCTTCCTGGGCCTTGGCGATGCGCTTGCTGATGAGCTTGGACTCGATCGGCACGTCCTCTTCCATACCCAGCCGCAGCATCAGCTTCTGCATGCGCTCGCCGCCGAAGATGCGCAGCAGATCGTCCTGCAGGGAGAGGAAGAAACGGGAGCTGCCGGGGTCGCCCTGCCGTCCGGCGCGCCCGCGCAGCTGATTGTCGATACGCCGCGATTCGTGCCGCTCGGTGCCCACGATGCATAGGCCGCCCAGGGCGGTCACCACGTCGTGCTCCGTGTCGGTCTGCGCTTTGTAGTGCGAATAGATCTCGTCCCACTTGT
Source organism: Terriglobia bacterium (assembly GCA_020073115.1). GTDB lineage: Bacteria > Acidobacteriota > Terriglobia > Bryobacterales > Bryobacteraceae > BOG-224. Next base: position 6,933 of record JAIQFU010000033.1, read on the forward strand.
CGCGCCGCACCCGGTAGAACTGGTCGTGGTGGGAGAAGTAGTTGAAGTCCTCGTCACCGACGTACTTCACCTCTTCGGGCTGGAGCCGTTCCGCCACCCTTTCCTTGAGGCAGGCGTCTTTGGCCATGAACTCCGGGTTGCCGCCCAGCAGAATGTCGGTGCCGCGGCCGGCCATGTTGGTGGAGACCGTGACCGCAGCTTTGCGGCCGGCCTGCGCCACGATGGAAGCCTCACGCTCGTGATTCTTGGCGTTGAGGATCTCGTGCTTCACGCCCATGCGCTTGAGAGTCGCGGAGAGCTTTTCCGATTTTTCCACCGAGATGGTGCCCACCAGCACCGGCTGGCCGGCCTCGTTGAGTTTCTTGATCTCCTTGGCGGCGTTGCGGAACTTCTCTTCCTCGGTGCGGAACACGACGTCCGGGTGCTCCTTGCGGATCAGCGTGCGGTTGGTGGGGACGACGGTGACGTCGAGATTATAAATCTTCTGGAATTCGGCCGCTTCCGTCTCCGCGGTACCCGTCATGCCGGCCAGCTTCTTGTACATACGGAAGTAGTTCTGGAAGGTAATGGTGGCCAGGGTCTGATTTTCCCGCTGGATCTTGACGCCTTCCTTGGCTTCCACGGCCTGGTGGAGGCCGTCGGACCAGCGGCGGCCGGGCATGAGACGGCCGGTAAACTCGTCGACGATTACCACCTCGGGGCCTTCATCGCCGTCCTTCACCACGTAATCCTTGTCGAGCTGGTAGAGCACGTGGGCGCGCAGGGCCTGCTCGACGTGGTGGCGGATGGTCCAGCTTTCCAGGTTGGCGGCTTCGAACAGGCCCGGCATCCCGAGGAGCTTTTCCACCTTGAAAGTGCCCTCTTCGGTGAGGGCCGCGGAGCGGTGCTTCTCGTCGATGGTGTAATCGCCGGTGGTGTACTTTTCGCCGGGCTCTTTGCCCTCGATTTCCTCGCCGCGCTGCAGTCTGGGGATGATGCGGTTGATCTTGTAGTACTTGTCGGTGGATTCCTCGCTGGGCCCGGAGATGATGAGCGGGGTACGGGCTTCATCGATGAGGATCGAGTCCACTTCGTCCACGATGCCGTAGTTGAACGGCCGCTGGACGCAGTCCTCGATGCGGAACTTCATGTTGTCGCGGAGGTAGTCGAAGCCGAACTCGTTGTTGGTGCCGTAGGTGATATCGGAGTTGTAGGCGTCCTGCCGCTCCTGGTCGTCGAGGTCGTGCACGATGACGCCGACGCGCATGCCGAGCGCGCGGTGGATGCGGCCCATCCATTCCGAATCGCGCTTGGCCAGGTAATCGTTGACGGTAACCACGTGCACGCCCTTGCCCCCCAGGGCATTGAGGTAGCAGGGCAAGGTGGCGACCAGGGTCTTTCCTTCGCCGGTCTTCATTTCGGCGATCTTGCCCCTGTGCAGCACCATGCCGCCCATCAACTGCACGTCGAAGTGGCGCATGTTGAGATAGCGCCGGCCGGCTTCGCGGACCACGGCGAAAGCTTCGATCAGGAGGTCGTCGAGGGTGGCTCCCCGGGCGACCTTTTCCTTGAATTCGACGGTTTTGGCGGCGAGGTCGATATCGGACAACTGGCGCATGGCCGGCTCGAGATCGGAAATGGCCGCCACGGTAGGCAGCATACTCTTGATCTCGCGCTCGTTCTTGGTGCCGAAGACTTTAGCCAGTACAGTATCAACAATCATGTAAGGGTCTCGTGACGGAGGGCCTCAAGTACTATTTTACTCTGATAGGGAAGACGGACGCGCCGGAAAGGGATTAGTCGGGAGGAGGCCGTGCGGCGCCGGATTAAGTACCGCCGGTGGTCGGTTTTCGCGACCGGTTGTTTGAGCGCCGCCAAGAACCGGTGGCTAAAACCGACCCCCGGCGGCACTCGATCTGCCGGCCTGGCAGTGCGGCGGCGGCGCCTCCGCCGGACCCTGCGCGCCGGGGCGACGGGCCCGTTCTGATGGGCGCTTTCAAGGCAGTGGCGCACATCAAAAGGCTGGTGCTCCAGTTCCATCTTGCCGGCTTCGATCTTGGAAAAATCAAGGATATCGTTGATGATATTCAGGAGGGCGTCGCCGCTGGCACGGATCGTCTCGGTGAACTTTAAGTACCGCCGGTGGTCGGTTTTCGCCACCGGTTGTTTGAGCGCCGCCCAGACCACCAGCGGCACTCGATCTGCCACTCACCGGCCTGACGGCCTTTCCCTCCGGCCGGCGATTCGCGGGTCACAACGGGCAAAACTCCCGCTATAGCATCAGATGCCAGTGCACGAGCGGCGCCATTGTAGAGACCCGCCCGCCGGGCTGATAACATCGAAAGGATGCCGGTGTCGCGCCGCGGGTTCATTCTTTCGGGGTTGGCGGCCGCGCACGCCGCCACCGGGCCGAAGGGAGCCGCCTTCGCCTCGGATTGGAGGCGCTTCGCCGACGACGCCACCGAACTGGAAGTGTATCGGCTAACCGATCCGGCCTACGCCAGTTTCCTGCCCGCCTATTACAACCGCGCCATCTCCCGGGACAGCGACTGGATGCTGTTCTGGTGCGACCGCACAGGCGCGCCGCAGGCCTTCCGCATGGACCTCAAAAACGGCGGCACGCGCCAGTTGACCGACGCGGCGGAATTGGACGGATCTTCCCTCACGCTGCTTCCGGACAACCGCGCCTTCTGCTTCTTCGCGGGGCGCACGCTTTTCATGAGCAGCCTGCCCAACCTGCGGGAACGCGAGATTTACGCCGTTCCGGAAGGATGGGAACCCTGTCCCGGCGGCAGCGTGGGTCCGGACGGCACGCACGCGGAGTTCATCGAACGGCAGGGGGAGAAATCCCGCCTCCGCATGGCCCCCCTGTCGCGCGGCGAAGCCCGCACCGTGGTGGAGTCCGCCTTTGTGATATCCGAGGCGGTCGCTCGCCCTTTGCGCGCCCAAGTCCTCTACCGCGACGGCGACGCGGCGCTCTGGCTGGTCAACTCCGATGGCAGGCAGAACCACCGCCTGCCGCTCGCGCCGGGCCGGATCGGACCGGCCAATTGGGCTCCGGACGGCAAGACTCTCCTGTACCTCAGCTACCCCGAAGACCGCACCCGGCTCAATGCCATCCGGGAATACGCCCCGGATACGAACACGGACAAACTGGTGGCCAAAACCAGCCAGTTCGTCCACTTCGGATTCAACCGCAACACCTCCGTCTTCGTGGGTGCGAGCCGCAACGCGGCATCGCCCGACGTCCTGCTGCAGTTGCGCATCACGGGGCGCGAGTTGGTCATCTGCGAGCACAGGGCCAGCCACCCGGAAAGTGTGGCCCCCGTCTTCTCGCCGGACGCCCAGCGCGTCTATTTTCAGAGCGACCGCACCGGGAAACCGGCGATATACTGCATGCACGTGGAGAAACTGGTGGAGAAAATTCGGGAGGATGCGCCATGAAATTCACCCGTTGCCTGTACGCCTTGTGCCTTCTTGCGGCGCCGGGAGCCTGGGCCGCGACGAAGGTGCTGGTCACCGTCGTCGAGCCCAGGACGGGCGTCGCCCTGACCGGGCTTCGCGCCGAGGATTTCACCGTTCTCGACGACAAAACGCCGCGGCCAGTGGAGGCGGCCGACTTCACCCGCGACACGCTCGATATCATGCTGCTGCTCGACGCCAGCCTGGTGGGGCCGATGGTCCAGCCGCTGGCCGAGAGCTTCGTCGCGCAACTGGAGCCCAAGGAGCAGATGGCCGTGGTGGCCTATGCGTCTTCCGCCGACCTGATCCAGGACTTCACGTCGAGCAGGCAGCTGATCCTGCGCGCCATCAGCCAGGTCAAATTCGGCAACCAGCCGCACGTCCTGGACGCGCTCTTCGCCGCCATCGACGGGGGGTTCCAGAACAGCCCGTTCCGGCGCGTGATCCTGCTGCTCACCTCGGGGTACGAAGGGTACAGCAAAACCCGCGACCGCGAAGTCGTCAGGCTGGCGCACCGGAACCAGGTTTCGATCTATCCGGCGTACATGGCGGGGAGCGAGCGTTTCATGCTGGAGACCCTCGCGCGCGAGACGGGCGGCGCTTCTTTCAACCTGCCGCAGATGAGGAAAGCGGATAAGGCGGAGCCCGCGAAGCGGGTGTTCGAGGCGCTACGCGCCCACTACACGCTGACCGTTTCGGGGAACCTCGGGCTGAGCGAGAAGCTGAAGGTGGAAGTGAAAAGCGCGCCGAAAGCCCAGGTATCGGCCATGGCGCTGGAGTGAAAGAAAGTCCTGCGGCCACAGCCGTCAGCCCTCGGCGAAACACGGCCGGCGGGCTGACGGCTGACGGTAACGACTAGCGGCTTGCCTGATCTTTGGGCGTCGCCAGGTATCCCACAATCGTGTTTTTGTCTACCTTGTTGACCACCAGTTCGTACGGCTGCCGGGCCTTGCTGGTGTAGAACTGGATGGGCTCGTTAACCGTCTTGTTCTCCTTCGGCGTGAGCTTGTCGTCGGCCAGCACGTCGATGTTGAACCGGTTTTTCTTCACATCCACTTTCTTCAGCGTGATGGAGACGTCGCCTACGCGCGTCGGCTTCTTTTCCCTGTGGATCGTGAATTCGAAGTAGTTGCGCTCGCCCAGGCGCTTCAGCGCGGCCAACTCGTTCGAGTTGGTGGCGATCAGACCGCTCTGGACGCCGAGGTCGCCGCGGGCGGACTTCAGGTCGGCGATCGTCTTCTGCAAGGTGGCGTCGGTGGTGGCCAGATTGTTTTTGACCGACCCTACATCCGTCGAGACGTCCGCGATCTTGGCGGTGGCCGTCTCGGCCGTCTGCCGCACGCCGCTGATCTCTTTGCTGACCTGCTGCTGGACCTTGGCCTGCTCGGCCTCAATCTGCCGGCTTAACTGCTCGGCGCGGGCGATCGCTTCGGTCTTGGCCTGGCTGGAAGTGGTGCGGATCTGAGTCCTGGCGCTTTCCAGTTCTTCCTTGAGGCCCTCGATGTGCCGCATCTGGGCGGCGGTGGTCACCGAAGAGCTGTCCCGGACGCTGGCGATCTCGGTTTTGAGCGTCTCGGTGGCTTTCGCCATGTCCGTCCGCAGGTTGTTGATCTGCACGTACAGGTAGACATTCGCGCCCACCAGGGCGATGATGGCGCCGGCCACCAGGGCCGTCCAAAGGCCGGAACGCTGCGCCGGCGGCTCGTAGGTAGGTGTTGGACTCACGTATGGGTACTCCTTTGTATTCCTTCAGTATAGATGGGCCGAGCAGGCCCTTGGGTTTCAACTACTTGATCAACTACTTGATCTCGAAGGACTCCCCCGGGGAGGCGATGGCAACGTCCAGGCCATAGGTGGAATCGAGCAACCTGGCCACGGTCTGGGCCTGCTGAGGCTCGCCGTGAACCAGGAAGACCTTGCGGAGCGCGGGCGCCAGCGGCTTGATCCAGGCCAGCAATTCGTTCTGGTCGGCGTGGCCGCTCAGCTCGTCCAGGCTGGAGATCTCCGCCCGGACGCGCGTCGGCTCGCCGAAGATCCGCACTTCCTGCCATTTTTCCACCAGCTTGCGTCCCAGCGTGTCCGCCGCCTGGAATCCCGTGATCAGGACCGTGTTGCGCGGATCCTCGATGTTGTTGCGCAGGTGGTGCAGGATGCGGCCCTGCTCGCACATCCCCGAGGCGGAAATCACCACGAAGGGACCGTGGAGGTCGTTCAGCTTCTTCGATTCCGACGCCTCCCGGATGTACCGCAGCCGCGAGAACCCAAAGGGGTCCTCCCCGTGCATCAGGTACGCCCGGGTTTCGTCGTCGAAGCATTCCGCGTGGTCCCGGGTCACCTGGGTGACGTTAATCGCCAGCGGGCTGTCCACGAAGATGGGAATGCTGGGGATGCGCTTCTCGTTGGCCAGTTGGTGCAGCATCAGCACCAGTTGCTGGGTGCGCCCCACGGCGAAGGCGGGAACGATGATCCGGCCCCCGCGCCGCGCCGTGCGGTTCACCACATCCGCGAGCTTGTTGACCACGTGCTCCACGCTCTTGTGGAGCCGGCCGCCGTAGGTGCTCTCCATAATCAGGTAATCGGGCGGGGGCATGGTTTCGGGATCGCGGATGATGGGCAGGTTCGGCCGGCCGATATCTCCGGAGTAGGCCAGGCTCACCAGCGCGCCGTTGGCGCTTTCGTGCAGCGTGACGCAGGACGACCCCAGGATGTGACCCGCGTCGTATGGAATATACGTCAGGTTCGGCGTCAGCGCGTGCGGGCAGTGGTACGGCACGGGTTGGAGCAGGGGCAACGTGCGCTCGGCGTCCTCCGCGGTGTAGAGCGGCGTCACCGGGCCGTTTTCCAGGCCGCGCGCTTTGCGGTGCTCCAGCCGTTTATTCAGAAACTCGGCGTCTTTTTCCTGGATATGGGCCGTGTCGCGCAGCATCCAGTTGCACAGGTCGATGCTGGCCGGGGTGGAGTAGATGGGGCCGGAGAAACCGTGCTTCACCAGCGTGGGAAGGTTCCCGCTGTGATCGATGTGCGCGTGCGAGAGAACCACGCCGTCGATTGATGCCCCATCGAAGGGGAGACAGCGGTTCTTCCGGTCCGCGTCCTTGCGCCGGCCCTGGTGCAGCCCGCAATCCAGCAGGAAGCGCTTCCCGCCCGATTCGACCATGTGCATGGAACCGGTGACTTCACCGGCGGCGCCCCAGAAGGTGATTTTCATCAATCGGTCTCCGAAACGGTCAATGGTAGCAGGAGTCGGGAGACAGGAGTCAGGAACAGGAGTCAGGAGACAGGAGTTAGGATTGGCATATGCGATTGATGCTCCTCTCTCTGATTTCCCTCGCGGCGTTCGCCCAGGAATCCGCCATGGTGCTGAAACCCGTGCGGGTTTTCGATGGCGAGGCGATGCACGAGGGGTGGGCCGTGCGGGTCAAAGGCAATCGCATCGAAGCCGCGGGGCCGGCGGCCGGCGTCGATGCGGCCGGCGCCCGCGTGGTAGACCTCCCCGGCGCCACGCTCTTGCCGGGGTTGGTCGAGGGGCACTCCCATATCCTGCTGCACCCTTACAACGAGACGCCGTGGAACGACCAGGTGGCGCACGAGGGCTTGGCGCTGCGCGCCGCGCGCGCCGTCAATCACCTGCGCGCCACCCTCATGGCGGGGTTCACGACCGTTCGCGACCTCGGGACCGAAGGGGCCGGATACGCCGATGTGGAGTTGCGCGACGCGGTCGCCCAGGGCATCATCCCGGGGCCGCGCGTGCTCGCTTCCACTCGCGCCATCGTGGCCACGGGAACTTATGCGCCCAAGGGCTTCGCACCCGAATGGAACGTGCCGCAGGGCGCCCAGGAAACCTCGGGCCTGGACATCATTCGGGTGGTCCGCGACCAGATCGCCCATGGCGCCGACTGGGTGAAGCTATACGGCGATTATCGCTGGGGCCCCAACCCGGGCGCCCATCCCACCTTCACCGCCGATGAGATGAAGTACGCCGTGGAGGCCGCCAAAAGCGGCGGTGTTCCTGTTTCGGTCCACGCCAGCACGCCGGAAGGCATGCGGCGCGCGGTCGAGGCAGGCGCGGATAGCATCGAACACGGCGACGACGGCACGCCCGAGATCTTCAAACTGATGGCCGAGCGCCGCGTGGCGTACTGCCCCACGCTCGCCGCCACCGAGGCGGTCACGCGCTACGCCGGTTGGAAACCCGGCCAGCCGGAGCCCCGCGCCATTCTGCGCAAGCGGGCCAGCTTCAAAGCGGCAATGGCCGCGGGCGTGATCATCATGAACGGCAGCGACGTAGGCGTCTTCGCCCATGGCGACAATGCCCGCGAGATCGAGTTGATGGTGGATTACGGCATGCCGCCGGTGGATGCGGTGAAAGCCGCCACTTCCGTCGCCGGGCGCGTACTCCACATGGATATCGGCCAGGTCAAGCCGGGGCTCTTCGCCGACCTGATTGCCGTGGACGGCGACCCCACCCGGGACATCACCGCCCTACGCCGCGTGAAGTTCGTGATGAAGAACGGAACGGTCTACAAGCAGTAGCCGGTACCTAAGCCTCTTGACACGGCCACTATTACGTCTTACGATATGACGTGAGACGTAATAGCCATGTCTGACCCGACCTTACTCGTGCTCGCCAGCCTGGCGGAGGGGGAGAAGCACGGCTACGCCATCATTCAGGACGTGCAGCGCTTCGCCGAGATCCGCCTGGGACCGGGGACGCTCTACGGAGCCATCACGCGCCTGGAGGAGCGCGGCTGGATTCGACCGGTGGCCGCGGACGACCGCCGCCAGCCGTACGCCCTCACCGCACTCGGCCGGAAGCACCTCGAAGAGCAGGTGGCGAACCTCGATCGCGTTCTTCAGACGGCGCTAGAAAGGTTGAGACACGCATGAGAGGGCTGGCACGGTGGGCGGTCCGCCTGTACCCGGCGGCGTGGCGCGCGCGCTACGGACGGGAGTTCGAGGTTCTCCTCGAAGACATCGGACCGGGTTGGCGGGACCTCCGGAACGTCGTTTGGGGAGCGCTGAAAATGCAGATTTCGAGCTTGAGTTTCGGAAAAGCCACCGCCGCACTGGCAATCGCGGGCGCGCTGGTGGCGGGATTCGTCGGGGTTTCGATGCGCAACGTCTACCAATCCACAGCCGTCGCCGTGCTTACGCCGGTCTGGACCCCGCAAATGGACAGGAGGGAGGCCAACCTCGCCATGGCGGGGCGTTTGGAACGGCTGCGAGTGGGGGCGCTGTCGCGACCTGCGCTCGCCGACATCATTAACCGCCTGGGCTTATACCAAAAACTGCGGGAGAGGTACACCCTCGAAGATGCGGTCGCGCAGATGCAGAAGGACGTCCGGATCCTGCCGATCGATGGGGACCAGACCGGAGAACGCCACTACGCTATGGCTTTCCTGCTCCGGTTCGAATACCCGGACCGGTTCCAAGCCCAACGGGTCACCGCCGAGCTGATGAGCCGACTGATGGCCGCGCAAGTGCAGGACGGACGAGTCGCGACCGCGTCTTTGGAGGTGCTCGACCCCGCCTCCCTGCCGCCGGCCCCTTCCTCCCCCAATCGCTGGGCGATCCTGTTCGTTGGGGTCACGCTTGGAGTGTTTTCCGCAATCGCCTTCTTCGGCGCGCGCCACTGGCCTATTGCCGGCGTGTGCGCCGAGACGGGCGCTTTGGCCGGTGCGTTGTTGGCGATTGTTACTCGCACGCATAACCCCTGGCCTATCGTGATCTTCGGCTTGGTGTGCGGAGTGCTGGCCAGCCCCGCGGCGGTGCTCATCCACCGCCGCCTGACACGCCTGGGTCACTGAGCCTTAGTCGCGTAATTGACGTAACACAGGCTGTTCGCGTCGAGTTCACGCTGGATCAGAAACGGACGCGAGCTGACCGAAACTCCCGGCAAAGTCATGTTGTAGTACGCGCCGCTGGCGGTCTTCGAGAGGCTCTGGCCGAAAGTCCAGGCGCATTTGTCAGCGTCCTCGTAGCCTTTGGAATCATACCAGGCGTTCAGGTTGGGATCGGTGTTGGTTTCTTCCAGTTCGTGGGCGATCACCGAAACCATGCCGTCCACGCCCGCATTTCCATTGGGCCCCGTGCTCTGCGCCGCGCAGGCATTCAGGCAACGATTCGCATTCCCGACAAACGAATATTTGATGTTCGTCCCTGCGATCGTCCCGTAGGTATGCCAGCCACAGTAGAGGAAGCAAAAACCGGAACTCTCCGCGACGTCGGAGGAGGTGAGCACGAAGTAGATGCCATTGCTGTCTTTCGTCAACCCGTGATTGATCGCATTCGAGACGACGGTCTGAACCTTACTGTCGTTCAGACGAGATCCCTGCGAGTAGCTGTCGGTGAACGAGCCTCCTACTGTGAATGTTCCGGTGGGAGTGGTATACGAGGCGTTGGTCATGTAGTACGGCGAACCACTGAGGCCGTAAAGAAAATCGGTCACGATCTGTTGGCCCGTGACCGTGTCGCTCCCGCTGCTCTTGTTCCAATTGCCATACCAGATCAAATAGACAACTGGGGTCGCCATGACCGGTCCGCCGTGGTAGGTGATGGCCGGCGTTTGGACGCCCGTGGAGCCGGCGGTTGGCGCCCCGCCCTGACGAGGGTTCGTTCTGTGGATGACGATCTCGGGCGGACCGGCATTAACGGGCGGCTGGGCCCACGCGTTCGCCAGTGACCACACACTGACGGCAACAACAAATCGGCATGGTTTCATCGATCTTCCCCTCCCAACTGCGTTCGAATGCAGGACATCATACATCGGCGTCATCGGTCAGGAAAGAGAGCAAAGGAATTCAGCGTGCCAATTCGCACGAAGGAGGGTTGGTGGACGTGGGGGGATTCGAACCCCCGACCCCGGCGTTGCGAACGCCGTGCTCTCCCAACTGAGCTACACGCCCACGGGTTTCTGATAGTAACTACAATATATCAGATGGCCGTCCCCCAAACCAGCAGACAGATCCGCAAGATGCGGCGCGATTGGGAGCGGCGCGCCCGCGAGAATGCGCGCCACTACGTCGTCACCGGCCAGGAGGAGTGGTCCGACGACGAGTTCATCCAGTCCGGCCGCGTCACCCTCGAGGAAGAGATCCTCAACGACCTGACGAACGTCTGCCAGGGGAAAGACCCGAAGGAGATGAAGGTCCTCGAAATCGGCTGCGGCGCCGGGCGGGTCACCAGGGCTTTTGCCGAGTACTTCGGGGAGGTCTACGCCGTCGATATCAGCCGCGAGATGGCGCGCCAGGCGCGGCGCATGACGGCCGGCCTGCCCAACGTCCACGTATTTCGGAACAATGGCATGGATCTTTCCTCCGTGCGCCGGCGCTGGTGGCATCGCTTCGGGCTCGGGCCCCGGCTGCAGCTCGATTTCGCGTTTTCCTTCATGGTGTTCCAGCACATTCCCAGCCGTGACGTCATTGAGAGCTACGTCCGCGAAACCGGCCGCCTGCTGCGGCCCGGAGGGCTCTTCAAATTCCAGGTGCAGGGATCGTCACAGGTCGAGCCGGAGCCGGAAGAGACTTGGGTGGGGGCGCCGTTTACCGAAGCCGATGCCCGCGCCATGGCCGAACGGTGCGGTTTCGAAATGCGATATCAATTCGGAGCGGGCGACCAGTATTACTGGCTGTGGTTTTTTAAGAAGTAGTCCTGCGTACACCCGCCGTGCGCGAGGCCTGGGCCTACACCAGGCGCGGGCGAATGGTCATCAGCGGGAGCGCGTGCGGGCCTGGGGCGCGCCGCATCTGGGGGATCCCGTGCCGGTGATCTTCGACAGCGCCTCCCCACGCGCCGTCCGGGCCGCGCGAGTGCTGCAGGCAATTGACGGATTCAAGAGGCTGCGCCTCGCCGGCCTGCACTCCCGGGATACCCGGACCTATGGGGCAGCGGCGGAGGGCCGAGGCCGGGTCTTAGTAGATACGCCTTCCGGGACGCACGCCGGCTTCTCCGGCCTGCGCTTCGCGGCGCGGGCGCTGCCGCTGTGCTGGCCCCCGGGCCCTGACGTTCTTGTGGGAGCCTGCGCCCCGAACCGTGGCGCAGTCGATGGAATGAGCTAACGGCCGTCCCGCCCCGGACCCGGCTCCTCTTTGCGCCGCGTTTCCCAGTATTTTCTCATCCGCTCGGAGACTTCTTCCCGCTCTTTGGCGCTCATGGACTTGCGTCCTCGCCGTCTGGGCAGCATTGGCAAATCCGGAATAGTTCCCGTGGTCCGCTGCAATTCCTCGAGAGAGGCGATGACGCGCTCCAGCCTCTCCTTCTCCTCGTATAATTCCTGAATTACTTTATAGAGATCCATCGCGCCGCGCAACCAGGTTAGATGTCAAACCCGATGTTACACCCGAAGCGATCAATTCCCACAAAAATTAACGGACGAGAAAGGGCCAGTGTGGTACCAGGGTGTAACCATATCTGACTACGGCAATGTAGCATCCTGCCGCCAAAAGCAACAGTACGGCGATAACACCGGTGATTACCTTGCCCCACGGGAACGCCCGTCCTTCGCGATGCATTACCAGCAGAAAGCTGGCGAAAATGCCAATAAAGAATAGCACGCACATGGGCACGGCGAAGAGCATCAGGTTGAATACATCGGGTGTAGGAGTGACTATCGCCGCAATGATGAAAATCGCAAGGATCGCGTACCGGCTGTGGCGTAGCAGAAACGACGGGCTGAGAATTCGCAACAGGGTCAGAAAGAAGATCAGCACCGGCATTTCGAATACCAGCGCCACGCCGAGGATAACGTTAACGAAAAGGTCGAAGTAGCTGGTAATCGAGACTACCGGCTCGACGCCGTTCCCGATGCCGATGCCCAGCAAGAACGCCAGGGCGAACCGGAAAACGACGAAATAAGCGAAGACGCCGCCGAGAATGAACAGGCCGGCGGAGGACAGGATAAACGGAGCCGCATAGCGCCGTTCGCGCCGGTAAAGACCGGGTGCGATGAACGCCCAGACCTGATAGAGGATCCACGGCGACGACAGAAAAATCGCGCACAGGACCGGGAGCTTGAACCAGATCACGGTGAAGCCTTCCATCGGCGTGATGGTGTGCAGCACCGCCGGCTTGACGCCGATCGTGGTGAGGGCCGCAACGGCGGGTTGCCGCACGAAGTCCCAGAGGGCGTTGCAGAACGTCAGGCTGAGCGCGAACGCCACGGCGATCCCGAGCAGCGCTTTGATAATCCGCGACCGCAGTTCCTGTAGGTGCTCGAGGAAGGACATGCGGAGCATGCCATCCTCATCGTCGTCCTGGTCGTGTCCGGAGGGCGGCGGGGCGGCGGGCGGAACTCTCGCCCCGCCCAGCTTGGCCCGGACCTTGTCCAGAATGGTGGCGGGCGGGGTTACGGAAACTACCCCGCCCTGGAGAGCGATGCTCCCTTTCGGATCGTCAGTTGAAGCCATTCACTATGTGTTGTGTTCAGCCGGGGACGAAGCCGCTTCGGAACCCACAGGCTCCCGCTCTTCGGAAGGGCCGGAACCCTCGAGCGGTTGGCTGTCGGCGTGCGGTTCGGATCCGTAGGCGACGACGCCTTCCGGAGTTTCGGCTGACGGTAATTCAGCGCCCTGAGGTGCGGATGCGCTTTCCGTTGATGGGCTGGCAGCAGTGGAATCGTTGGTCTCCCCGTAATTCGCGTCCTGCGGCTCGTACGAGGAGTAATCGTAATTATAGGTATCGTACTGATACTGGTTCGTGACTTCCTTGATTGACTGCGTCTCCTGCTCCAGTGTTTGCATTTCCCTCTCAAACGTGGCCTTCAATTCCGTCGAAGCCTTGCGGAACTCGGTGATCGCCTTTCCCAGCGTCCGCCCGATTTCCGGCAACTTCTTCGGACCGAAGAGGACCAGCGCCAGGATGAAAATGAGCATCATCTCCGGCACGCCCAGGGAACCCATCGGTTATAGTCCTCCAGTTAAGTTTCTAACCCATGATACCACGCGTGCTGAAACGCCCCGGAGACGGGCCGGGCATGTCCAGGCCCTACAAAAACGCCGCGATTTGTAGCTGCAAAACGGGGACTGGCTTGAATTCCGCCGTCTTTGCGAAGGGTCGTGCTGTACCCGGTTTGCCCTTTCACGGATCGTATTTGCGTGGCATTGTAGCGGTGGGGCATGTCTCGCCCGCAGCGCTGGGAGCACGGGCCCCCGTTGTCATAATAGAATATGTCCGCCGAGTGCCTGTTCTGCCGCATCGCCTCGGGCGCCGTGCCCGCGCCGGTCGTGTTTCAGGACGACGCCTGCGCCGCGTTTCTCGATCACCGGCCCCTGTTCCCGGGTCACTGCCTGCTGATTCCCCGCGCACACTACGAAACGCTGCCGGATCTGCCGCCAAACCGGATCGAGCCCCTGTTCGCCACGGCTCGCCGCCTATGCGCGGCCGTGGAAGAGACCATGCAATCCGAGGGCTCCTTCCTGGCAATTAACAACCGGGTCAGCCAGAGCGTGCCGCACCTACACATCCACGTCGTGCCGCGGCGGCGCAAAGATGGCCTGCGCGGCTTTTTTTGGCCGCGCGGTAAGTATACGGACGAAACCGAGATGGAGCGCATCCGGGCGGCGCTGGAAAAAAATATGGAGCGTCCCTAATCGTCCTCGCGCCTCGCTGCAACAACGGGCTGATCACGATAACCCCAACCCAGAATACGATCGCCACCGGACATTCTTCGGTCAATAGTCGCTCAGCCGGACCGGGCATGCCCGCCCCTGCGGCAGGCCATGTCAGGGCGAGGCATGCCTCGCCGGCAGCCCGTCCCCCTACGTCAATCCCAGGAATTTCGGCTCGTATCCCGGGAATACCGGCCCCAGCGTCGGGTTTCCCAGGTGGCGCGCCACAAGCTCGCCCAGGACGTCGCGGAAATCCGTGGTGAGGGCGAGATCGCGGCCTTCGTAGAGCTGCTCCTTCCGGAGCCCGGGCCACCGCCCATACACCCTGCCGCCGCGAATCCCGCCCCCCAGGACGAACATGCAGTTGGCGTGGCCGTGGTCGGTTCCGCGGTCGCCGTTCTCGTGCGCCGTGCGGCCGAACTCGGACATGGTCACCAGCGCCACGTCGGCCATACGGTCGCCCAGGTCTCGCCAGAATGCGGCCAGGGCCTGCCCGTACTCGCGCAGCACGTTAGCCAACGGGCCTTCGGAGGCGCGCTGCCCCAGTTCGTTGACGTGGTGGTCCCAGCCGCCAATATCGGCGAAGGCCATTTCCAGCCCCACATCGGATTTGATGAGCTGCGCGATCTGCCGCAGGCTCTCCCCAAACCGCCCGCGCGGGTAGAGCGCGCCGCCGGAGGGCGCGTACGGCTGCTTCCCAATGACTTGCAGCAGGGAGACGGCTTCGAAGGTCTCGCGCCCGCAGGCTTCCAGTTCGGGCACGTCCGTCTGCGCGTAGAGCCGCTCGAATTCCCCGGCCGCCTGGGGATTGCGCACGCGGAACTCGCCCAGGCTCTCGACCGCGATTGCGGGCTGGCCGCCACGCAGGGAACGTGGCAGCACGGGGCCCAGGGAAACGGCCCGCACCGGCGACAGCTTCCCCTGTTCGGCCGGCAGGGCGCGGTTCATCCACCCGCTCGCCGTGGCCTTGACCCCGGGCGTCCCGGATTCCATGTAATCCTGCGCATCGAAGTGCGAGCGCGTGGGGTCCGGCGAGCCGGCGGCATCCACTACCGCCAGATGCCCTTGCGCAAAAAGCGGCTGGAGCGGCCCCAACGACGGGTGTAGCCCGAAGAAGCCGTCGAGGTCGATGGCCGCATCCGCCTCTCTCCCGGCGCCGGACGACGGCCGTGGCACCGCGATGGTGGGTCGCAGATCGTAGTAAGCCTTCTCCCCGTGCGGGACGACGATGTTCAAACCGTCGGCGGCGCCGCGTTGAAAGATGGCCACCAGGATCTTCTTGCGCGGCGAGGGAGAGTCCGCGGCGTAGAGTGCGCGCTCCAGCCACAGCGGAGCGGCCCCGGAGCCCACCATGGCGAGAGCGGAATTGCGGAGAAAAATGCGGCGGGTAAACACAAAAGAACTCCTTGGGGAGCCAAGAGCCAGGGGGAGACAGGAGCCTCAACCGTCGCGCAACGCCTCAGGCTCCCGACTCTGCTCTCCTGCCTCCTGCCTCCTTCTTCAATGCATCTCAAACTCCGGCGAACCCAGCTCGATTCCCGCCTGGTCCGCCGCTTTGACTTTCACGCCCGGCACGCGGTTGGCCGCCAGTTGCAGGGCGAAGTTCATGCGGGCCAGCAGGCCCGCGGAGTTCAGCCAGTCTTTACCGGAATTGGAGTAGCCGGTCGGCTCCTGCTTGCGGTAGAGCGGTTCCCCAAGCTGGCCCACCAGGTTGGCCAGGTTGAACGCGTAGTCCACTTCCCCGCCCATTGCGCGCACCGCGCCGGCCGCTATTTCGAGCGGCGTTTTCACTTTGGAGCGGTACGCGCCGGCGCTCCAGAATTCTCTGGAGCCGAACATCGTTTTCATCACTTCCCGCAGGTCGCCGCCCGTTTTGAGAAAGGTGCGGGCCATGCGGTCTACGAGCGCCGGCGGCGGGTTGTCGGCCACGAAGCGCTGGGCCAGCTTGCGGGAAATGAAATGCGCGGTGGACGGGTGATCGGCCAGGATATCGAGCACCTTCTCGCCATCGTCCACGCCGCCGCCCGCGGCGATTTGGACGCCAAGGACAGTCTTCTCGCCGCCGTCGTGGGCGCGCGGGTTGAACCAGAACGCTCCGCCCCGCTCGGGCTGGCGGATGGTCCACCCGGTGAAGCATCGCGCCACTTCCGTCACGTCCTTCTGCGTATAGCCGCCGTCCACCCCCAGGGTGTGGAGTTCCAGAAGCTCCCGGCCGTAGTTTTCGTTGAGCCCGCGCCGCGCGGGCCGCGCCCCCGCTGGAGCCGGCGCCACGGATTGCCAGTTGTCGAGGTAGTACAGCATCGCGGGATTTTTGGCCGTGGCCTCCAGCAGATCTCGGAATTTCCCCAGGACGTGAGGACGGATGGCGTCGCGCTCGTACGCCGTCACGAGGTACTGGTCCGCCCCTTTGTACAGAAAGACGTTGAAGTGGTTGTACCAAAAATCGGTGAGGACTTCTTCGAGTTGGCGCTCGCCGTAAACGGCGCGGAGCAGCTTGCCTTCCACCAGGTCGCGGGTCACCACCTGTTGCGGGCCGAAGGACATTTCGATGCGCCGCCGCAGCTCCGGCGGGGCGATATCGAAAAGTTGCTGGCGGAGGCCCCCCGGCAGCGCCTCGATCACGCTGTCCTGTTTCTCTCTGGGCATCTCCTCGAAAGCGGCCAATCGCTGGAGCGGCGGCCCGGAACCGAGGGCCCGGATCTGCTCCGGAGTCAGCAGGGCGGCCATGGCGGGCTGCGCCGGCCCCGCGGCGGAATTGCCTTGGGCTTGCGTTCGCGTGAAGCGCTCCGCGAGGCGGCGAACCATCATGCGCCGGTCCGGGTCGGCGGGATACGGAAGCTGGCCGGACGCCATCAGGCGCACGATTTGCGGCGTGGGATAGTTCCGGACCAGTTCCTCGCTGCTCATGGCCAGCGTATCCAAAGCGCGCAGCCTGGCCTCCAGCGACGGATTCTCCGCGATGCGCGCCGGGTGAAGCTGCAGGTCGATCCACTTCTTCAACCCCGTGGAGCGGATGCGCGCCTCGTCCCCGGGGCGCGCGCCGAATGTGAGGCGGTTCAGCGCGTGCCGAATCTTCTGGTCCCCGCTGAGTTCCGTCCGGAATCGCGCGTACGGATCGGCCCCGTGCTTCCTGCCGAAAGCCGGGGCGGTGGAGAACAGAACCGCGCAAACCGCGGACAACAGCCCGGCTAGCGCCCTCACTCGCATCCTCTTACCCTCTGCTGATGTTAAACGCGTGCGCGGCGCGAGAGTTGCGGCGCGAAAGTACGGTATGTGACGAACCGCTCGGTGGGGCGGGCGTCAGCCTACGCGGGGCTTCAGCCCCGCTCCGGCAAAGCGGGGCGGAAGCCCCACGCAGGCTGAAGCCGGCTGAAGCCCGCCCCACTTGGCCTTCGTCAGTAGTATCATTCTCAGCTAGAGGCGTCACCTATGCGGTTGGTTCTCGTTGTCTGCCTTGCCATGCCCATCGCGACGCTCCTGGCGCAGAACCCGCCCTCCATCCAGGCCGGCGGCAGCGCCACGATCAACGTCAATCCCGACCAGGCGCAGTTGAACGTCGGGGTCACCACCCAGGCTTCGACAGCGCAAGCCGCGGCGGAACAGAATGCGTCGCAAACCACCGCTGTCATCGCCGCCTTAAAGGCCCTGCTGGGGTCCGGCGGGAGCATACAAACGGTGGGCTACACCGTGTATCCCAACTACACAACGGGTAACGTCATCACCGGGTATACCGTGACCAATACGCTCCAGGCGACCACGGGCGATCTGTCGCTTCCCGGGCCGCTGATCGATGCGGCGAACAAAGCCGGCGCCACCAACGTGGGAAGCCTGGCCTTCGGCCTCAAGGATTCGGATCCGGTCAGGCAGCAGGCTCTCACCCTGGCCGGCAAGCAGGCCTTGGCGCATGCCAACGCCATTGCGGCCGGCTTGGGCGCGAAAACGGGCGCGCTCCTCTCCGCCCAGGAAGGGGCCGGGGTGACGCCGTATAGCGGCGTCAGCGCCGGCGCGACATCCACCCCCATTCTCACCGGAACTGTGAGCGTGACCGCTACGGTCACAGTGGCCGTTCAGCTGGTCCAGTGAAAACCGAACTGGCCACCCTCGCCGGCGGCTGCTTCTGGTGCCTGGAAGCGGTCTACCAGGAAATGCGCGGCGTGATCTCCGTGGAATCGGGGTACATCGGAGGTCAGGTCCCCGACCCGACGTACCGGGAAGTGTGCGGCGGCGAAACCGGCCATGCGGAGGCCGTCAGAATCGCGTTCGACCCAGACGCGGTCTCTTACCGCGAAATCCTGGAGGTCTTCTTCGCCATCCACGACCCCACCTCGCGCGACCGCCAGGGCAACGACGTCGGCCCGCAGTACCGTTCCGCGATCTTCTACCACGACGAAGGCCAGCGCGCGCAGGCCGAGGAGATGATCCGCGATTCGAACGCGGCGGGGGTTTGGGCCGCCCCGATCGTCACCGAAGTGCGCCCGGCGGGCGTGTTCTACAAGGCCGAGGAATATCATCGGGATTATTTCCGGAACAATCCGGAGCAGCCATACTGCGCCTTCGTGGTGGCGCCGAAGATGCGAAAGTTCAGAGAGCAGTTCGGGAACCGACAGCACTAGCCGTCCGTTATGAAAATCGCGGTTCTGTCCGATATTCACGATAACGTGTGGAAGTTGGCTCGGGCGCTGGACCAGGCGCAGCAGGCCGACGCCCTGATCTGCTGCGGCGATTTGTGCTCGCCGTTTATCGTCCACCAGATGGGACGCGGGTTTCCGAAGCCGATTCATATCCTCTTCGGCAACAACGACGGCGACCTGTTCCGGATCACGGCCAATGCGCGGAACTACGGGCAAATCCGCATTCACGGCGAAATGTTCCGGGGCGAACTTGGGGGGAAGCGGTTTGCGGCGAACCACTACGACAACATCGCCCGCGCCATCGCCGCCTCCGGGGAATTCGACGTCGTGCTGTATGGCCACAACCACGTTTACGACGTCTCGCGAATCGGAAAGACCCTGGCCATCAACCCGGGAGCGATCATGGGCGCTACTTTCGCCGCCGACGGTTCCCGCACGGACGTACCCAGCACCTTCGTGATCTACGACACGGCCGCGGACGAGGCCCGCCGCATCGTGGACGACGGCGTGCAAGCGCTGGCCCAATTGGGCACTCAGGCCGTCACCTCGGGCAATTTGGAGACGGCCGAACGCCTGGCCGACGAAGCCTTGCGCCGCGATCCGAATGATCCAGCCGCTCGAGCCGTCAAAAAGCAACTGGCCAAGATTCGTGCCGGCGAGCCGCTCGACAAAACAGACGAGGAAAAGTTGCAAATCAAAAAGTCCAGCAGCGAACAAGCGGCGCCTCCGAACAAAGCGCTGGCGGTCAAGGCTCGCAAGCCCGCCGCCGAGCCGATCGATACTCAGGACGACGTGGCCGACGTCAATGACGGCGAAGGCCGGCTGCTCTCGGACATCGAACAGCAAAACCGGTTGATGACCGACTTGATCCGCAGCGAAGTCGATCACGAACTGCGCGAAGCGCGAACGCGCATGGCAAGCGACCCGGCGAGCGTCGAGCAAGGGCTCAAATTGCTCATGGAGCGCGTCGTGCAAGCCCCGGAGTTGAAAGCCGAAATTCGGGCCCAGTTGCGCGGCAAATTGGAAACCGCTCTGCGTGAAGCTAATCGCCGCGCGGCGACCAAGGAGATCATCGA
>JAIQFU010000521.1 GCA_020073115.1 Terriglobia bacterium
GACCAGCCAAATGGCGAGAAGGACCGACAGGTCGGCCGCCGTGGCCGCCAGCCAACGCTCGCTGAGCCAGTGATCCAGGCAGGCGGAAATCTCGACGGCCGCGGCCGTGGCAAGAAAAACGAAGGTGAAAGGCAGGGCGTCGTGGGTGGCGACCAGCAGGCCCGCGGCCGTGCCCAGCCCCGCCAGGGTGGCGATGGTGGCCACGACCAGCAGGTTTTTCCGCCAGGAGACCGCCAGCCCAAACACGGTGAAGAACAGGAGCACGCCGCCCGCCGTCCAGGAGGAGACCGCGTGGAATCGGAGCGTGGCCTCCCACAGCAGAGGGGAGAGCACCAGGACCGCGGTCAGGCTGTGCAGGGCAGTCGCCAGGCGGCGTTCGGCCGGCGTGCGGGCCGCCCACACCAGCCACAGGATGGCGTAGAGGATCCCGATCCCCACCCCGACGGCCGGGGCCAGCACCGCCGATTCGGTGAGGGCCCGCAGAAGGTATGCGCCGGCGAGCCCCAGCAGCGCGCGGCCGATGAGGGGGAGCACGGCGCCGGCATCGGGCGCCGCCGCGGCCTGCGGAACCGGTTCGATGAAGGGCAGGTCGGGGACCTGCCCCACGCCTTCCAGAAGCTGTTTGATTTCCGCGATGCGGCGTTCCAGGTCGCGTACTTCCCCGCGCAGGCCGTCCCAATCGGGGGCAGGCGCCGGTCCGGGTTGCGGCATAGCGGCCTCCTAATAACTCTCAGGCGTCAGCTTTCGGCTTTCAGTTCCGCGCGGCCGCGCTGAACGCGGACGACTGACCGCCGGCCGCCGGTTTTTCTTCCCACGGCGGCAGGAGCTTCACCAGAACCAGGAAAATCACAAAAGGTAAAACCATCAGGCCGACAGCCGGCAGCAGACCCTCGCGGGTGGCGAACTGCAACTTGTAGCTGGTATAGCCGAGGAAACTTTTGGAGAACAGCTGGCCGCCGACGACCACGTTCCAGCGCATGGCGAAAATGCCCACCAGAATCATCGGGCAGACGCTCGCATAGATCGCTTTGCGTTTTCCCGCCGTCAGCTTGACGAGTTGCGTCAGGGCCAGCAGGATGAGGGGCAGGAGAGTGCCCATGAAGATCTGCAGCACCACCTGGGAAGCGAATAACTTCGTATGGACCATGAAATCGAGGCTGCGGAAAGATTCGTCGGCTTCGTAGGTGCGATGGATCAGGTCCAGCATTTCCAGCGTGAAGTCGATGATGAAGGTGTAGAACAGGTAGCGCGCGATGGTGTCCACGCAGCGCATATCGATAGGGGTCTTCTTCACCTTCATGGAAACCATGTAGAGCGCCAGCACGGCGGCGATGCCCGAGACCATGGCCGAGAAGAGAAATACGATAGGCATCAGGGGCGTGGACCACCACGGGTTGGCTTTCACGGACCCGAAGATGAAGCCCACGTAGCCGTGCAGCAGGAAGGCCGACGGGATGCCGATGACGGTGACGATGTAGCCCACCTTGTCATCGATGGCGCGCGAGCGGGGGCTGACGTTCTCCGAGCCCAGGGTGAGGGCCTTGTAAACGAGCCGCTTGAGCCCCTGGGAGGTCTGCGCCGCGCGCACGATATCGGCGCGGTATTCGAGCCAGACCTCCACCAGCAGCACGACCGTGAGGTACCAAAGGTAAACGAAGCCGAACATGGCCATGGCCGAGGAGCGGTGGGGAGTCAGGTACATCTCCAGGGACCGTTCCGGGTGGCCCAGGTGGAGTTGCAGCGGAAGGGGGGCCACCAGCAGAAACGCCAGCGCGGTGAGCAGGGCCAGCCGGTACGTGGGCCGCACCGCCTCCACTTTGAACACGCGCTCGAGCGAAGCCAGAATGAACGCGCCGGCCACCAGGCCGGTGATGTAGGGGTAGAGCACGATCAGCAGGCTCCACTGCAGCTCCACCTCGTTGGGATACATGAAACCATCGACGCCAGGAATCATCGCGGGGCTCCTCTATCGCACCGAACCGTCCAGGTCCTTATAGAAGACCTTGGCCCGGGTCGCCATATAAGGCTTCAGGACCTGCAGTTTGTTGGCGCGCAGTAATTCGTGGACGGGGTCCTTGGGGTTCTTGAAATCCACCAGTAGGCGCGCGCCGGTGGGGCAATTCTCGCAACAGGCGGTGGTGAGCCCCTTGGTGATGCGGTGGTAGCACAGGGTGCACTTGTCGGCTGTGTTCGTCTCCGGGTGGAGATAACGGCAGCCGTAGGGGCAGGCCTGGATGCAGTAGCGGCAGCCCAGGCAGTAGTTCTGATCCACCAGGACCACGCCATCGGGGCTGATGAAGGTAGCGCCCACGGGGCAGACCTGGACGCACGGAGACTCGGCGCAGTGATTGCACAGCTTCGGCACGAAAAAGCTTTTGAGGTCTTCGCGGGTGGACGGCGGGAAGCCGTTGATGCCGCCCTCCGGCGACTCCACGTGGGGCTGGACCTCTTCGGGGTGGGTCCCCTCATTCACCTCGTAGCGCTCCACCCAGGTGCGGAAGTAACCCTTGGGGACTTTGTTCTCGTTGGAGCAGGCGCGCACGCAGTTTCCGCAGCCGATGCACTTATCGATATCGATAATCATGCCCCACCAGTGCTCGGCTGCTTGGTAGGCTTCGCTGGGCGGGGCGGCGCCGGTGATCTGCTCCAGGGTGGCCCCCACGGAGGCCAGGATCAGGAGCTTGCCGCCGGCCGCGAATAAATCTCTGCGGGTGATGTCCATGGATTGTCCTCGGCTCACAGGTGCGGGTTATGAGGTTGATGACAGGTATTGCAGAGCGCGCCGCCGGAATGTTCGGCGGTGACCACCTGCGGGAACCCTTTAGGCTTGGCGGCGTCCTTCTCGTGACAGCGCCGGCAAAGGTTGGCTACGTCCGGCAGGGGCGGCTTGTGGGCCGAAGGGTCGTCCGCGAGGGCGTGGGACGCCTGAGGTCCATGGCAGGCTTCGCAGGCGACGTGGGCATGTTTTCCCGCCGCGCGGGCCTTGGCCTGCTCGTCGTGGCACAGGACGCACTGGTCCTGGCCGGCGTAAGAAACGGACCGCGCGCGGATCCGTTCCAGGGCCGCTGGGTCGTAGTGCCCGTATTCGCCAAACGCCTTCGGAATGAATGCGGTGCGGACCGCCAGGAAGATGCCGAGCCCGGCCAGCAGAATGACGGCAGGACGGATGAGGTGTCCCGAATCGCGAAGAAACTGACGCAACGCCACAACCCCCCTTTCCAGGGAAAAAGTGCAGGATATTGGTGACAGCGTGAGCACGCTCAGGACCAAATGATCCGAAAGTTGGAAAATACATCAAACAGCGACACGCACGTCGCAAATATCGACGATCCGTCGTTGATTACAAGGCAAAGATGGGGCAAACCACCCAGAGCGGTGGGGGATGTAGCGCCGTGGCGTGGGCACTCCTGCCTGCCGTGTGCCCACTCATGGGCACACGGGGGGAACGTGTCGGCAGGAGTGCCGAGACGGCAAGAGTGCCCCCGCCACAGCCGCTGCCCAATCAACGGGGGCTGCTTGCCCGGCGATTGCGCCTGCCCTCGCCAGCGGATCGCGGAGCGAGCCGCGGCGAGTTTCGCTCGCTGGCAAGCGAAACCGCCTGCCCCTGGAGTTTGGACATTTCGAGGGTATTTCCTATTGACAGAGCGCCGGACTTGGTGTTTCATTGCTATAGATGAAACATAAGGAGGCCACGGAGCGTCGAGACCGTTTGGCGGCGAGTCTGCCCGAAACCGCCGAAATTTTGCGCGGGTCTCTGCTCCAGCGCACGATCCGCCACAAGCGGGGATGTCCCAAATGCGAGCGTGGGGAAGGTCATCCGGTGTTGGTGTTAACGGTCAATTATCCGGGAGGGAGGAATCAGCAGATCAGTCTCCGGCCGGAACAGAAGCGCCAAG
>JAIQFU010000522.1 GCA_020073115.1 Terriglobia bacterium
ATGCCACCAACGGGTTCAGCCCGCAGCGCGGCGTGCTGCCGGCTACCGACTTCCGGCAGGGGCGCACCCGGCTCATCCCCCTGGATATCCACCGCAACGTGGCCCGCTTCGCCGGCAACATCGAGATCCCGCTGCATCCTTTTTTCGGCAGCATGGGGGTGGCTCCGGACCCGTCCAAAGGGCGGGTCGACAGCGCACCGCCCGGCGATCACGCGGGCAACCTCGACAACAGGGAACTGGTTGCCGGCGCCACGCTGTTTATCCCGGTGCATGCGCCGGGGGCGCTGTTCGAGGTGGGCGACGGGCACGCGGGGCAAGGGAATGGCGAGGTGGATATCACCGCGATGGAGACTTCGCTGGTGGGCACGTTCCAGTTCTTCGTGCGTAAAGACATGAAGCTGAAGTGGCCGCGCGCCGAGACGCCCACGCACTGGATCGTCATGGGGCTCGATCCCGATCTCACCCAGGCCCTGGTTCAGGCGGTCCGCGAGGCCATCGATTTTCTGGTCACGGAAAAGCATCTGTCGCGCGAAGACGCCTACGCCCTATGCAGCGTGGCGGTCGATTTCGACGTGACACAGGCCGTGGATGGGACCAAAGGCATTCACGGCATCATTCCGAAAAACATTTTCAAATAAGATGCCGCCTGCTCCGGCCCAGGTGCAATACCGATCTCAGCCTTCCGGCTCCGGCGCGGGGCCTGGGCCGGGCGGCGGTTCTGCGTTCGCTTTTCCAGTGGCGGTGCGATACGCTTGCTTGCCCGCTTCCAGGGCCGCGGTCAGGCTGTCCCGCTGGCGGCTGACGGCTTTGATCGCATCCTTGAGCGCGTCGCGCAATTCGGCGCCGCGCTGTTCCAGATACTCCTCGCCCTCGGCCGCCGAATGGCGGATCAACCGCCGCGTCTCCCGGCCGGCTTTGGGGGCAAGGAGCATTCCGATGAAAACACCGGTTCCCAAGCCGACGCCCAAACCGATCACGAGATTCGAAGGTCCACCTTTCTCCATAACCCTCCTCCTTCCTATCCACCGCGCACTCGGGGAGCGTAGATCGAAACTGGAGGCTTGCGACTGTCGCCAAACCGGTGGATGGCGCTCACTCGGTCCGGCCCACAGCTTCGTCCTCGCGCCTCGCCTGTATGTCTTCAAAGCTCAACTTGCTTTCCGCTAACTCGTGAAGTTCTCTCCCCATCTCTACATCCACGGCCTCATCGCGATCGCGAATCCAGACCCTGACCCGGCCTGTGTGGACGTCGGGCGTACCGACGGCGTAGCCTTGGGCACGCAGGATGTCCAATGCTTCCATGTCTTTCCTCATTGGCCCTCCTGGCAAGATTGTGCGCCTTTCCGAGGGGAAGTTCCAGTGGCGAATTCCGCTATCGCGGCGGATTACGAACGCATCGCTCGCCCGTGCTTCGTTACCGCTATCTTTGCAACCTCCTATTGTGTGGTCGCCTTCGCCGTGTTGGTGTACGCCGAAGAGCCGCCGGAGTTGACGGCCTTCACGCGAAAAGAGTAAGTGGTGCGGCGTGCTAGTCCACTGTTGGCGTAAGTGGCCGTATTCGCGGGCAAGGTGGCGACCACCGCGAAGTTTCCACAGTTCGCGCCGGAACACCGCTCCACCACGAAATTGGCTTCATTGGCGGAGTTGTCGTTCCAGGCGAGGCTCACGCTGTTCCTGGTGGAAGCGGTCACGCGGAGATTAGTGGGCGCGGCGGGCAGCGTCACAGGCGGCGGGAGCACGCCGCAGTTGGTGGCGGCGAGATCGGCGCGGATACGGCCGAAGCCGTACGATGTGTCGCGCCCGGCGGTCCCCAGATCCAACGCGGTCTGCTGCATCCGCAGGCGGACATCGGCGCCATCGACCACGCCGTCGTTGTTCAGGTCCACGAGCCCGCAACCGAGGACCAGCGCGGCGAGTCCGGAGACATGGGGCGTGGCCATAGAGGTTCCGCTGGCCGTGGCATACGCGCCGCCCGGCCATGTGGATTGGATATTCACGCCGGGGGCCGCGAGTTCGACCTCCGCTCCACGGCAGGAGAAGCTGGCTACTTTGTCGGACGAATCGGTGGCGCCGACGGCCACGACAGACGCGTAGCGGGCCGGATAGGCAACCGCGTTGCAGGCGAAGATGGACCGCGCGTTCCCGGCGGCGGCGACGTGGAGGATGCCCTCGGCGGCGGCTTTATCGAAAGCGGCCTTGACCAGCGATCCGGGATCGGCGGTGGAGCCGTAACTGTTGCTGGTGATTTTGCCGCCATCGGCGGCGCAGCGTTCGACGGCGGCGATGGCGTCGCTAAAGCTGCCGCTGCCATCGGCGCCGAGGATTTTGTAGGCAAGGATCGAGGCCTGCGGCGCAACCCCGATCACGCCGGTGTTATTGGCCAGGGCGGCGATCGTTCCGGCGACGTGCGTGCCATGGCCGTTGTCGTCGGCGGGATTGTCGTCATCGTTGACGAAATCATAGCCGCCGGCGTAGTACTGGTATAGGTCCGGGTGAGTGGCGTCGATGCCGGAATCGATGACGCAGACCTTGACGCCCTGGCCCCGGTTCCCTCCGTTGTGGACAGCCCTGGCATTGATTGTCTTTACGCCCCAGGCATTGTCATACTCGTCCAGCGCATAGATCGCCACGTCCGGCTCGATGACGCTCACGATGGGATTGTTGCTCAGGGCGGTGACGGCCCACTGCGGCAGGGTGGCCGCGATGGCCGGGATGAAGCGGTAGGTATGCCTGACCGCGCCGCCGAAGGCCCGCACCAGCGTTTGCTCGCTGGCGCCCGGCAGGCGGTCGAAGCCGATCAACACCCGCACGCGATCCGCCGGCGCCGGCTGAGCCATCAGGCCCGCGGCCGCCGACACCAAAAGCACTGCATGGCAAAACAGCCTGCGTTTCATCACACCAGTCCTCCTTCGTGCCTCGCCTGGATTGGCCGAGCGGCGACAACCCTATCCCGCACCGGAATCCAGGATTGCCGTTTTCGTTTCCTGGGACCGAGTATACATCCGATTTTCGGCCCTTTTAATGGGCTTTTCAGCGATTTTAGGGCGCGGCCAAAGGCGGCTTATTGGGGCGGAATGATCCTCGTGGAGGCCCTCGGGCGGGCGTCCGCGGGGTGCGCACACGGCGGGCAGGAGCGCGCGGTTACCAGAGATGGTTCGGGTCGGGATAGAAGGTGATGCCGCCGTGGTGGTGGTAGCCGTTGCAGGCGTAAACCAGCCAGCCTCCGGGGACCTTCGCGCGGTAGACGGCCAGCAACCCGCCCGAGGATCTCATTTCGGTCCACTCGATGGCTTCCGAGCCGGCTTTTTGAGGGGCCGCCTCGACGGACGCTACCAGACCTTCCAGCATGAAATTCCCTCCTGGCGGTTAAGATGGACGGGGGGCCGTGGAGGTTTCGTGGGGGTTTACCGGACGGGCTGGCAGCGCGGACTCCTCACCCTGGCGCGCAAAGGGATTTTAGCGGTGAAAGGTCTGATTATCCTATTTCGATGGCTTTTGCCTGCAAGCGCTTGCAAATGAGTTGAACGGGACCGTACACTCCGGTTCGGGGGACGTGGTTATAATGGGTCCAAGGCGCGGGGGGCGTTCCTGCTGTACGCCCGTACCCATAGACCTCCCGCCGAGAGTGGGATAGTCTATGGCTTCGGTTCCCCCATCCAACGGATCCAGTCCGACCATTCTGGCGGTGGACGACGACCGCAGCGTCCTGGGATTTCTCGATACCACGCTGCGAAACGCGGGATACCGGGTTCTGGTGGCCGACGGCGGGTGGAACGCCATCCGCGAGTTCGAGAAGAGCCCGGAGCCGGTTCACCTGCTGCTCACGGACGTGATCATGCCGGACCTCACGGGCCCGGTGTTGGCCGAGCGTCTGCGGGTCAAGCAGCC
>JAIQFU010000034.1 GCA_020073115.1 Terriglobia bacterium
CCGGCAGGTACGGCATATCCTCGTCCGGCAGGATGCGCGCGATCACGCCCTTGTTGCCGTGGCGGCCGGCCATCTTATCGCCCACCGAAAGCTTGCGCTTCATGGCGATGTAGACTTTCACCAGCTTGATCACGCCGGGAGGCAGTTCGTCGCCCTTGCGCAGCTTGCCGATCTTTTCGTCCGTGATCTTCTCCAGAACCGCGATCTGCCGCGAGGTCATCTCCTCGATCTCGTCGATCTGCTCGTTCAGGCGCGGGTCCTTGTTGCTCAGGCGCATCCGCTTCAGGTCGCGCGATTTCATCTTTTCGATGATTTCGCGCGTCAGGTCGGTGTCCTTGGAGAGCAGACGCTTGTTGGTTTTCTCGTCGTGCAGGTCCGCCACCAGCTTCTTGCCTTCCAGCAGGCCCGCCAGGCGCTTAGCGCGCTCGTCCGTCAGAATCCGGATTTCGTCCTGCAGGTTGCGCTGCAGGCGCTGGATCTGCGATTCTTCGATGGCCTTCGACCGCTCGTCCTTCTCCTGCCCCTTGCGCGAGAAGATCTTGCAGTCGACGATGGTGCCCTCGATTCCCGGCGGGCAGTAGAGCGAAGCGTCCTTGACGTCCCCGGCCTTCTCGCCGAAGATCGCTCGCAGAAGTTTCTCTTCGGGAGTAAGCTGCGTCTCGCCTTTGGGCGTCACTTTGCCCACCAGGATGTCGCCGGGCTTCACCGTGGCCCCGATGCGGATAATCCCGCTCTCGTCCAGGTTGCGCAGGAACGAATCCGCGATATTGGGGATGTCCCGGGTGATTTCTTCCGGCCCCAGTTTGGTGTCGCGCGCCTCGATTTCGAACTCCTCGATGTGGATCGAGGTGTAGTAGTCTTCCTTGACCAGTTTTTCACTGACCAGGATGGCGTCTTCGAAGTTGTACCCGCGCCACGGCATGAACGCCACCAGGACGTTGCGGCCCAGGGCCAGTTCGCCCAGGTCGGTGCAGGGCCCGTCGGCCAAAACCTGGCCCTTCATGACGCGCTGCCCCGTCCGTACGATGGGTTTCTGGTTGATGCAGGTGTTCTGGTTCGAGCGCTTGAACTTGATGAGCTGGTAGATGTCGGCGCCCACCTCGCGGGAAAGCTGGCCTTCGTGCGCCGCGCCTTCCACCCGGACGATGATCCGCTCGGAGTCCACCGAATCCACCACCCCGGAGCGCTTGCACAACACCACCGCGCCGGAATCCCGGGCGGTGACGTTCTCCATCCCGGTACCCACGTAAGGAGCGTCGGCGCGCAACAGCGGCACCGCCTGGCGCTGCATGTTCGATCCCATCAGCGCGCGGTTGGCGTCGTCGTTCTCCAGGAACGGAATGAGGCTGGCGGCCACCGACACGAGCTGCTTGGGACTGACGTCGATGTACTCGATCTCCTCCCGCGGCTTCAGCACGAAGTTGCCGGCCTGGCGTGCGTTGCACAACTCCGGCACGATCCGGCCCTTCTCGTCCAGTTCCACGTTGGCCTGGGCGATGGTGTACTTGTCTTCTTCCCACGCCGAGAGGTACTCGCAGTGGGCTTCGTACTCCGCCGGCTGCTTTTTCCCTCCCAGTTTCCGGTTGGCGGCGTCCGCCTCCGCGCGCGGCGCAATGTCGCCCACCTTGTAATCCGCGTCGCCGGGGTTCAGAATCCGCACTTCATCGATCACCACCCCTTTGAGGACCTTGCGGTAGGGACTCTCGATGAATCCGTACTCGTTGATCCGCGCGAAGCAGGAGAGCGAGGAAATCAGGCCGATGTTGGGGCCTTCCGGCGTCTCGATGGGGCAGATGCGTCCGTAGTGCGTGGGGTGCACGTCGCGAACTTCGAATCCCGCCCGCTCGCGGCTCAGACCGCCCGGACCCAGGGCCGAAAGACGGCGCTTGTGCGTGATCTCCGACAGCGGATTGGTCTGGTCCATGAACTGCGAAAGCTGGCTCGACCCGAAGAACTCGCGGATCGCGGCCATCACCGGCTTGGCGTTCACCAGGTCGTGCGGCATGGCCGTGGACATCTCCTGGTAGACCGACATCTTCTCCTTGATGGCGCGCTCCATGCGCACCAGGCCGATGCGGAACTGGTTCTCCAGAAGCTCGCCCACTGCGCGCACGCGCCGGTTCCCCAGGTGGTCGATATCGTCCACCGCGCCGATGCCTTTGCGCAGCTTCATCAGGTATTTGATGGTGGCGCGGAAGTCTTCTGAATCCAGGGTGCGCTTCTCCAGCGCGGTGGCGTCGCTGCGGTCGAACAGCTTGATGTTGAACTTCATGCGGCCCACGCGCGAAAAGTCGTACTTGCGCGCGTCGAAGAACATCCCCTGGAAAAGCTGCGTCGCGGTGTCGAGGGTCGGTGGATCGCCCGGCCGTAGTTTGCGGTAGATTTCGATGAGGGCGTCGTTCTGGGTCTTGACGGTGTCCTTCTTGATGGTGGCGGAGATCACCGTCCCCACGTCGTCCCGCTCTGGAAAGAAGATTTCGAACTCCTCGATGCCCGCATCGATGAGCTTCGCCAGGGTGGTTGTGGTGAGTTCGTTGTTGGCGTCGATCAGCACCTCGCCGGTGGACATGTCCACCACATCCCCCACCACGTAGGCGCCTTCCAGGTCGTTCGCCGCCACCTCCACCTGCTGAATCTTGGCCTTCTGGATTTCCTTGAAGACCGAGGACGTGATCTTCTTGCCCTGCCCCACCACGGTCTCGCCGGTCTTGGTCGCAATCGCGTAGGAAAGCTTCAGCCCGGTCAGCCCTTCGTCCACATTCCAGAACAGCTTCTTGTCCTTCAGGCTGATCTTGCTCACGCGGTAGAACGCGCGCAGGATCTGCTCGTCCGTCTTGTATCCCAGGGCGCGAAGGAAAACGGACCCGAAGAATTTTCGCTTCCGGTCGATACGGACGTACAGGATGTTCTTGTTGTCGTACTCGAATTCCACCCAGCTTCCGCGGTAGGGAATGATCTTGCCGAGGAAGTAGCCGATCCCCTGCTGCTTCTCGAAAAAGACGCCCGGCGAGCGGTGCAACTGGGAAACGATCACGCGCTCGGTGCCGTTGATGATGAACGTCCCGTTGTCCGTCATCAGCGGAATTTCGCCGAAGAAGACTTCCTGCTCCTTGATGTCCCGAACGCTCTTCTTCTGGGTTTCGGGGTCCTTGGAGTAGACGGTCAGCCGGATGGTGACCTTCAGGGGCGCCGCATACGTCATGCCGCGTTCCTGGCACTCCTGCATGTCGTACTTCAACTGCAGTCCCACCGGGTCGCCGCACTTGTTGCAGAACGTGACCACGTTCTTGTTGAAGGTCCCGCAATGCTGGCACAGAATATCGCCCGCGTGGAACGGGTCCGTGCGGATCGTAGCGCCGCAATTCCGGCAGGTGGAACGCAGGTGGTGCAGCCCCTTCAGGTTGCCGCACTTGCATTCCCAGTTGCCGATGGAGTAGTCCACGAACTCCAGGTCGCTGACGCCGCGAAAATCCGAGATCGGAAAGACCGAGTTGAACACGGTCTGCAAGCCGGTGTCTTCGCGCTCGTTGGGCAGAAGATCCATCTGCAGGAATCGCTCGTATGACTTCTTCTGGACCTCGATCAGATTCGGAATCGGTATCGAGGTCTTGATCTTCGAAAAGTCAACTCGCTCGGGGGCGGAGCCGTTATGTTGAATATCCATTCGTAAACTCCTGACGGCCGAACAGCCAAAGCAAAGAAACTGCTAAAAGTACAAAACCATACGGCGCGGAAGCGAGGCTCCCAGGGCCGCCGCTGAATGAGACAAGGGCGGGAAATAGACTGGATCCGGAGCAGAAAAACGGGGGACAGGCGAAACCGTCCCGCCTGGATGGTTTCGGCTGTCCCCGGTTTGGGCTAAATCTGTAGGAGTTTGGGCGCAGGAATCCTGTTTCGTTGCGGGCGCGCAGACACGCAGAGATCCCCTCTCTGCAGTTCCGCCCGAACTGCAATTAAAATACCAGGATTCGGGAATCACAGTCACCAATTGGGATCGAATCCGGCTAATCCAATGCCCAACTATTCACTTTAGCAGGGCTTAGGGCCCACGTCAAACGTTTAAAAAAGAGGCAGGAGCCAGCAGTCAGAAGCCCGGAGCCGAGCGGCCCGCCTCCTGTCTCCTGACTCCTCTCCTCCTGACTTCTGGTTTTCTACTTCACTTCAACGGTCGCGCCGGCGTCGGTGAACTTCTTCTTGATGGTCTCGGCTTCTTCCTTGCTCACGCCTTCCTTGATCGGCTTGGGAGCGCCGTCCACCAAATCCTTGGCTTCTTTCAGACCGAGGCTGGTGACCTCACGGACCGCTTTGATCACATTG
Source organism: Terriglobia bacterium (assembly GCA_020073115.1). Taxonomy (GTDB): domain Bacteria; phylum Acidobacteriota; class Terriglobia; order Bryobacterales; family Bryobacteraceae; genus BOG-224. The sequence goes on from JAIQFU010000034.1 coordinate 4,318, forward strand.
ATCTTGTTCGCTCCGACAGCCGTCAGGACGACGTTGAACTCGGTCTTCTCCTCCACCGGGGCCGCGGCCGCAGCGCCGCCGCCACCCGCCATCATGACCGGAGCGGCGGCAGCCGCCGAAACTCCCAGCTTTTCTTCGAGCATCTTGACGAGCTGGGAAGCCTCCAGCAGGGTCAAGCCTTGGATCTGATCCGCGATTGCGTTAATGTCCGCCATTCTCTAAAACTCCTCTTCCTTCAAAATCGTCGGGCGGGAGCCGGGCATGCCCGGCCCCTACGCCTGAAACTTGCTTTCCTTCACGCCCTGGTCCACCACCACGGCCAGGTTCCGGCCCACAGCGCCGATCGCCGTTGCCAGGCGCTGCGCCGGAGCGTTGATCATATACAGCAGGCGGGCGAAGATTTCTTCCTTCCCCGGCATGGTGGCCAGATCGCTGATCGACTTGACGTCGATCGCCCGGCCCTCCACCAGCCCTGCTTTAAAAGTGAACGTCGGGTTGGCCTTGGCGTAAGCGGTCAGCGCTTTCGCCAACGCCACGGGGTCCCCGTCGGTATAGGCCAGCGAGGTCATCCCGCGCAGCCCCTTGAGAACCTGTTCGGCGGGCGTTCCTTCGGAAGCCTTCTCCGCCAGGTTGTTCTTGATCACCCGATACCTGCCGCCCGCGCCCCGCACCACCTTGCGCAGTTCGAAATCCTGGTCGACGCGCAGTTTCTCATAGCCGGTGACGAAGAGGTTCTTCAACCGCTCCAGGTCCTGGCGCAGAGCTTCGAGATCTTTCTTCTTGTCTTCCTTCTTTTTCATGGAAACACCTGTCGGGCGTTAAACCGCGGTTGCCTTCACGCTGAAGGGCGTCGTGTCGACCGCCACACCCGGCCCCATGGTGGAGCAGATGGTGGCGCTTCGCACGTACTTCCCTTTCGCCACGGCGGGCTTGGCCTTGATCACCGCCGTGATGAGCGCGCCCGCGTTTTCGACCAGTTTGTCCGCCGCAAAGCTGACCTTGCCGACGGGCGCGTGGATAATCCCGGTCTTGTCGACGCGGAACTCCACCTTGCCGGCCTTCACTTCCTTCACCGCCTTGGCCACGTCCATGGTCACGGTGCCCGTCTTGGGGTTGGGCATCAGACCGCGGGGTCCGAGGATCTTGCCGAGCCGGCCTACCGAGCGCATCGTGTCCGGCGTGGCGACCACCGCGTCGAAATCGGTCCAGCTTTCCGACTGGATCTTGTTGACCATGTCGTCGCCGCCCACGAAATCGGCGCCGGCCTCGGTCGCCTCTCTCTGCTTGTCGCCCCCGGCGATCACCAGAACCTTCTTGGATTTGCCGAGCCCGTTCGGCATCAACACCGTCCCGCGCACCATCTGGTCCGCGTGCTTGGGATCGACGCCGAGGCGCATGTGCACCTCTACGGTCTCGTCGAACTTGGCGAATTTGATTTTCTTGAGAAGCGGAACGGCCTCTTCCAGTTGGTATTCCCTGGCCTCGACCTGTTTCCGCGCGGCTTCGTACTGCTTACCTGGTTTGCGTGCCATTTTTCCTCATTGGTGCCAGCGGTCCGTTCAACAGACAAACGAACCTCCCACTGAGCGTGTTCAAAGGGACAGAAAAAAGTTTAGCAGATCGGGGAAGCGGCCCGCAACTCGTGTACTGCCGGCTCAACCGGCGGTCGTTTTCTGCCAGCGGGGAACCCTCCGGGCCGCGGCGGGGCTTACCGCTTCAAAAACCGCTTCAGCCGCGCCACCAGCTCCACGCTGTTGAACGGCTTCACCATGTAGTCGTCCGCCCCGAGGGTGAACCCGCGGGTAAGGTCATTTTCGTGACGGCGGGCCGTCAGCAGGATCACCGGAAACGACAGCCCCTTTTCACGAATGGCGGCCAGGACCAGATATCCGTCCATGCCGGGCATGTTAACGTCCAGCACCGCCGCATCCGGCGCCGCGGCGGCGATCATCGCTAGGGCCTCGGGACCGCCGCCGGCGACCTGGCAGTCCATGCCATAGGTTTCCAGCGCGCCGCGCACCACCGAGCGGATCACCGGGTCGTCGTCCACCACCAGAACGATCGGCGGCCCCGCGCGCCGGGCCGGAGCCGCGGCCGCCGGCGCCGCCGCGGCGGCAGCCGTCCGGACCGCCCGGGAAAGCGCGAAGCTGCACCGCAGCAACGCCTCCTCGGGCTGCCAGCCATCGATCAGAAACTCCCGCGCCCGCGCCTGGACCGCCGCATCGACCGCCATGATTACCTCGCGCCTCCCCGCCAGGACCAGCGGCTGGTCGGGCGGGGCCGGCGATTGGGGCGAAAGCCACGGGGATCGCATCGTCTCCCCGTCCCCCCGTACCATCACCAGGCTGCAATCGCGCACCGGGCCGCAATCGGGCGGATCCGCGGAGTGGAACCGCATGGGGCGGGCGCCCACCCGCTCCATCGCGGCGCACAGCCGCTCCGCCTCCTCTTCGGGGAAGCCCACCAGGGCAATGCGCTTCCCGTTCAGCGCTTCCACCACCGATTCGGGAACCGGTCCGGGCGACGCCTCGGGCGCGTCCGAGAACGCATAAAACAGTTCCGTCACCCCTTCGCGGAACTTCCGCAGGTCGGGCTGCGGCTGCTCCAGCAGCTTCTCGAGCGCCCGCGCCGATTCCGCGATCGCTGCATACTCCAGCGACCCGGCGGCGCCCGCCCAGCGATGCAGCAGCGCCCCCGCCCGGGACGCATCGAAACCCGCGCCGGCCGATTCCAGCAGGCGGCGGCACTCGTGGATGCCTTCTTCCAGAAAACGGCGGCGGAGACCCTCCAGTTCCGGATCGGATAGAGGCAGCCAGCCGGGGAGCACGGCGGGTCCTCCGCTGCGCGAGGCGGCCGTCCGCTCCAGGTATCCGCGTAGCGTGCTTCCCAGCGTCTGGGTGTCCAGGGGCTTTATCAGATATCCCGCGCAGCCCGCGGCCAGGGCACTCGCGCGGTCTTCGGGGGCCGCCGAAGCCGTAAGCGCCACCACCACGACGTCACCGCAACCGGGGTCCTGTTTGATGCAGCGCGCCAACTCCACCCCGCCCATCCCCGGCATCCGGAGATCCATCAGGATGAGGTCGGGATGAAAGCCGTCCAGCCGCGCCAGCGCTTCCTCGGCCCCGGAGGCGGTCTGAACTTCAAAACCTTCCTTCCGCAGAACAAGCTCCGCCAATTTCCGGTTCAGTGGCGCATCGTCGACAATCAGGACCTTGGCAGCCGGCATTCCACCATATAGTAAAACGTTGCCGGCGCATCGTGGCGTGAACATTCTTGTTCGCCGTGCCGAATCCTGCCGGCATCCGGGTGTGCGGCACGGCACGCTCCCGCGCGCCGCAAGGCCGCTGTTTACTACTGTCCCAACGCCGCCTTGCCCGCCTCCAGGGTGCGCAGGATGGCGTCCACGTCGAAAACGCAGCCGCCCCAGGTCCCGCCGCTTACCTCCTGCAACGCGGCCCAGAGGCGGGTATCGCCGGGCAGCGCGGGATCGGGCGCGAGGTCGGCCCGCGGAGCGCGTTGCGCCAGGATCCGGGCCCCGGCTTCCGGACCCGCATGGACGTCGTTCTCGCCCACCAGGTTCACCGAGCCCTCCAGGCGGACCCGGTCGATGACGATTTCGATCAGGTCGCCGTCCCGCACCTTCCCGATGGGCCCTCCCGCCAGCGCTTCCGGCGAGACGTGCCCGATGCACGCGCCGGTGGAAATTCCGCTGAAGCGCGCGTCCGTGAGCAGCGCGACGTGTTTTCCGAAAGACAGGTACTTGAGAGCCGCGGTGAGCTGGTACGTCTCTTCCATCCCGGCGCCCATGGGGCCGCGGCAGGCGAGCACCAGGACATCGCCCGGCCGGATGCGGTCGCTCTTGATGTAAGCGATGGCGGCGGGTTCGGTGACGAAGACCCGCGCGGGCCCCGTCATGCGGTACACGCCGTCCGGCCCCACCACCGACGGATCGATCCCGGTGCTCTTGATCACCGACCCTTCGGGCGCGAGATTGCCGTGCGGGAAGCAGACCGTAGAGGTGATGCCGCGGCGAGCGGCCGCTTCCGGCGTGAGGATCACGTCCTCCGTGTCCACGCCGTCGCGTTCGCGCAACGTGGCGCGAAGCCGCTCGCGCCGGCTCGAATGCTCCCACTCGTCGAGCTGCTCGCCCAGCGTGGACCCGCCGACAGTGAGCGCGCGCGTTTCCAGAAGGCCGGCGCGGCGCAGGTGCAGCATCACTTCCGGCACGCCGCCGGCCAGGAAGACCTGGATGGTGGGGTGATTGCGCGGGCCGTTGGGGAGCACATCCACCAGCCGGGGCGTCCGGCGGTTGATACGGGCCCAATCTTCCGCCGACGGGCGCCGCAGGCCGGCGGCGTAGGCGATGGCCGGCAGGTGCAGGATCAGGTTGGTGGAACCGCCGAAAGCCGCGTGCGCCACCATGGCATTGCGCAGCGCCTCCGGCGTGAGGATGTCGCGCATGGCGATGCCGCGCGCCTGCAGGGCCATGAGGGCCCGCGCCGAACGGCGCGCATTGTCGGTCCAGATGGGGAAGCCGGAAGGCGCCAGGGCGGAGTGCCCGAGCGCCATCCCCAAGGCCTCTCCCACCACCTGCGAGGTGGCCGCGGTCCCCAGGAACTGGCAGCCGCCGCCGGGCGTCGCGCAGGCGCGGCAGCCGTATTCGGCCGCCTGCTCCAGGGTGATCTCGCCGTGCGTAAACCGCGCCCCGATGCTCTGGATGGCCGCCGCGTCCTCGCCCTGCCCCGGCAAGAGCGTCACCCCGCCCGGGACCAGGACCGCGGGCAGGTCGCGGCTGGCGGCCAGCGCCATCATCATCGCCGGCAGACCCTTGTCGCAGGTGGCCACGCCCAGCACGCCGCGCCGCGTGGGCAGCGAACGGATCAGGCGGCGGAAAACGGCGGCGGCGTCGTTCCTGTAAGGCAGGCTGTCGAACATGGCGGGCGTGCCCTGCGAGCGGCCGTCGCACGGGTCGGTGCAGGAGCCGGCGAAAGGAATGGCGCCGCCGGCCTGGAACTCGCGCGCGGCCGCTTCCATCAGCAGTCCGACCTCCCAGTGCCCGGTGTGATAGCCCAGGGCAATGGGCGAGCCGTCCGGCGCCCGGATGCCGCCGTGCGTGGAGAGGATCAGGAACTCGTTGGCCCCCAGGCCGGAGGGATGCCAACCCATGGCTGCGTCCATGGTCCAGCCGAAGAGGTCCCCGGAAGGCAGGTCGCGGAGCATGCTCTCGGTCAGCGGAAGAGACCCCCGTGGGCCGGCGGCGCGGCTGGGAATGTCGTAAAGGGCGGGGTCGGAGGAATCGAAAGAATTCTGGGTCACAGAGCGCTATGGTAGCGCTGTCGGCGGGGGGCAGGTCTCCGGCTTGTCCGCCCGGACGGGCCGGTCGGGGACCTGCCCCACGAGCAACTCCAGAAACGCCTGCGTGGCCGCGTTGAATTTTTTCCGGCGGCGGTGCACGACGCCGATGGGCCGGACCAGCCCGGGGGCGTGGAGCGGGACGGCGACCAGGCGGCCCTGCTCGATCTCGGCCTGCATGGTGCGCGCGGGAAGAATGCTGATTCCCGAGCCCACGGCCACCGCCTCCTTAATCGTCTGAATGTTGTCGAAGTGCATCAGCAGGTTCACGGAGATCCCCTGCAAGCGAAGGAACTTGTCCAGCTCGCGCCGGATGGAGAGGTCCTCATCGAAGCCCACGAAATCCTGGCCGTTGAGATCCGCCGCGTTCACCGACTCTTTCGCGGCGAAAGGGTGCGAAGGCGGAACCGCCAACTGCATTTCCTCCTGCCGCCACGGAATGGCGGCGATCTCCCGGTTCTCGGCCGGATAGCTGACCAGCCCGAGATCGGCCTCTTCGCCGCGCACCGCCTGGTAAACCTTTTCGGGCCGCATGTATTCCACGTGCAGATGCGCCCCGGGATGGCGCGCGGTGAAAGCCTCCTGAAGACGGCTCATCTCGCTCAGCCCGATGGAGTAGATGGAGGCCACCCGGGCGGTCCCCTCCACGTCTCCCTTGAGGCTTTCCAGGGCGCGGGCGAATTCGTCCTCGCGGCGCAGGATGTCGCGGCAGAAATCGAAGTAGAGCCGGCCGGCGGCGGTCAATTCGAGCGGCCGCTTGCCACGGTCGAGCAGGGCCACGCCCAGGCGGCGTTCCACCTCCTGCAGGTGCTGGCTTGCCGCGGATTGACTGATGCTACAGTGTGCCGCCCCCCGGCTGATGCTCTTAGATGCCGCTATCTCCTTGAAAAGGCGTACTTCATAAAGCGTCACAGAACTACGTATACCATAAGTTTTACTAATTGTATAGATCGCATTGGTTTTACTTGCCTAATATTAGACGGCATGCTACACTTTTTGCCAAGGCAACCACCTGCTCTATTTGAAGCCGCTGCCGGATCACCTTCCTGGCGAGCGGGTTCCCGAGCCAACCATGGAAGACTGCGACTACACCACCGGCCTACCCCCAGCGCAGGGTCTATACGACCCCCGCAACGAGCACGACGCCTGCGGCATCGGCTTCGTGGCCAGCATCAAGGGGCAGAAGTCCCACGAGATCATCGTCAAGGGCATTGAGGTCCTGATCAACCTCACGCATCGCGGCGCCTGCGGCTGCGACCCGGAGACGGGCGACGGCGCCGGCGTGCTCATCCAACTCCCGCATAAGTTCTTCGCGCGCGAGTGCCCGCGGCTCGGTATCACGCTCCCGCCCCCCGGCGCCTACGGCGTGGGCATGACTTTCCTGCCGGTGGAACCGCACGCGCGGTTGCAGGTCGAAGGCATCCTGGAACGGATTATCCGCGAAGAGGGCCTGAGCGTGCTCGGCTGGCGCGACACTCCCATCGACGGGTCCGCCATCGGGCGCGTGGCGCGCGTTTCCCAGCCGTACATCCAGCAGGTCTTCGTGGGCTCCGGCAAGGGAATGAAGGAAGACCAGCTCGAGCGGAAGCTCTACGTGGCCCGCAAACGGGCCGAAGCCGAGGTGGCTGCCTCCGACGTTCCGGGCAAAGAGTTCTTCTACATGCCGTCGCTCTCCGGGCGCACCATCGTGTACAAGGGCCTGCTGCTGGCCCCGCAGATCGCGCGTTTCTATCCCGAGCTGAGCGACCCCGACGTGGTGAGCGCCCTGTGCCTGGTTCACCAGCGGTTTTCCACCAACACCTTTCCGACCTGGCAACTGGCGCACCCGTACCGCTACGTGGCGCACAACGGCGAGATCAACACCCTGCGCGGCAACGTGAACTGGATGCACGCGCGCCAATCGGTGCTGTCGTCCCCCCTCTTCGGCGAGGACCTGAAGAAACTGTTCCCCATCGTCCAGCCCGGCGGCAGCGATTCCGCCGCGTTCGACAATGCGCTGGAACTGCTGGTGATGGCCGGCCGCTCGCTGCCGCACGCCATGGCCATGCTGATCCCCGAGGCATGGTCCAAGAACCCGCACATGAACCCCCAGAAGCGGGCGTTCTACGAATACCATGCGTCCCTGATGGAGCCCTGGGACGGGCCGGCCGCCATGGCTTTTACCGACGGCCGCTCCATCGGCGCCACGCTGGATCGCAACGGCCTGCGCCCGGCGCGTTACCTGGTGACCAGGGACGACCTGATCGTCATGGCCTCGGAAACCGGCGTGCTTCCCGTGGCGCCGGAAGACGTGAAGCTCAAAGGCCGCCTGCAGCCGGGGAAGATGCTGCTGGTGGATACGGCCGAAGGCCGCATCGTCGCCGACAGGGAGCTTAAATCGCGGCTCTACGGCCGCAACCCATACCAACTCTGGCTCAAAGAGAACCAGGTGGGGCTGGAGCAGCTTCCCGACCCGCCCCGCGAGCATGGGGCGGACCATGCCACCCTGGTGCGCCGCCAGCGCGCTTTCGGCTATACCGACGAAGACCTCAAGATGATCCTGGAGCCCATGGCCGAAAAGGGGGAAGAGCCGATCGGCTCCATGGGCGCCGACACGCCGCTCGCTTGCCTCTCCGACAAGCCCCAGCCGCTGTTCCACTACTTCAAACAGCTCTTCGCGCAGGTGACGAACCCGCCCATCGACCCCATCCGGGAAGAGATGGTGATGTCCCTCACCAGCTACATCGGCACGGAGCGCAACATCCTGGCGGAAACGCCCCAGCACTGCCACACCCTCAAGCTGCCGCACCCCATCCTGACCAACCGCGACCTGGAAAAGCTCCGCCGCGTTTCGCAGGGCGATTTCCTGGCCACCACGCTCCCCATGCTCTTCCCCGTGGAAGAAGGCGCGAAAGGCCTGGAACGCGCGGTAAATCAGCTCTGCCGGCGGGCTTCCCTGGCGATTCAGTCCGGCTATACACTGCTGATCCTTTCGGACCGCGGCCTCGACGAGGAATACGCGCCCATCCCCAGCCTGCTGGCTTTGGCGGCCGTGCACAATCACCTGGTCCGCGAGGAAACCCGCACGCAGGTGGCGCTCCTCATCGAATCGGGCGAGCCGCGCGAGGTCATGCACTTCGCCCTGCTCATCGGCTATGGCGCGAGCGCCATCAACCCGTACCTCGTATTCGAAACCCTGGGCCACTCCGCCGATAAGCCGGCGCTGCGCAACTCCAATTTCATCAAGTCCATCAACAAGGGGCTGCTGAAAACCTTCTCGAAGATGGGCATCTCGACGTTGCAGAGCTACCGCGGCGCACAGGTGTTCGAAGCGATCGGGCTGGATAAGCAGGTGGTGGAGAAATACTTCACCGGGACTCCCTCGCGCATCGGCGGCGTCGGGCTCGAGGTGCTCACGGAGGAGGCCGTCCGCAAGCACCGGCACGCATTTCAGCCGGTTACGGAGTGTGGAACGGAGCTGGCCGTCGGCGGCAACTACCAATACCGGGCCAACGGCGAGTATCACCTGTTCAACCCGAATACCATCGCCAAGCTGCAGCACGCCGTCCGGCAGCAGAACTTTCAGACGTTCCAGGAATACACGGACCTCCTCGACAACCAGAACCGCCAGCTTACGACGCTGCGGGGCCTGCTGGAACTCAAAACCGCAGCCGAGCCCGTCCCGCTGGAAGAGGTGGAGCCGGCGAGCGAGATCGTCAAACGTTTCGCCACCGGCGCCATGTCGTTCGGCTCCATTTCGCGCGAGGCGCACGAGACCCTGGCCATCGCCATGAACCGCATCGGCGGGAAGTCGAACACGGGGGAAGGCGGGGAGGACGAAGAGCGGTTCAAAGACCTGCGCCGCAGCGCGGTGAAGCAGGTAGCCTCGGGCCGTTTCGGCGTCACAGCCAATTACCTGGTGAACGCCGACGAACTGCAGATCAAAATGGCGCAGGGGGCCAAGCCGGGCGAAGGCGGGCAGCTTCCCGGCCACAAAGTGGACGAGACCATCGCGCGCGTGCGGCACTCGATCCCTGGGGTGGGGCTGATCTCGCCGCCGCCGCACCACGACATCTACTCCATCGAGGACCTGGCGCAGCTCATCTACGACCTCAAGAACGTCAACCCCCGCGCGCGTATTTCGGTGAAGCTGGTGGCCGAAGTGGGGGTGGGGACGGTGGCCGCGGGCGTGGCCAAAGCGCACGCCGACGTGGTCCTGATATCGGGCGACAGCGGCGGCACGGGCGCTTCTCCCCTCAGCTCCATCCGGCACGCCGGAATCCCCTGGGAACTGGGGCTGGCGGAAACGCACCAGGTGCTGGTGATGAACGACCTGCGCGGCCGCATCCGCGTCCAGACCGACGGCAAGCTGCAAACCGGACGCGATGTGACGATCGCCGCGCTGCTGGGGGCCGAGGAGTTCGGCTTCGCCACCGCCCCGCTGGTGGCCATGGGCTGCGTGATGATGCGCAAGTGCCACCTGAACACCTGCCCGGTGGGGATCGCCACCCAGGACCCGGCGCTCCGCGCCAAGTTCGCCGGCGCGCCGGAACACGTCATCAACTTCTTCTTCTTTATCGCCGAGCAGGTGCGCCGGAACATGGCCCGGATGGGTTTCCGCACGTTCGACGAGATGGTGGGCCGGGTGGACATGCTGGACACGCGTAAGGCCATCGATCACTGGAAGGCCAGGGGGCTGAACTTCGCCCCGATCCTTTACAGCCCGCCCGCGCCGGGCCGGGTGGCGCGGCGCTGCGTGCAGCCGCAGGACCACGGTTTGCGGGGCGCGCTGGATCATGAGCTGATGGTGTTCGCGCGGCATGCGCTGGAAATGCGCGGGCCGGTGGACATGCGGCTGCCGATCCGCAACGTGCACCGGACAGTGGGCGCCATGCTCTCGGGCGAGATCGCGCGCCGTTACGGCTCCGCCGGACTGCCCGACGATACCATCCGCTTCCGCTTCACCGGTTCGGCGGGCCAGAGCTTCGGAGCGTTCCTGGCGCGCGGCGTCACCCTGGAACTGGAAGGCGACGCCAACGATTACATCGGCAAAGGTCTCTCCGGCGGCAAGCTGATCGTCTACCCGCCGCGAGAATCGACCTTCGCGCCGGAAGAGAACATCGTCGTCGGCAACGTGGCGCTTTACGGGGCCACGAGCGGCGAGGCCTACTTCAACGGCATCGCCGGCGAGCGTTTCGCCGTGCGCAATTCGGGAGCGACGGCCGTGGTGGAGGGACTGGGCGATCACGGCTGCGAGTACATGACGAACGGCCTGGTGGTGGTGCTGGGAAAGTGCGGCCGCAACTTTGCCGCGGGAATGAGCGGCGGCTTCGCCTTCGTTTTCGACGAGAAGGGCGATTTCGCGGAAAAGCGCTGCAACGCGGCAGCCGTGGACCTGGAACCGGTGGAGGCGGAAGAAGACATCCGCCTGCTGCGCGGCGCCATCGTCCGGCACGTGGCCGCCACCCAAAGCGCGCGCGGCCAGGCGATTCTCGACAACTGGGAACAGATGCTGCCGCGCTTCCTCAAAATCTTCCCGCACGAATACCGGAGGGTTTTGTCCGTGCAGACGGCCCGGGCGGCCTTAGCCCGGGAGGAGCCCGCGAATCCGGTTTTGCAGGCGGCAGGAGATTAATCGATGGGCAAAGTCACAGGATTCATGGAGTACCCCCGCGAGACCGCGCCGCGCCGCGCGGTCACGGAACGCGTCAACGACTGGTTCGAGATCTACCTTCCCATGGCGGAAGAAAAGCTGGGCGCGCAGGCCGCGCGCTGCATGGATTGCGGCGTGCCTTTCTGCCACAACGGCTGCCCGGTCCACAACATCATCCCGGATTGGAACGACATGGTGTACCGCGGCCGCTGGCGCGAAGCCGCCCGCCAGTTGCACGCCACCAATAACTTCCCGGAGTTCACGGGGCGCATCTGCCCGGCCCCGTGCGAGGCGTCGTGCGTGCTGGGCATCAACGAGCCGCCGGTCACCATCCGGCAGATCGAAAAGACCATCATCGAGCGCGCCTTCGAAGAGGGCTACATCCGGCCCGAGCCGCCCGTTTTCCGCACGGGAAAGAGGGTCGCCGTGGTGGGCTCGGGGCCGGCGGGGCTGGCGGCCGCGCAACAACTCGCGCGGGCCGGCCACGGCGTGACGGTTTTCGAGAAGAACGACCGCATCGGCGGCCTGCTGCGCTACGGTATTCCGAATTTCAAGCTGGAAAAACGAGTGGTGGACCGGCGCCTGGAGCAAATGCGCGCCGAGGGCGTGAAATTCGAAGTCAACGCGCGGGTGGGCGGCAACGTCCCGGTGGAAGACCTGCGGAAAGAGTTCGACGCCATCCTGCTGGCGGGCGGCGCGGAGCACCCCCGGGACCTCCGAGTCCCCGGCCGCGAATTGAAGGGGATTCACTTCGCCATGGAGTTCCTGCCGCAGCAGAACCGCCGGACGGAAGGCGACACCGTCCCGGAAACCGAAGCCATCCTGGCCGCCGGCAAGCGCGTGGTGATCATCGGCGGCGGCGACACCGGCGCCGACTGTTTGGGAACCTGCCACCGGCAGGGCGCGCTTTCGATCACGCAATTCGAGCTGCTGCCGAAGCCCCCGGAAACGCGCTCGCCCTCCACGCCCTGGCCCTTGTGGCCCATGCAACTGCGGGTGGAAAGCTCGCACGAGGAAGGCGGCATCCGCGACTGGAGCGTCTCCACGGTCAAGTTCACGGGGGATGACGAAGGCCGCGTGACGCAACTCCATGCCGCGCGGGTAGGCCCGCCGCCGAAATTCGAGCCGCTGCCCGGCGCGGAGTTCACGCTCGAGGCGGACCTGGTGCTGCTGGCGATGGGTTTCCTCGGCCCGGTCAAGAGCGGCATGATCGAACAGCTAGGGGTCGCCTTGGACCAGCGGGGCAACGTGTCTACGGACGAGCATCAGATGACCTCCGAGCCCGGAGTCTTCGCCGCCGGCGACATGCGCCGCGGCCAATCTCTGGTGGTGTGGGCCATCGCCGAAGGGCGGAAAGCGGCGGAAGGCATCGACCGCTATCTCAGGTAACGGGGCGCTCGCCGCGACGGCGCGCTCTGGGTCCGGCCGGAGGCCCACTCCACCTCGGGTTCCGCACCCCGTGACGGCCCGCCCCGGCGGAAGCGTGCGCCCCATTCTTCTCTACTTCGACCACGGCGGCACAATCCCGTTCATCCGCGCGTAGGCGATCAACTGGCCCACGTGTTCCGCAATGTGCGTGTCGATCAACGTCAACACGCCGCGCTGGGTCGTGGCCCGTCCGAAGAAATCGATGTCGCGCGCGAGCGAGCCCGGGCGCGCGTTCTCCAGCGTTTTGCGGAACTCCCCAAAGCTGTCCGCCAGGAGCTGCAGGAGTTGCTCCTTCCCGATTTCCCGTCCCTCGTTGTTGGCGTTCTCCTGGATCTGTTTGTTCAGCTCGTCTTTCGAAGGGTCGCCCGTGGCGATGTTGAGCATGAGCCGGTTGCCATAGGCGATGTGCAGCAGCACCTCCTGGAAAGAGCGAACTCCCGGCCCCGGCCGCCATGCGTATTTCTCTTCCGGAACCACCTTGGCGAGCGCCATTACCTTCGCTTGCAGCTGCTCCATGGGGAGCAGGAGGTCGGCCGCCGCCGCGGCGGCGGGAGCGGGTTTCACGTCCAGCAACTCGACGTCGAAGATCAGTTCCGCCTTGGGGGGAATCGATCCCCTGCCCTGCTCACCGTAGGCCAGTTGATAGGGGATGAAGACGCGGCGCTTGCCGCCCACCCGCATGCCTTCGAAGGCGTTGTCGAAGCCCGCGATCACGTCCCGGCGGCCCTGCACGAATTCCAGCGGCTTCCGGCCGATCGACGAATCGAACTGCGTTCCATTGCGCAACCAGCCGGTGTAATGCACCGAGTATTGCTGGCCGGGACCGACGGGCGCGCCGTCGCCCGCCTTGATCTCGATGTATCGCAGCGTGGCGGCCTCCACCACCTTGCCCGAAACCTGCGGCACGGACGCGGGCATGGCCGTATTATACGCATCCGCGGAGCCCGCTCACGCGGTTTGCTTTACGGCGGCTTCCGAAGCCTCTTGGATCGCTTCCGCCATGCGCGCCAGTTCCTCCGCGAAGTCCCGGGCGGCGAGGGCCCTCCTGACGATCTGCGCCATTTCGGCGCGGATCCACAAGAGGACGCCCAGGTCCCCGGCCTCAAACACCTCCGGCTGGGAACTGTACAGAGTCAGGACGCCGACGAAACCAGCGTCATCGTCGAGCGGTACGGCCAGCATGGAGCGGCTGAACGCCGGCCGCCGCGTCTCGACGACTTGCTTCACCATTTCCAAACCGGTGGGCCCCGGCTCGGCGCTCACATAGGCCGGAATCAGCCCGTTCGCAGCCGGGAGAAAAACGGCCATCACGTTGTACGGCAAGACGCGCCGCAACCGGAGGTCGAGGGCGGAAACGGAGCCGCGCAGATCGCTTGACGCTCCAATTTCCTCGAGCAACTCGTAGAGCGCAATCGACGGCCGCGGGTCGCGCATGCTTAACGTATCGGCCCGTACGGAAGAACTATGACGCAAAAAAGAGGCAGGAGCCGGAACGCCCAGGCTCCTGACTCCTCAACTCCCGACTCCCGACTTCTATTTCTTCCTCGTCTTCCGCACCTGCTCGAAGTACTGTTCCACGTAGGGCTGGAGGGCCAGGGGAACCTCGTCGCGGCCGATCTCGGCGCCGGCCTCGGTATGCCGCGAGTCGCGCGCCGCGTAAGGCGTGCGCAGTTGCTGCCTGGAGGACTGGACTTCCACCGTCACTTCACCGCTCAAGTTGGCGGAGCGGCGGCCGAGGATCTCGCTGATCTTGCCCATGGCGGCAAGCTGCTCGGCCTGTTTGATATCCTTGCTCCCGTCCTGGTTGCCGATGCCGCTGCCCGGCTGCTTACTGGCCTGCTGCTCGCCGGCGCCCGCGGCTTTTCCGCGCCCGTCTTGCGAATCGTCCGCCATGCGGTCGGCGTCGCCCTGCTGCCCGTCTCCCTCGCGTCCGCTCGGCCGGCCGTCCCTACCCGCCTGTTGGCGGGAGCCATCCTGGGATCCGCTGCCCTGGTTGCCATTTTGAGCCGACTCC
>JAIQFU010000523.1 GCA_020073115.1 Terriglobia bacterium
GACCAATCGCGGTGGGGCCGCTTCGAAGCGCTGGGCGAGCGGAACCGCGAAATCCTGCGCGAAATCCTCGAGTCCTCGGAGAAGCCGGACGCAAACCGCGACCCCATTGGGCAGAAGATCGGGGATTATTACTACGCCTGCATGGATGAGAAGGCCATCGACGCGAAGGGGCTGGCGCCGGTGAAGCCCGCTCTGGATCGCATCCGCGCGCTGCAGGACAAGTCGCAGCTCGCCGGCGAACTGGCGCGCCTGCACCGCGACGGCGTTTCCGCCCTGTTCGATTTCGACTCCGGACCGGACTTCAAGAACTCGAGCATGGTGATCGCGCAGGCCGACCAGGGCGGGCTCGGACTGCCGGACCGCGACTATTATCTGAAGACCGACGCCAAAAGCGTGGAGCTGCGGCAGAAATACCAGGCGCACGTCCAGCGCATGTTCGAACTCGCGGGGGAGAAGCCCGGCCAGGCGAAGGACGATGCGGCCACGGTGATGAAAATCGAGACCGATCTGGCCAAGGGATCGCTCGACCGCGTATCGCGGCGGGACCCGGAGAAGGTCTATCACCCGATGTCCAGGCCGGAACTCGCGTCCCTCGACCCGGACTTCCGCTGGAACGAGTACCTGACCGGCGCCGGAGCGCCGGCGTTCACTAAGATCAACATCGCATGGCCGGATTTCTTCAAGGATGTGAATGCCCGGATCCAGCAGGCCAGCCTGGACGAGTGGAAGACGTACCTCACGTGGCATCTCCTGCACTCGGAAGCGCCGCTGCTGCCCACGGCATTCGTCACCGAGAACTTCAGCTTTTACGGCCAGACGCTGACCGGGGCCAAGGAGCTGCGGCCGCGCTGGAAGCGGTGCGTCGATTACACGAATATCCAGTTGGGCGAGGCGCTGGGCCGAAAATACGTAGAGCGCACGTTCGGCCCGCAGGCCAAGGCGCGGACGCTGAAGATGGTCGACGAGCTGGAAAAGGCGCTGGGGCAGGATATCGGGTCGCTCTCGTGGATGACGCCGGCCACGAAGAAGCAGGCGGAAATCAAGCTCCAAGCCATCACGAACAAGATCGGGTATCCGGACAAGTGGCGCGACTATTCGAGCGTCGTGATCAAGCGGGAGGACGCCGTCGGCAACGGGTTCCGCGCGGACGAGTTCGAGTTTCACCGGCGCTTGAACAAGATCGGCAAGCCGGTGGACAAGAACGAGTGGGAGATGACGCCGCCGACCGTGAACGCCTACTACGATCCGCTGATGAACAACATCAATTTCCCCGCCGGCATCCTGCAGCCGCCGTTCTTCGACGAGAGGATGGACGACGCAGTGAACTTCGGCGGCATCGGGATGGTGATCGGGCACGAGCTGACGCATGGGTTCGACGACGAGGGGCGGCAGTTTGACGCGGTGGGCAACATGCGCGACTGGTGGACGCCGGCGGATGCCAAGGCCTTCGAGCAGCGGGCGGCGTGCTTCGTGAACGAGTACTCGGACTTTTCCGTGGCCCCCGGCGCGAACGTCAACGGCAAGCTGACCCTGGGCGAGAACACGGCGGATAACGGGGGCGCGCGGATTGCGCTCATGGCCCTGCTGAGCGCGCTGGCCGGCAAAACGCAGAAGATCGGCGGCTTCACGCCGGAGCAGCGGTTCTTCCTCTCCTTCGGCCAGATCTGGTGCGAGAACATCCGCGAGGAGGCCGCGCGGCTGCAAGTGCAGACCGACCCACATGCGCCGGCCAGGTACCGGGTGAATGGCGTGGTGGTGAACATGCCGGAGTTTCAGAAGGCGTTTTCCTGCCAGGCGGGGCAGCCCATGCTAAGCTCCAACGCGTGCCGGGTGTGGTAGCGCACGCCCTCTTGCGCGCCGTGCCCACACCCGCGCGGACGCCCGAGCCCGGGTGTCGGCAAAAGCGCCGGCACGGTAGGCAGGAGTGCCTGGTCTATATCGGACTCCTGTTGCCGTTGGTGGCGGCGGCCGCGGATTTCTCCGCCTGGAGCCCGCATCAACAGGAGCATTTCCTGCTTACCGCCCGCATCCTGAACGAGCGGTACGCGGGCCAGGGCCTCACGCGCTCGGAGAAGGCCATGCTCGCCGACGGGCGCCATACGCACGCGGCGCACATCCAGACCATCGACATCTACATGCCGCTCTTCAAAGGCAAGGACGGCTCGGAAGAGAAGGACTTCAGGGACAGTTGGAAGTTCAACGTGGCGGCCTACCGGCTGGCTGAGCTGTTGCGGCTTACCGACATGGTCCCGGTCTGTGTGGAGCGGGTGGTGAACGGCAAGCCGGCGGCGGTGGACTGGTGGGTGGATGGCGTCGCCATGGACGAGAAGAGGCGCAAAGCGCGCGGCCTCTCCCCGCCGGACGTGGCCCGCTGGAACCGGCAGATGGACACCGTCCGCATCTTCGACCAGTTGATCTATAACATGGACCGCAGCGAAGAGAACCTGCTGATCACCGGGGATTGGCAGGTGTGGATGATCGACCACACGCGCGCGTTCCGAACGTGGAAGAAACTGCGGAACCCGGCGGCCATCACGCATTGTACGCCGGAACTTCTGGAGCGCCTGAAATCCCTGCGGAAAAGAGACGTGGAGGCCGAAATGGGCGCGCTCTTGACGCCCGCGGAGATTGACGGCCTCATGGCGCGGCGGGATTTGATTGTGGGGAAACTGGAACGCTCCTCAATACCCCAGGCGCTTGTCCACCACGTTCAATAACGGCTCGCCTTTGCGGAACCGCTCGAATTGGGCCAGAAAGAAAAGCATGGCCTGGTCGGTCCAGTCGGGGGTGTGGTCGGCGCAGTGGGGCGACAGAAGCACGTTCTCCAGGCGGTAGAACGGGTGGCCCGCGGGAATCGGCTCCAGGTCGAAAACGTCGAGCGCGGCGCCCTTGATGCGGTTTTCGGACAGCGCGCTGACCAGGGACGGCTCGTCGATCACCGGGCCGCGCCCTACATTGATCACGACGGCGCTAGGCTTCATCGCGGCGAACTCGGCCCCCCCCAACATGCCGCGGGTTTCCGGAGTCAGGGGCGCGGCCACGACAACGTAATCCGACAGCGCCAGCATTTTGGTCAGTTCGTCCGGGGCGAAAATGCGCTGCGCATACGCATCCGGCTCGTCCGGAGCGTGGCGTCTCACCGCCAGCGCCTGCATCCCCAGAGCGCGGGCGCGGGAGGCCACGGCGCGGCCGATATCGCCGTAGCCGAGGATCCCCACCGTTTTGCCCGAGACCGCCTCCACATCGAATGGATCCCAGACGCCGGCCTGCTGGCTGCGGACCATGCGGCGAAGGTCCTTCGCGAAGTACAGGATGGCGGCGATCGCGAATTCGCCGAGCGCCGGGCTGTACACGCCCCGGCCGTTGGTGAGCAGCACGGGACTCTCCACCAGTTCCGGGAAGAGCAGGTTATCGAGGCCGGCCGTGCGGGTGTGCACCCACTGGAGACGGGGGCACATCCCCAAGACCTCGCGCAGCGCTGTGTTCGAGAACGCCCAGTTCAGAATGATGTCGGCCTCCGGCGCGATGCGGGCGAAGGCTGCGACGCCGTCCCCCACGGCGATGCTGGTTTCCGGCGGCAGGGCTTCGAGTTTGGCCAGCTGGGGATCGGCTGGGTCGGAGATGACGAGAAGAGTGTGAGCGGCCATCAAGGAAAAAAGCTACCACAGGTTGGCGGTACACTGAAATTGCCACATGCCTGATTTTTGTACCTGCGGAGCGCAGTTGCCTCCGGATGCCGTCTTCTGCCACAAATGCGGGAAACCGCAGCGCGAGGTGGCGGCGCACGAGCCCGAACCGGAGGTGGGCGTGGAGTTCACGCCCCTTTCCGCGGCGCCTGCCCCCGCTCCGCCGCCAGAAGACCAAGCAATTGCTCAACGTCAGCGGAGGTGTGCGGCTCGGCTGGATCACTGGAGTAGTGATGTTCCCGATGTGGGCGTTGACAGAAATCCCCGAGGTGGTCTCCGGGCGACTCGCGACCGCCTTGGAGCAGCAGATGAAGAACATGCCCACTCGAGATCCTGCCCTTCAACAACAGTTGGCGAGTTTTTTTCAGAGTGGACTGGGAATCGCTACCATGGTACTGTTTACACTCGCCTTTTTGTTTCTGTTAATTATCGGGCTGAGTGTAGCAGGCGGCGCCCTCGGGGCGAGGATGATACGTAACCGGCGAGTAGCCGGATGACCCCGTTCAGGTTTTCTTGCGCGAGTAGCGTTTGACTAGCGCCACGCCCGCGAAGATCACCACCATCGCCACGGATTCCCGCGGGCCGAACGGCTCCCGGTAGAACAGCCACCCCAGCGCCACCGCGACCACCGCGTTCACGTAGGGGTAAATGGAAACGATGGCCACGGGCAGCCGGTCGAGCGCGTAGATATACGCGCTGTAGCCCACGATGGAGCCGAACACCACCAGGTAGAGCAGCGCCGAGACGCCGCGGGCGCTCCAGTGCACCGGGTGCTCCGGCATGGCAAGGGCGAAGGGCGCCAGGCTCAGTCCGGCGGCCAGTTGCTGCACGGCGCCGGCGATCACGGGGTGCGCCTTGCCGGAGTTGCGAAGCTGGTAGATGGAGCCGAAAGACCACCCGGCCATCCCCAGTTGCAGCAGCAGAAATCCGTGCACCACCGCGCTGTTCACGCCATGGGAGCCGGGGTCGGGCGTGAACAGGAACGCCGCGCCGGCGAGTCCCACCGCCATCCCTCCGATGGTGGGCGCGTGGAGCCTTGCGCCGCCGGGGAGCAGGGCTTCCATGCCCACCATCCAGAACGGCGAGATGGTGATGATGAGCCCCGCCATCCCGCTGGGAATGAGGGTTTCGGCGAAAACCAGCGCCCCGTTTCCCACGCTCAGTGTGAAGAAGCCGGAAATGCACGCGGCCGCCAGTTCCCTGCCCCGCGGCAGATAGATGCCGCGCGCCCGCGCGAAGGCCAGCATGATGACGCCCGAAAGGAGGTAGCGCACGCACACCAGCATCATCGGAGGGAACGACTCGAGCGCCATGCGGATGCCGAGGTAAGTCGTTCCCCAGAAGAAGCACACTGCGACCAGGGCGGCGTAAGGCCTGAAGAGGGGATGCCGGGACAAACATCCAGGGTATCAGGTCAGGATTCCACCATGCGGAGGCGGAGGTCGCGGAGATCG
>JAIQFU010000035.1:0-17394 GCA_020073115.1 Terriglobia bacterium
CCCAGAAGGCCAAAGAAATGATCAATCGGATTACCGAAGAGGTGGAGGTCGGTAAGATCTACATGGGCACGGTTCGGAAGATCATGGACTTCGACGCGTTTGTCGAGGATCACTGCCCCGACGAGGCTTTTGTTGCATGCTGGGCATCTCCCTGCTGCAATACGTCCACAAAAAGGCCAATGGTGCATGGCCTGGACTTAGCTTGGAAAATCTGACGGACGAGCTGGCCCAAATCCAGCAGTTCGCGCTTCTCTATCCTCCCCAAGGACAGAAGGGACCCAACCGCGTGGCCACGATCCTTTCCAAACAGACGCTGGTGCAACAGGCTCTGACCGAGGCGCTGGGTCTGAACAGCATAAGTAGTACCCAACAAGGGTAATACGCGAGCCTCGGCCCGAACTCGTTTTCCAACTAGGAGTTAGCAGACTCCGCAGTTGACTCCGAGTAAACTCCCGCTAGGGCGCATCGGGTGTCCAGTTCGCGGTCCGCGGGCGCGGGAGGCGGACCTGGCTCTGCCGGCTGGCCAGCCCGGAGAATGGCGAAATATCGGCTTGCGCAGGAGAGGTAGCGGACATTCATGAGCATCATTGATAACTGCAAAAAATGTAGAGGCGTCGGCTTTGTTGAGGTAACGATAAATGGCGTTTACGGCGCCATGGTGTGCTCCTGCCGCGCCCCGGCAATAGCGCAGCAACGTAGAGAGCGCGCGCAAATCCCAGCTAGACTCGCCCGCACGATGACCTTCGAATCGTTCGAGACTCCGCCGACCGGGCATTCCGCGCACGCTCCGCTAAAGCGAGCGCTAAATCGAGTGCAGCGGTGGGTGCGGGATTATCCGAAGAACGATCCGCCGGGGCTGTTGCTGTTCGGCCCGCCAGCAGGAGGCAAGACGCACTTGGCAGTGGCCGCGCTCAAAAGCGTCATCGAACACGGCGCGGAAGGGCGCTTCTGGGACTACCGGGGATTGCTGGACGGCTTAAGGCGCGATTTCGGATTAGGCTCGGCCGGCACCCAGCCCTCTAACAGAGAACCGTCACCGACCAACCTGGGCGTAGCGGCTGGTCCGACACCGCGCGGCCCTTGGGATGACGAGCAAGAGGCGGCCCTGCGAGTTGGTGCCGTATATGCTCTCTGAGAATGGGCCGGACAGCGTAGCGACGAAATCGTACTCGTCAGGACGCGGGAATGTCGAGTCGTAATATGATGATCGGCATCGCGTTCACGCGCGGAGCCCACGTTACCCACTCAGGATACGTGACCTTGGGCCGGGCCGGGAACGGGGCTCCCCCAGGTGATTCCAGCAGAGTGAACTTGTTGAGCCCGGTCTTGAGCGGGTCCGCCCTGTACCCGGCGCCAGGAGACAGGAACCCGCTAGGTCGCTCCACGAGTGTAGGGACAAGCACGAGTAGATCAACCCGGGTTTCGCGGCCGAATTTCTCAAACACCCCAGCCGCGGCGTTACCGAGTTGTTCCACCGCCGAGCCCATATCCGTGCCTTTTGATTCGGCCACCGTAATCCGCCTGGGGCCTGGGCCGTTGATGTCTGTATGGAGGCCAAGAGCGTCTGCGCACTTGTACATGCCTTTCATCCCCAGAAGCTCGCGGACCTTCTGATCTCCTTGGATCACATCAACGCAGCACATCTGGAATCTGAGGTACTTAAATAGGACTCGCTCCTGCTTTTCTCCTGGCTGAACGGGCATGTGAGCCTCCTCGGCGCGCTTTCGTCACTATATTATCCCGTATTTCAGGAGTTCAGGTGTATGCCGGCAATTCTCGGGTTCCTCGGGTACAACCCTTTGCCAGAGGGGCAGACTTGGGCTGAGCGGCTGGTCCGGCGCCGGGCGGCGCTCGGAATCGCGCAGGAAGAGGCGGCTCGGCCGATCGGGGTGGACCAGGCCACGCGGGCAAAATGGGCGCAAGTGAAAAGGGAGCCATGGGGTGATTTCATTACGCGCACAGGCGAGCGGCAGCATGACGATACCGGCAGGGTCGTACAAGGTGGTCGCACAGGCGTCGGTCCCCAATATCCGGACATACTATGGAACGGCGGCCGACGGCGCAATGCGCGTATCCGGGGCGCATAGGGGCGCGCTGGGGCGCAGTTTAGCGCACGAAAGTCTTTTTTGCGCCCCAACGAGTCTCTTTCGTAGGGCACGTAGGGTAGGCCCTGCTCTCGCGGCTAGGCACAGCCGCGACCTCGGGGGTGCCGAGGACGGTGTAACCGAAGCTGAACGTGTCTTCGGTGTCCAGGGTGTCGACCGTTTTTTCTTCTGTTTTTTTGGGATGGCGCTAAAAGAGGATTAAAGACAATAGATCAAAAAACCTCGGACACCGCGGACACTTTGGTCGCGTCCCCATACCAAGCGGCCGGGGACCTGGCGGAACCGGAAATGCCGGCCGTCAATTCGTATCGGCGTCATGGCTTTCTCCCGTGTCCAATCCCCCGCTGGGGCGGCACTGCGGGAGCATCACCAATGTCCAAGGCAGCCTCGAGCGGCTGTCGCAAGTCGTGCCAATCGGTCGAGTTGCGTGCGAGCGGCGGCAACGGACTGAAGGCGGACTATAGCCACGCCAAGCCTATCGCCTTTCCCAGTTTCCAAAGACTGTCGGGCTGGCAGCAGGAGGTGGTGGCGGACTGCCACTTCTGTCAGATCGGTCGACGGCGCTATGAAAAGAACGTTGACGGGCCGAACGGATTCGCCATCATGGGGTGCGACTTGCGCGGCGCGGCCCGTTCTATACTCGATGCGATGTGATATGCTTCGCGCTCGGCGTAACTGCCAAACAGGTACACTACTCCAGGTTCCCATGAAGCTTCACGCAATTGAACCTGAGACGAAGAGGGCGGACCACTCTAGCGCACCTAGTAATCGCACTAGTTTCGCCAAAGGGGCAGAAGGCCTTAGAATTCCTGTTGAGGACATAACCATCGCTCAACAGACGATTCTGCTCGTTGATGATGATGCGGATGTGCGCCCGTATGGCGAGTAGATGGTTCCTGTTCTGGGGCGGCGTACTGCTGTGGGTGGTGGTATTCGCAAATTCCCCCAGGTTGACAGGTTCATTCTGTAGCGAAGCTTTAGTACTGATCACGTCCGCCGCTGCGACGGCGGCCATTTGGGCCTTTGCGCTCAAGCATCCGTTTCCGCGCTGGATTCGCTTTCTGATGATCGTGCTTTCTGCGATATTCTCCCTGGCCTTTGCGGTCCTCTTTGTCTTCACTGCCATGGACCTTGAGATGGAAATGCGGACCAACCCGCTGGCGCACAGGGCGCTGATCGACACAACTGCAGAGATCGCGGGAATTGTGGGCGCCTGTTGGCTATGGTCCAGGCTGACGCGACAGAACAGGCGCAAAGCGGCGTCAGGCGATAAGCGCGACTTCAGTTCCTAAACAGCCTCGAAAAAACCGCCCCCTCACGGCCGCGGCTCGCAATCGGGCCTGCGCGACCAAAGGGGTTAGCGAGCCGCGACCGTAAGGGAGCGGTTACAGCCGGGCATTCTTCAGCGCTTCCAACACAAGCCCCGCGCCTCAGTCGCCGGCTTTCACCCAATCTTCGATGAACCGGGCATGTTTAATGGTCTTCCCTCCGGAAACGAAGTAGCTGTAAGTGACGTGCAGGGATCCGTCAGCAGCCTGGATCACCGACGGGTAATGAAATGCATTGGCGCTCGCGGCCGATGGTCTGCCGTCCAAATGGCGTTTCCATTTCCAGGTTGCGCCTTCGTCGTCGGACACGGCGGCAGCCAGCGAATAGCGCCCCTGCTCTATGTCGTTGTAGACCATCAGCCAGTCTCCATTCCGCAGCCGGATCACCTCCAGGCTCGTCCCCGGGTTGGGAATATCAGTGTCACGGGCCTGCGTCCAGGTGACGCCATCGTCCTTGGAGAGACTGATCTGCGCGCGTTTCGGCGGCGGGCCGTTGTCGCGCAGGTAAGCGACGAGCGCGCCGTCTTTCCTGCGGACGACCGAGGGTTGGATGCAGCCGACGCCGACGATCGGCTCGCTCGCGAACCACGTGTACCCATCGTCATCGCTGATGGCCATGATGCCATAGGAGAAGCCGTCGGAGTACATGGGAACGAGAATGCGTCCCGAAGGCAATTGCAGGGGATGCGTGCGGGTGAACCAACCCAGGCGGGAGAAGTATTCATCGGAAGAATGGGCCCCGTTGGACCACGCGACAAAGAGGCGAGTAATCAGTTGCGTTGCGCGTTGGGCCAATGGACCCGTTCCCGCCGCTGCTTTCGTTGCCAGCTCTTTCGTTTTGGCCTCGATGTTTTTCGGAATGAGAACGATGTTGTCCTGGAACTCCCAGTGCGGAGGGCCGGAGGGCTGTTGGTAGTCGGTCGAGATTCGGTATTTCATCAGCGCCGTTTCCCAGCGGTGTGCGATGATCAGCGGCCAAAACAAGAACAATCGCTTCCGCGCATCAAGGAACAGCACGGGATTCGTGTCGGGGAAGCCGGGCGTGTCGGCCATGAGGAATGGCGCGCTCCACGCGCCCGTCGCGTGGTTCCAGCGGGCGCCCCGGAGAAGGACATCGTCGGCATTGCGTTCACCCGAGCCGTGAAACCAGCACACGAGGAGATCGCCGTTCGGCAGTTCCGCGATTGACGAAGAGTGGTTGTGCCATTTCTCCAGGGGAAAAATCAGCTCGCCGCTGTAGGGCGCGGCGGCAATGGCGGACATGGCCAGCAGAGCGCACGCCAGAATGGTACGCATGGGCATCAGTATAGCGAGTGAACAGAGATTGGTAGCCAACGGCTAAATAGGGATTACCCGGAGCGGGCTTGAAGCAAGCCCACTCCGGGTGGGGCGCAAATGGCGTTAGAAACTGAAGCGGAACTGCGACTGAATGTCACGCATACTCTTGTTTGGGTGGCGAAGAACGACCAAGGGAAAAGCCTGAATGGCCAGACGTTCGCGGCCCTCAAGCGGCTGCCGTCCGAACTCGCCTTCAATTTCGACGCGGCGGTCAACAAGACCATCGAAATAATCGACGGATCTGGCTGAAGGGGAATCAATACTGGCGGCTTTCGAGATTGAGTCCACGACCTCGATTTATTCCGGTCTGCTGCGGATGGCCGATCTCATTTCGATGCTGCCGAATCTGGATACTCCGCTGTTCATCGTGGCTCCCGATGAGCGCCGCCAGAAGGTGTTCACGGAGGTGCAGCGCCCAACGTTCAAGCACCTGCCAACTCCGATGGCTCAGGTATGCCGGTTTCTCCCCTTCAGCACGTTGAAAGATCAGATCGCGAGGGCCGCGCCCTTTGTCACGCACAAAAGCCTGACGTGTTGGAGGATTGGGCCGAGTATTGCGACGAGCTGCGCTTCACTTACCATGGCTTCCGCTACGTCGAGGTGACCGGCTTTCCCGGCGTTCCGACCCTCCAAAGCCTCGAGGGCCGGGCGGTGCATTTCGGCGTGGAATCGGCCGGAGGCTTCACCTCTTCGAGTTCTCTGCTCAACCGGACTCACAGCAACTTCCGCTGGTCCATCCTGAACAACTCGATGGGCATCCCCACCGATACCGCCGTTCGCGACGAACGCACTCCCTGCCAGATGGACTCGCTCGTGGCCGAAGGCTCCGCCGTCCACCGCGACAGCGCCGGCGAGAAATCCATTCCCGTCTGGTCCGGCGACCAGGTGTTCCTGCCCATGCTGCTGTTCGAGCATTACGGCGACCGGCGGGTCCTCGAAGAGAACTGGAACAACATCAAGAGCGCCCCGGGGAGTAAACCATTGCCACGCGAGCGTAGTCAACCGCGACGACGCACGACGAGCAGGGTCATATCGTCAACGGGCGGATGCGTTCGGCAAAACCGGGCAACATCCCGCATGACGGCGTCAGCCATAGCGCCAGCGCCTTGCTCAAAGCGGTCCCGCAGCGAGGTGATTAGTCGCTCTTCCTGGTATTCGTCGCCTGCCGGATCCTGCGCCTCAGTGATGCCATCGGAATACAACACGAGACTCTCGCCGGCCCCGATGCTGATGGGCGTTACCGTGTACTGACCGCCACAGAAGAGGCCCAGGGGCAAGCCGGTTGAACCCAATCGCTGGGTTGCGCCCCGCTGCAAAAGCAAACCCGGGCAGTGGCCGGCGTTGCAGATTTCCAGTCCGCTGGAAGTTGCGCGGCCACATACCAGCGTCGCGTAATGCGCCGCGGCGGTGCTCTCGCAGAAAAGCCTGTTGGCGCGGGATACCATATCGACCAGCGATAAATCCAGCAATAACAAACTACGGAAGATCGCACTCAGGTGCGTCATCAGCAGTGAAGCGGCCACGCCTTTGCCGGCAACGTCGCCAACGGCGAAGAAAAGCGAGTTGCCGTCGCCCAGGGGGATCAGTTCGCAGTAATCTCCCCCTACCGCGCCGGCGGGCACATAGCGATATTGCGTGTCCCAGTTCTCCAGGCCGACGTCCCTAGGCGGCAAGAGCTTTGCCTGGATTTGCGCGGCCAACTCGAGGTCTTGCTGATATGCGAGCAACTCCGCCTGACTGAGGTGGGGCAAACAATACCGGACCAAAGGATCGCGCTCCAGCAGGTCCCCCTCGATCGGAAGGTGGCAAGCGTCGCAGAGGCCGTACGAGCCGATTTCGATTCTTTGCAGAGCAGAGTCTATTTCGGCTATGAGTTCATTGAAGTAGCCAGTGGGAACGGAGCCTGCAGCCGCCTGCAGTCGAGCGCGCCGTTCCAGAAGTTGAGGCCGGAAGCTGTAGCCGGCGGACGCAGAAGCCACATTCATCTCAAAAGCCCTCCCAAGTGAACAATATTGTCCCGCAATGGACCCCCGGCGTTCAAGGCGGCCGCCGACGTCCACCATCAGGGAAAGAGTAGCCACCTCTTGCGGCACGTTGGAGATGGCGCGGGCCATCTCCTTATCCTGCCGCTGGCCTACAAGCTCCAGCCGTTTTTTCGGATGACCCCTTTCAAGGCTTCCCGATCCAGGCTGAGATCGGCGACGAACAACTTCAGACGCCCGTTCTCTTCCTCCAGTTCCTTCAAGCGCCGCGCCTCGTTCACTTCCATGCCGCCGTACCTGCTCTTCCACGTGTACAGCGTCGCCTCGCTTGCGCCCAGTTCCCGCGCCAACTCGGGAACCTTTCGGCCGGCCTCCATCTGCTTCAGCACGCCGACGATCTGCTCTTCGCTATGCCGCGTCTTCTTCACGTTTGAGGACTCCCGGACGCTTACGAACTTGGCGCTTACGAACGTGGAAGCCTCTCGCCCCACGAT
Source organism: Terriglobia bacterium (assembly GCA_020073115.1). Classification (GTDB taxonomy): domain Bacteria; phylum Acidobacteriota; class Terriglobia; order Bryobacterales; family Bryobacteraceae; genus BOG-224. Next base: position 7,248 of record JAIQFU010000035.1, read on the forward strand.
CGGTTAGAATGTAGCCGTCGGAAAGCCATGTTCGAACGAATAAGTCCGGTTGCCCTGCGCCTGGCGTTGGCCCTGGCTGCGGGCCCCGCAGCCAAGGCGGCCGACGTCAATGCGACCTGCCTGAACGCATCAGGGGACGCGAAAATCCTGAATGCCGCGATCACCGGCAGCCAGCCGGGCGACGCCATCCACATCCACGGGAAATGCCTCGCGGAGCACACCATCATCCTGGCCGGCAATCGCAGCTACGTTGGCGACTCCCGCACAGGCACAATCATTCGTCAGGCGAATGGAGCGAACCTGGCGGCGCTGGTCGCTTCCGACAGTTGGGACGCGAACGCCGCCGGCACAGGCGGTCCCATCCGGATCGCGCACATGACCCTCGACGGCAACCGGGCCAACAACACCGGGACGAGCGCTCTGGTGATTCGCTCGTGGCTGACCGTAGTCGAAGACTTGCAGGTGCGGAGCGCGCCCGCCGACGGCATCCGGCTGACGAACCTGAGCAAGGACGGGAAGACGCGGCTGACGTCCACGCAAGTAAATGGCCGCATCTCCAACTGCTTCATTACGGGCTCGGGCGCCAACGGCATCCACGTGGCGGATCCGGGCAATTCTCTGACGGATTGGGACCTGTTGGACAGCTGGATCGCCAATTCGGGAGAATCTGCGATTCGCATGGACAACGCCGCGGGCTGGAAGGTGGAGGGCAACCACCTGTACGGCGTGAAGCAGCACGCCATCTACGCCCACCGGTGCTGGGGAACCACTATTGCGGACAACTACATCGAGGGCTTCGGGGAAAGCGGAGGCGACGAAACTTGGTATGGCATCGCCTGTACCGTGCAGGGCGGTTCGGCCAGCGTGATCCGCGACAACAAGGTGTTTGGCTCCGGAGCCACAACGAAAACGGGAAAACTGATCTACATCGGGATCCCGCAGGTGAACAGCGGGGTAGGCGTCATCAACGTGTTGAACAATGTCATCCGCGGCGGGGGGACTGAACGAGAGACTGGCCTTTCCTACCAAGTCGGCCAAGGGGCCGGGCTCTCGATCCTGTCGGGCAACAACAATGTCCAGTCCGTGGGGACGGGGCGTACGACCGGTGAAAAGGTTACCTTAGCGAGTCCCCTGTGACGACGGTCTGCCGGCGGCAGCAAGTCGAGTGGCTTGGTCGCCCCGCAGACGCCCGGCCATGCTCCCCGGTACGGTAATCGGCATTAATTGCGACGTATCCGCCTAGGTGTTGGACAGCGCAGGCAATTTCTCTCTCAGTGCGCGAACGTCAGTTGAGCCATCCAGGTGTAGTACTCCATCGTGATCTGACCGCTCTGTACCACCGGGTCCTCGGAAGCCATACGGCGGGCTTCCTCGATGGTGCAATCGCGGAACAGCAGGAGCCCGCGCAGATCGGAAGGGCCTCCGAAAGGACCCGCGGCGATGAGCTTGCCTGTGGCCTCCATCTTGGCGATGACCTTAGCGTGGGATTGGATCATGCGCCGGCCTTCAGGAGTATCCAGGTCCGCTTTCCAGGACGGCCCTTTGCGCCGGATTCCGACGACGTAGGGAGAGGGGGCAGGTTCCGGCTTGCCGATGATCGCGTCGGAGGTGGTAAGGATGAGGAGCAGAGCGGGGAGGGCGAAGAGCAGTTTCCGCATACAGCTTCGATCGTATCATTCCACCGGCAAGGTTTCCCGCCGCGCCGGGTCCACGCTCGTGGGCTCGCAAGCCCAATCTTGCCTGCTAGTTGTGCGGCCTATTTTTGCGCCTGGCACTCAGGCCTGAGTCTGTCTCAGTTGTGACATGCACGCACATGCGTGCAGATAACAACTGCTACGGGAGCATGAGGGCAGAGCGTTGGGAAATTCGACGAGCAACACCCCGGAGCCAAGCCCCCGTTCCATCACGACATATCAATCACAACTAGCAGGGTGAAGCGTGGCCTCGCGACATCCGCGGCCTCCGCGCGGCAAAAGACATTCCCGCACGGCCTGCGGCTCCATGCCTGCGGCTCCATGGCGTCAGGGAGCGGTTCGCCATAGCGTATACTTTGGTATTACACGTCCATCTATATGGCGCTGTTCAAAACTCGCAGCGCCGCCGTTTACGGCATCGATGCTCACCTGATCGATGTCGAAGTCGACATGTACTCGTCCGGCTCGGCGCGCGACTTCTTCCTCGTCGGCATGCCCGACACCGCCGTACGCGAGAGCCGGGAGCGGATCAAGTCCGCGCTGCTGAACTCCGGGTTCGGTTACCCCAATAAGGCGGTGACCATCAACCTGGCGCCAGCCAACGTGCGCAAGGAAGGCGCCGGTTTCGATCTACCCATGGCGCTAGGCATTCTCGGCGCGATGGGGACCATCCGCGGGCTGGACGGCCATATCGCCATCGGCGAACTGTCGCTGGACGGGGCCATCCGCTCGATTCGCGGCGCGTTATCCGTCGCGGTTTGCGCGCGGGAGAAGGGCATCCCCAATCTCATCGTGCCCGCCGAGAACGCGGCCGAGGCGGCTGTGGTCCGGGACGTCAACGTCTATGGCGTGCGGCACCTGGCGGAGGTGGTCGCGCTGCTCACGCGGCCCGAGGAGTTCTCTCCCGTCCCGCCCGATGGCCATCACCCGCAAGCGGCATCGGCGACTGCTCCCGACTTCCGCGACGTGCGCGGGCAGACCATGGCCAAGCGGGCGCTCGAAGTGGCGGCGGCGGGTTCGCACAACGTGCTGATGATCGGGCCGCCGGGTTCGGGCAAGACCATGCTCGCCAAGCGCTTCGCGGGCATTCTCCCACCGCTGACTTTTGAAGAGGCGATCGAGACCACCAAAGTCCACAGCATTGCCGGGATGCTGCCCGGCGGCGGCGGGTTGTTGCACGACCGGCCGTTTCGCTCGCCGCACCACTCCATCTCCGACGCCGGGCTGATCGGCGGCGGGATGGGCGCCCCCCGGCCGGGCGAAGTCAGTCTGGCGCACAACGGCGTGCTGTTCCTGGACGAGTTTCCGGAGTTTCCGCGGGACGTGCTGGAGATGCTGCGCCAGCCGCTGGAAGACGGCTCGGTCACGATTGCGCGGGCGAACATGACGCTCTCCTTCCCCAGCGCGCTGATTTTGGTCGCTGCGATGAATCCCTGTAAGTGCGGCTTTCTGGGAGACTCGTCCCGTGAATGTCGCTGCACGCCGGGCAGATCCAGCAGTATCTGAACAAAATCAGCGGTCCGCTGCTGGATCGCATCGACATTCACGTGGAGGTGCCCGCTGTTCCGTACAAGGAACTGCGAGGAGACGCGGTTGCCGAAAGCTCTTCGGATATCCGTGCCCGCGTGGAGAGCGCGCGCGTTATTCAACAGGCGCGCGGATATTACAATGCACGGATGCCCGCCCGTATGGTCCGCAAATTATGTGCGCTGGACGATTCCGGTGAGCGGACGCTGGAAATGGCCGTTCGCCGGATGGGCTTTTCCGCCCGGGCGCACGACCGCATTTTGAAGGTTGCGCGGACCATCGCCGATCTGGGTGAATCCGTTGGCGTATCGGCCAAGCACGTGGCCGAGGCGGTGCAATATCGCAGTCTCGATCGGAATTACTGGACGTGAGCGTCAAGAGCGACGCCGTCCAGCCGGATGCCAACGGCCGGAGCTCAGACCCGCGCGTCAGCATCGGCTTTTCCCGGCTCAGGCCGTGACGGGACCGGTCGGTCAGAGCACATCCGCACCGCCCGACGCTGTTTGTTCTCTGCCATCTGCTCGGGATCGACACGGCACTGCTCGGGCCGGCAGCGACAGTTGTAGCGCCTCATCACGTGGTAGAACTTAGATCATATCGGAGCAATCGATGCAGAAAGCGTCATCCGCCCTCTTGCTCGCAACGCTGTTCGCGATGCCGTCCCGCGGAGCTTCGTACTACCCCGTCCGCCCGGACGATCCCAAAGCCGTCTACCTGACCAAAGACAATTTCCCCGTGCGCGGCGATGGCGTCGCCGATGACACCGCCGCCATCCAGCAGGCCATCGACAAAGTCGCCGGCGCCGGCGTTGTCTTCCTTCCCGAGGGCCGCTACCGCATAACCAAAACCATCTTCATCGGCCCCGGAATACGGGTGTTCGGTTACGGCGCAACGCGGCCCACAATCCTCCTGGCCCCGAACACGCCCGGCTACCAGGATCAGGAAGCCTTCATGATCTTTTTCAGCGGCGGACGGCGGGGAGGCGGCAACCCCCCGGCCCTGGAGCCGCGCAGGCACGCGCTCGGCGGTTTGGACGTCAGTTATCCGGGCGACTCCAGCCCGGGTACTTTCTATTCCGCCATGAGCAATATCGACATCGAAATCGGCGAAGGCAATCCCCGGGCCGTCGGCATTCGCGGGCGGTACGCGCAGCACTGCTATCTGGCCCACATGGATTTTCGGCTGGGCTCGGCCATGGCCGGCATCCACGATACCGGCAACGCCGCCGAAGACCTGCGTTTCATCGGCGGCCAATACGGCATCATGACCCGCAAACCTTCTCCCGGCTGGCAGTTCACCCTGGTCGATTCGATTTTCGAAGGGCAGAAGGTCGCCGCCATCCTGTCCCATGAAGCGGGCCTCACTCTGATCCATCCTACCTTCCGCAAAGTGCCCACGGCCATCGCCGTCGATCCCGGTTACATCGAGGAGCTCTGGCTCAAGAACGGCCGCATGGAAGACATCGCCGGCCCCGCGGTCGTCATCTCCCGCGAAAACAGCCTGAAGACCGAGATCAACATCGAGGGTGTGGTCTGCCGCAACGTGCCCACGTTCGCCCAATTGCGCGAGAGCGGCAAGAGGTTCCCCGGTCCCGGCCCTCTCTACGAGGTGAAGACGTTCTCGCATGGATTGCACTACGCCGACCTCGGCGCCGATGCCGCCATTCGTACCGGCTTCGAGGCGGTTCCCCTCAAAGAGTTGCCGGCTGACCGCGCCGCGCTGCCTGCCCTGCCGTCCCCCGATACCTGGGTCAACGTGCTGACGCTCGGTTTGAAGGGCGACGGGAAAACCGATGACACGGGCGCCCTCCGTGCGGCCATCGCCTCCAACCGCGCGCTGTACTTCCCCATCGGAAGATACCTGTTGACCGGCACAGTGGCGCTCCGCCCCGCTACCGTGCTGGTGGGCCTGCACCCGTCATCAACAGCATTTGTGTTGGCGGATTCCACGCCCGCCTTCCAGGGCGTCGGCGGCCCCGTCCCGGTCATCGAAACGCCCAAAGGCGGAACGAACATCATGGCCGGGCTGGGCATTTACACCAACGGCATCAACCCGCGGGCTGTGGCGCTCAAGTGGATGGCCGGGGCCGATTCCATGGCCAACGATGTTCGCCTCCTGGGCGGCCACGGAACCAATTCCATCGATGGCGCCCGCGAGAACCCGTACAACAACACCCACACTGCCGATCCCAACCTCAACCGGCGCTGGGACGGGCAGTATCCGAGCCTGTGGGTGACCGATGGCGGCGGCGGTACGTTCTTCGATATCTGGACTCCCAGCACCTTCGCCCAAGCGGGCATGCTGGTCTCCGACACCACCACCGAAGGGCGCGTGTACGAAATGTCCAGCGAGCACCACGTCCGCAGCGAAATCGTTATCCGCAACGCGTCGAACTGGAACATTTATTCGCTGCAGACCGAGGAAGAGCGCGGCGAAGGCGGCTTTGCCCTGCCTCTCGAAATCGACCGTTCCAGCAACATCACCGTCGCCAACATGCATATCTACCGCGTGGTGAGCATGTTTCAGCCCTTCCCTTACGCGATTCTCGTCAACGCCTCGAAAAACATCCGGCTGCGCAACATCCACTGCTATAGCGACTCCAAGGCGTCGTTCGATCACTCGGTGTTCGACCAGGCGCACGATTTCGGCCTGCGCCAGCGCGAGTTCGCCTGGATGAACATCTCCGGCAATGCGCCCGTCGCGCGTCCCAAGCCCATGCCCACCGTGGTCGCCGCGGGCGCCAAAGTCCGGCGGCTTGCTACCGGGTTCTACAACATCTCCGGCGCCGCGGTCTCGCCCTCCGGCGACGTGTTCTTCGTCGATGCTCACTGGCAGAAAATCCTGCGTTGGTCGGTGGCGGACCGCCGGGTCGAGACAGTGCGGGATAGCCCGCTCGATCCGGTCAATCTGGTCTTCGACAAAGCCGGTAACCTGCTCGTAATCTCCTACGGAGGCCGCGGCGTGGTCTATGCCTTCAACCCCGGCGAGCCCGGGCTCGAAGCGCAGGTCCTCAAACCCCAACCTGCCGCTCCCCGCAAGGGCATGACTCCGGCGCTGCCCGTGAATCACTGGCGCTGGGACAACGACTTCCTCGAAGCCGTTCCCGTGAAGAAGGAGTTCCAATTCATCTCGCCGGACGGAACCACATTCATTCCCGCGGGGCAGGACTTCATCAACGCCACCCAGTACTACGGCACGAAAATGCACGACGTGCTGCGCGCGTTCGGGCTGGCGAAAGCTGTTCCCGGAAAGCCGTTCTACATCACCGATGAAGCCGAACTCCAGACCTACTCCGCTACCATCGATGAAAGCGGCGGGGTGGCCGATCCGAAACTCTTCGCCCATCAGGGCGGTGAAGGCCTGGCGGTGGATGCGGCCGGCAATGTCTATCTCGCCGCCGGACAGATCTTCGTCTATTCGCCCCATGGAAAGAGCCTTGGCGCAATTGAGGTCCCCGAGCGGCCCACCAGCCTCGCGTTGGGCGGCCAGGACGGCAAAACGCTGTTCATTACCGCGCGCACCTCACTCTATTCGATCCGGATCAAGTAACTTACCAGGAGGCGTCGAACCAAATGTCGCAACCCACAGAGCCGCGGCCGTCAGCGAGCAGCCCCGCGACCTTTCTCTTTAGCCCGGCACTCCTCGTCTTGGCTCTCTCCGCCCTGTCTCTGCCCGCCCAGGATCCTCCCGCGGCGGGCGGCGAGCCTTCCGTAGTCCGCATCGCGCGCAAACCCGATGGCGGCTTCCAGTTGCTCCGCAACGGCAAGCCCTACTTCATCAAGGGCGGCGGCGGGCGAGACCCGGCGACGCTTCTGGCTGCCGGCGGGAACTCCGTACGCGGAGGCGGCGACGCCGCGAATCTCGACCGCCTGCACGCCGCCGGAATCTCCGTCCAGTATGGGCTCTCTATCGGGAAGCCGCGGCAGGGCTTTGACTATTCCAACAAAGAAGCCGTGGCCAAACAACTCGACGCCGCACTGGCCGTTGTGAAACGCTTCAAGAATCACCCCGCCATCCTCGCCTGGGCGCTGGGGAACGAGTCCGAGTTGTCCGCCAAGGAGACCGACCGCCTCCTTTTATGGGCTGCGCTCGAAGACCTCGCCAGGGCGATCAAGGCCGAGGACCCAAACCACCCCGTCATCACCGTCCTTGCCGGAGCCAGCCGCCTGGCCGAGGTCAAGAAGCTCTGCCCCAGCCTGGACGCCATCGGTCTCAACGCCTACGGTTCCATGCTGCAACTGCCCGAAGCGGTGGCCGCCGCGGGATGGGACAAGCCCTACATCGTCACGGAATTCGGGCCGCGCGGGCACTGGGAAGTCGCCAAGACGCCCTGGGGCCTGCCCATCGAAGATAGCAGCACCGAGAAAGCCGACTTCTATCTGAAAGCCTACCGCCATGCCGTGGAAGGCCGGCCGCAGGCGCTGGGCGCCTATGTCTTCTTGTGGGGCAACAAACAGGAGAAGACCCACACCTGGTACGGCATGTTTCTGCCCGACGGCAGTCCCACCGAGGCGGCCGATGTCATGACATACTTCTGGACCGGCAAGTGGCCGGCCAACCGCGCCCCCCGCATCGGGCCCGGGAAGATCAAGATCGCCGCCGAGTCGGGCGCCACGGACCGTGAGAACGAGTTTCTGCCGGGCACGAAGCTGCGTTGCTCCATCACCCCTTCCGACCCCGAAGGCGACCCACTGAAGGTGGCCTGGGACCTCCGAGTGGACGTCTCCGACAATCCATCCAGCGGCGGCGACCGCGAACCTGCCAGCGTTCCGATTGACGGAGCTGTCCTTTCCACCGCCGGAAATGAAGCCCGCATCCAAGTCCCCGACAAGCCCGGCAACTATCGCATCTTCGTGTACGTGCGCGATCCGGCCGGGAAAGCCGCCACGGCGAACGTGCCGATCCGGGCCGTTCCCCCGGCAGCACGCTAACGTCCCGGGGTGGCGGCGGGCTTGCGGCCATCATTCCCGATAGCGTGACGCCGGAAGCCGCGCGAGAATTCTGAGAACTGAGTGGTTCAGGGCCTACCCGGTTTGCCTCCGAGAGTCGCCAACTCAAGGCAAGCCGGCTCGGGCATCCATGCCCGTCAGCCCGGCCAAATGATGGGGAAGTCCGAGCCCGAACCGGATGCGGTCGATCTCCTGTATCGGTTTCAGGAATGCCGGCTCCTCCAGCGGCCATAGTTTCGCCGGCGCGCCCGTGGAGCCGGAAGCCACGAGCACGCAGTTCACGGCGCGCCGGGCCGCTTCGTTCGCGGCCTCCATGCAGGCGATATCGGTGTAGGTGCGCACGTAGTCCGAAGCCAGGAACAGGTTCTCCAGCTCGGCCTGGGCCTCCGGGCGGTACTGAAGGGATCCCGCAGTGTTGATCAGCAACGGCTCCGCGTTCGCCGCCGTGCCCGGATTGGAAAACTCGATATCGGGATCCAGGAACCAGGCCACGAGGTTCGCGTCGTCGATGGGCGCGGAACCGCCGTCGTTCAGGTGCTGCTTGAGCTGCGTCCAGACCTCGTCCTTAATCTGCTCCGCGGTGCACTCCCGCGCGGGCTTGCCGTAAACCACGCCCGGCGCTTCCCAGTCCGAGATGTCCACCGAAAAAATCCCGCGGACGTTGCCGTTGCCGAACTGCGAGAAATCCGCGTTTGTCCAGAATTGCCGCTGCGAAATGGAGGTGAGCGCCCACGGCGAGTCCAGGAAGATCGCGTGCCCGTTTACCAGCGGGACATCCTCCGAGAGGTAGAACTGAATGCCATTCATCCACCGGGTTTGCAGCTTGTCCAGGTTGGCGAGCGAGGGCGCCGCGCGCTTCAGGTTGTCGGTGACGAGCGGGGCCATGACCTCCACCGGCAGGGCCGATACGTAAAAATCGGCCGTGATCCGCGGCCCGCCTTCCGTTGCGACGCCGGTGACGCGGGCGCCATGCGTTTCGATTCCGGCCACGCGCGTTCCCGGATAGAACTCCACCCCCAGCTTCCGCAGGTATTGAGTCCAGGGGTCGATCCAGACATCGCTGGTCGGGCCGGTGAGCAGGCGGTCGAAAACCCGGTCCGGACCGATCAGTCCGTAAAGCAGTTGCAGCTGCGTGATGCCCACCGTGCGGGCGCTGCTCTCCTCGGCCCGCATCGCGACCAGGGAACGGGTCAGGCCCTGTCCCAGGTATGCCTGGTAGGTTTTTGACATCCGCCGCGCCGCGATGAAATCCCACCACGCGATGTTTTCGAATTCCGCCAGCCGCCGCTCGGGACAGCTCGTGGCGACGGTCAGCAGGCGGGTGACGAAATAGTTGACCTCGGGCAGCGGAACACCGAGAGGCGTGAACAGCTCCAGAAGAAATACCCGGAAATCCTCCGGCGTCGCCGGGCAGCGGGCAATCCACGTGATCTCTGTTTGCCCGGCCCTGGCCAGGAGGATGCGCGTGGCCACCGTCAGCGCATCGAACGCGCTCCCATTTGCGCCGGAAGGGATGCGCTGCATCGTGTCCGTGACATGCTTGTAGAATCCGGGGAAGAATCGGAACCCGTGCTCGCCGGGAAGTGGCTTGCGGTTTGGGGCGGCCGAATCCGGCACGGGGATGCTGCGCGCCTTGCCGCCCATTACGGGCTTGCGCTCGAAAACGCGCACCCGGAATCCGCGTTCCGCCAGTTCATGGGCCGCGCAGAGCCCCGCGACCCCTCCGCCGAGAATGGCTACCGTCTGAGGCATTCCGATATTCTATGCCAGCCGGTTGGGGCAGGCCTCGTGGCCGAGGCCCGTGGGTTTGCCCGGGGCGCCGGTTTCTTGGATCGGCATTCAAAGAACCGGCGGCAAGACCCGACCTCCGGCGGTACTCAACCTTATGTTCGAACAGAAGTACATCGACAGCCCGGCGGTGACCTGCAGGGTCATTTGCGCCCCCCGTGAAAGAACAGCTTACCGAGCGCCTCGGCC
>JAIQFU010000035.1:17401-45926 GCA_020073115.1 Terriglobia bacterium
GGACGCCGAAATCAGGAACGGCGCCGCGGTTTTCGCTCGTGCCCCAGTTCCACCAACCCCAGGAGATGCTTTGCTGGCCCGGTTTGAACGTGGGGCCGCCGGGGGCTTCGCCGTTCACGTACGCGACGAACGCGGCGGCCCATGCCTGGGCGTCGGGGGTGGCGAGCCAATCGCCGCACTCGCCGACGAAAACCGGCGCGATGTTCTGCTTCACCAGGAAGCCCCAGAGCGTGTTCATGCGGTCGATCCACCTCGGGCCGTAGTCCTTCGGGACGGCGCTCACCTCGGCGGGATACACGTGCGCCGAGTAGACCACCTTGTGCGGTATTTTGAGCGTGACGGGCCAATCGACCGCGCCGCGCAGGTCGCCTTCGTACGCGCCCTTGTTGTATCTCTGCACCCCTTCGGCGATGATGAGCGGGCGCGGATCGACCGCATGAATCGCGTTCCCCACGCGGATGTACATGGCGCGGATGTCGGTGTCCGAGTCCGCCGCGCCGTCGTAGCCGCCCCAGGTGGCCAGCCGGTGCGGCTCGTTGATCAGGTCGTAGGCCAGGATGGCGGCCTTGTCCTTCCACCGTCTGGCAAGACTGACCCAGGCCTGCTGGAAATCGGCGTCGGTAATCGTCCCGGCGTTCCCGCCGCCGTCGGTGTCATCGGACGCGCCGCCCTTGTCGTACCAGATGCCGTTGGGTGGCTGCGTGCCCCAACTGTCGCGCGTACCGTGACCGCCTTCGTCGTTGTGGATGTCCACTATGATCCGCAAGCCGATCTTGCCCGCGTAATCGATCACGCGGTCGAGCAGGTCGAGGTACTGATTCGAGTTGTCGAGAACGCCGCGGGCGGAGGTCAGCGCGCGGACGCAGTTGAAGCCGAAGCGGACCATGTCCGACATGGTGGTCTCGAGCGGGACCTGGTTCAGGCCGGAGAGCCGCGGTCGGACGCTATTGCCGCCGTTCCAGCCCACGCAGGCGAGGCGCTGCGGGCGGCCTTCGGCATCCACGATCTGGTTGCCATCAGTGGAGAGGGGGCCGACGGAGAGCAGGTCGCCGGCGGTCCCGGCGCGGCCCGCTCCCCCGATCAGGAACGATGCGGCGAAACCGGCGATTATCAAACGTATGATCACGGACACCTTGGCTCCAATATCGCAAATGCGCAATGAGCCGGAGGAGAGAAGCGGCAGGGAAGCGATGGTCCCCGTAAGCAGGCCCCGAGGGTCATCCCAGCACCCCCGTATCCGGCCTGGATGCCGCCCCGGGGAGCGCGGGATACATCTCTTCGAGTCCTTCTTTCAATTCGACGCCTAGCCCCGGCTTGTTGGGAATGTCGAGATACCCGTTTTTCGCCACTGGACCGTTCTTCAGCACCCCTTCTTTGAGAGGGTCGGCGGTCATGTTCATTTCAAGGAGGAAGCGGTTTGGCGACGCGGCCATCAGGTGCGCATTCGCAACGGCCATGAGCCCATCGCCCCAGTTGTGGGTGCAAAGCAACTTGCCCCGGGCGTGTGCCATGCGGGCCATATGCCAGGCTTCCGTGATCCCGGCGTCATCGCAGGAGTGCTGCACGATGTCATAGGCGCCGCTGTCGACCATCTCCGCGTTCTCGGCCCGGTTCCCTCGCTTCTCGCCCCCCGCGATCTTTACGGTCGGAAGCGCCTTTTTGATCGCGAGGTAGTCCTCCGGTCTGCGGGCCACAGGCTCCTCGAACCAGAGGAACTTCAACTCCTCGAGCGCCGGCGCGATCTCCAGAGATTGCGCCACCGACCAGCGCATGTTGGCTTCCTGGATAAGTCTGAGGTCCGGCCCCACAGCTTGCCGGATACGCCGGAGATAGGGGATGAAGTCGGCGATGCGGATCCCAAGGGCGCCGAACCCTGCGCCGGGCCGGAACTTAAACGCCTTGTATCCCTTCTCCTTGTGGCTGAGCGCCTGCCGGATCAAATCCTCGGGCCCGGGGAACCGTCCGTCACTACGCCAGGAAAACTCGCCGCCGCTCGCGTAAACGGGGATGCGAGTGACCGGATCCGTATCGATAGCCAGCAACCGGTAAAGCGGCACGCCCCTGGATTTGGCGATGATGTCCCACAGCGCGGTGTCCACGCCGGCCCACGCGCCCCGGCCCCCCGGGCCGCTGATGCCTCCGGAAAGCGCCTCAACGTCGTAGGGGTTCTTGCCCTTGAGAAGAGGCTGGATGACCGCCTCGGTATACTCCTTCATCTGCAGCGGACCCTTGAACTGGTTGCAGCTCCCCAACCCGGTGATGCCCGCGTTGGTGGACACGGAGACGATGGCCGCCTCCGTTTTCCAGTAGACGATGTGGTTATCTCCGTCCGGCCACTCCTCGCCGGGCCCGAGCCGGCAAGAGAGAGGCATCAGCTTCACACCTGTAATCTTAATGTCCTGGCGCTTAAGGCCGTCGAGCGGGTGATTGCGGGCGCCCGCCCCCCGCGCAGAACCCGCTGGGACGGAGCTGGCAAAGACGGCGGCCGAACCCAATAAACGTCGTCGCGAGATCGGTTGCATGCGCGATTCCTTATACCCTGATTCTTACAGAGAGTCCGGTGATGGGCCGCTGGAGGCCGGAAGCAGATAATAGGTCGAGGCGGCGGATGTGTCAAGCGCCATGGAGCGGCTGTCAATGCAACGTAGAAATGTCCCCTTTGCCCAGTGCGCCTGAGAAGTGCTGTTATGCCGCGTTCTCGCGGTGCCGCGGCCGGAGCATGTGGCGGGCGCATTCGCATAACCGACACGGACGCCGTTGCGGCGGCGCACGCCCTGGCGCGAATGGAGGGCATCTCCGCTGGCTATTAGCCGAACGGTGCGATGCGGGACAAATCTAGAACGGCCGATCTTGCCTTCATTTCGCAATGGGCGTAGATTCGAGTGCGTCGACATTGTTGGAACGGCGGAAAGGACCCTCACATGGCCCACTATTTATTGCAGGTTGCTTACACGCCAGAAGCGTGGACGGCGTTGGTGAACAATCCGCAGGATCGTGCCAAAGGCGTGGAGAGCGCAATCAAAAACCTTGGCGGCAAGGTTGAACGATTCTGGCTCTCCTTCGGCGATTACGACACAATCGGCGTTGTGGAAATGCCCGACAGCGTCAGCGCCGCGGCTTTCTCCATGGCGGTCGCAGCGGGCGGGGCGTGCAAGAACGTTAAAACAACTCCGCTCCTGACGACCCAAGAGGGCATCGAAGCCATGAAGAAAGCTGCGGAATGCGGCTACAAACCAGTGACGCAACAGACGAGCCGGGCGGGACGATAGAAGTTGGTTGCTTCATCACCGGGGAGCTGCCGGCGCAGGAGCCGCCGGCAGCATGTTCCGAATCGCCGCAATCCGCCAACCACCCGGCGCGCGGTGGAGGATTAGCGTCGTCCACATGCGTCGGTCCTGCCCGCCCGCGAGGCCGCTGATCTCGTAACGTCCGTCGGCGAGCGCAACGTCGGACGATATGAACCGGATCGATTCGAGGGTGATGCTTCGCGTCCCGCCCGTATTCCTGGAACTCGCCAAGGCGCCACGAACAACCTCATCGCGCCCTTTGCGCCACTCGCCGGACGATACGAGTTGATCGGCATCGCTGGTGAACAACGCCTCGATGGATTTGGCATCCACCCGCTCCCGGGCATTCACATATCTGCCGACTAGCGCGCGGATTGCGGTCTCATCCGCGTCCCGATTCGCGGCCGTCTGGCCGGCCAATGGAACCAAAGTCGCAGTGAAAACAAAAACTGTAAGGAAGATGCGCATCCCAGGCCTCTGCGCCAGTTTACCGCTGAAACGCCCGATAATGCGCCAGCCAGACTCTGCGCCACAGACAATGCGCGAAGGTTGCCGGTTCTCCTTTTATTCGCCTATTATGTTGAAATCGTGCCAAGCCGAAAATGCCGCGTGGCGTTCACGGACTCTGTGGGCGTGACCCACGGCGTCGAAGTCGTTGCCGCGTCCTTGTACGAGGCCGCCGCGCTCGCCGTCGCGGAGTTCCGCTGCTGTGCCTGCGAGGCTACTTCTTGGTTGCAGCCGCCCTGACGTGGCACTTGCCGTTCGCGCAGTTGCCTTTGGTCTCAAACGCAGAACCCCCGGCGCGATGGCACGAGCCGCAGGAACTTTTCGCGTCTTCATCGCTCTTGTGCGGTGGTCTGAATTTGAGGGGCGCTTTGGCATCTTGCGCAAAGGGCGAGGGATGACAGACTTTGCAGTCGTTCTTCTCGCGCTTGGCATGGGCGGTGTGGTCGAAGGTGATGTTTCCGTTCTTCGCCGGAAACACGAGCTTGGTCGGGGGCGTCTTCTGCTGCGCCAGCGAAGCGGTCAGGCCGAGGAGCGTAAAGAAGAGAACGTAGCCGAGTGTATTCCGCATATTCATATCCGATTCTACCGGACGCGCCCCAACTAATTGCGGTTGCCCGGGCTAACGGTTTTTAATCAGAATCCCGCTGGCGGAGGAACGCCAAGGCGAAAGTAGTTGGCCCTCCCCGCAATTCCCCGAATCACGCCTTTGCCCCTGGCGCGCCTCCACGCGCGGCCATAGCCGATCATCGGCCCGGCTGTGAACAATGTGTTATACGAGTATTGATAGCAGCCGATAGGACCTGATCCTCATGGAACGCAGAACATTCCTCAAAAGCGCCGGTATCGCAGGCGGGCTGTTGACCGCATTGCCTCTCCCCCGAAGCTTCGGGGCGCCGGCTGGTAACGAGTTTCCGTTGATCGACCTTCACGTTCACCTCACCGGAAATTTCACGATCGACCATGTGATGGCGATTTCCAAAAAGACAAATATCCAGTTCGGCATCATGGTAAATCCCGGAGGCGGCGTAAATGACGACGCGGGCTTGAGACGGTTCACTGAGTCGCTCAAGCCTTACCCGGTCTACTGTGGTCTGCAGCCGATGAGTCCCGGATGGTCCAGGAGTTTTTCGCCCGAAGCGGTCAAGCAGCTGGATTACGTTCTGATGGACGCCCAGACCATCCCCAATGGCAACGGCTACGCAGAGACGCTGCGCATATGGAATTTCGACACGTATGTTGATGATCCGCAGAGGTTCATGGATACGTACATGACGCACATCCTGGAGGTTATCAACAACAATGAACCGCTGAACATCTTCGGATGGCCGCTCTTCCTGCCGGTCTGCATTGCGCGCGATTACTATACGCTGTGGACCGACGAAAGAATGCAGAAGATAGTCGCGGCCCTGAAAAGGAAAGATCTCGCAGTCGAAATAAACGACCTCGCCCATACGCCGCACGAGAGATTCATCAACATGGCGAAAGAGCAGGGGCTGAAATTCACTTTCGGCTCGGACACCCGCGATCAGAAGGCCGGGCGCCTCGATTTCTGCAAGTATGTTGCTAAGAAATGCAACCTGAAGAAAGCCGACTTCTTCCTGCCTAAGAGAGTTCTGAACAGGGCCTAGGCGCGTCGCGCGCGGGCGTCGGCACTCGATTCTCGAACTTTGCGGAGCGCGGCGCCCGCGGCTGCAAGGCGTTGGTATCAGGGACCGGCGCCAATTCCCCTTGAGTTGCCTGTTGTCTCAGCACAGCGCGGATCGCTGCGCGGTTTATGCGCGATTAGTTGAATACGTCGCGATGCCCTCACACCTTGATCAGGCTGCGGAGAACGCCGTCCCACGGCGCGCGGTACTGCCTGGTGCACATGGCGGCGGCTTGCTTATCGCCGATCACCACTTGCTTGTCCGGATCCCATTGAATGATCCGGCTGCCGAGCCGCAGCGACATGTTGCCGAGGTTGCAGACGATGGCTGTCCGATGGCCCAACTCCAGGTCGCAGAACGGCTTGGCGCGTGACTTGATGCAATTGATCCAGTCCCGCTTGTTGAGGACCATTACGTCTCCCTCCCCGCGCCCCGCGCCGGCGGCGCCGCCTGGACCGCGCCCCGCGCCGGCAGCAGCGCCCTGCCCCCGTCCCGCGCCGCCGCCCTCTCCGCGACGGCCGCCCAGTCCAGGCTGAGCGTCGATCCAGGGCACGGCCGGGGTGCTGCTGTACACCGGACCGCCGGTCGGATGGCCCACGAATCGGGGAATCGAGTTGACCGGGTCGCCGTGCCTTTCGGGAACAACCTCGCCGGTCCCTATGATCAGGTTGCCCTTCGTGCCCATTATGACCGTCCCCGCGCCGCCGCCGCCCTGCGCATTGGAGTCGCGATAAGCGTTGGCTTCGCGAATCCCCATGGTCATGTGGAAGCCCGGAAACTGATAGAAGCAGTCCTGGATATCGGGCGTTTCGCCGTCGTCTTCCAGCGCGATGCGCCCCCCGTACGACACTACCTTGGTCGGGCCTTTGGCGCCCGTGACCAACAGCATTGCCGCGACGCTGTGCGCGCCCAGGTTGGTCAACTGGCCGCCGGAGTAATCCCAGAACCAGCGGAAGTGATAAAGCCCGCGGTGCGCCTGGTACGGCCGCTTGGGCGCCGGGCCGAGCCACTGGTCGTAATCGAAACCAGGGGGCGGATCCGTGACGGGCGTCTTCCCGAAACCGGGATAGATGTTGCGCACCTCATTTGGAATTTTGACCGTCTCGATCTTGCCCAACACGCCGCTCTGGAGGATCTTTATGGAACTCGGGTAGGCCGGATTATGGTTGCGCTGCGTGCCCACCGCAACCACGCGTTTGTACTTGTCCCGGGCCTGAAGCATCCATTTGCCTTCGTCGATGAAAACCGTGAGCGGCTTCTCGCAGTAGACGTCCTTACCCGCAGCGCACGCCATGATGGTCAGCAGGGCATGCCAGTGGTCGGGCGTGGCCACGAGCACTCCATCGATATCCTTGTTCTCGTACATCTTGCGAAAATCGCTGTAGCCCTTGGCATTGGGGCTCTCCATGTACGCCAATCCTTCGTCCAGGCGAGGCTTGTAGACGTCGCAAAGCGCAACGCGGTCCACGTCCGGAAACGAGGCCTTGAAATTTGTGATGTGCTGCTTGCCGATCAGCCCATAGCCGATAAAGCCAACACCAACACGATCGTTGGCCCCCAGCACGCGGCTGTAAGAAGCCGCGGTGAGGCCTGTCATCGAACCCAGGAAAACCCGGCGTGTCGATGGATTAGACGCTACTTCGTTGGGCACTCGTTCTCCTTTCTCCAACTCCAAGCCCCTGCGCTGGCCGCTTTCACAATGCAAACGCAGCTTTAGGATAGCGCCGGCGCGGCGCCTCCAGATTGTCCTAGATTGTACCCGGAATTTCCAATTTGGACTACAGGGTCCGATCCAGTATACCTAGCCGGCCTTCCTCCACCAGTAAACAAAAACGCCGGCGCGCGAAAGGCGGCCGCTATTCAGGAACCTCCGGACATCCCTGAAGCGGGACTTCTCCCGGTTTCCTGATCGCCAGGGCCGCGAACGCGCCGAGCGGCGCGAGAAACAACAACGGCCATCCATATGTTGGAACGCTGCTCTTCCAGGCGGCCGACCTGAATTTCTACAACTGCTCGGGGACGTTGCGCTCGCCAACGGTGATGGTAACGGCCGCCCATTGCACCATTGACGGCGGCGTCAAGAACCTGCATACGTGGGTGAAGTTCGCCCCGTCGGTCTCATTCGCTGACCGGGAGGGGCAAGACCTTTTCACAAATCTGAACGCCCCCGCACATGGATGGATCAAGGCCGACAACGTCATCCCGCACCCGCAGTACGTAGGCAGCTATCCGAATACGTACGACGTCGGGCTCGTGATCCTGGAAAAGCCGGTCAAGGGCGCCTCGTACGGTCACCTGCCGGGGTCGAATTCTCAGATCGACCGCCGCCGCGGTGCTGCAACGAACAGCCCTCGAACCGCCGAAGGTGCGAATATTTCACCGATGGCGGAGACCGTCCGTGGGGGTGAACGTGTTCGTGAGAGTCCGGCTGGAAGAATCCGGCAGCCTGGATCATAGGCAGCACCGTCTTCGGGTAATTCTCGCCGGCGCCATCGGTAATCTGCTCGAATGGTACGACTTTGGGCTGTATGGCTTGCTTGCGCCAGAGTTGGCCTCGCTTTTCTTCCCCGCTCACGATCGCATGGCCGCGCTCCTGGGAGTCTATGGCGGATTTGCAGCCGGCTTTGCGGTGCGGCCAATCGGGGCGCTCGCGCTGGGGCGCCTGGCTGACCGCGCAGGACGGAGATTCGTCCTCATGATTTCGGTGGCCCTGATGGGAGTCGCGACGGTCGCGGTGGGGCTGTTGCCGACCTATGCTGCAATCGGCCTCTGGGCCCCCGGTTTATTGATTCTTGTCCGGGTGTTCCAGGGATTTTCGGTGGGAGGCGAATTCGTGGATTCCGTGACCTACCTGGTAGAGGTTGTTCCGCAAAGTCGTCGTGGCATCACGGCCAGCGTCGCCAACCTGGGGTCCACCGCTGGCATGCTCCTCGCGGCGGCTGTTGCCGCAGCGCTCACAAGCTGGGCCGGTCCGGCGCGTCTCGGCGCCTGGGCCTGGCGGATGCCTTGCCTCCTGGGCGGCGTGGTCGCCTCGGCGGCGTATTACTTCCGGCGGCATCTGCCGGAGAGCCCGCGGCTCCCGCCGATCGACGATCGTTCCTGCCAGTCGCCGCTCGGGCTGGCCATCCGGGAGGAGCCAGGCGTTATGTTGGCCTGCGTTCTATTCACCTCCGGTTACGGAATTGTCAACTATGTGGTCATGGTATTTCTGCCAACCTACGCGCATGAGTTCGGCCACATAGCTGAACAGCGCGCGCTCGGTATCAACACAGCCGCGCAAGCGCTGGCGCTCCTCGTGGTGCCGCTCTCGGGTTGGGCATCCGATCGCCTGTTCACCCGCCGCGCGATGCTCGCCGGCGCCTTCGCGGGCGAGGCAGTCGTGGCGTGGAAGGCTTTCGAGTTGGCAGGCCACAATGGAGTCGGCGGTCTGTGGCTGGCGCAGTTAGCTCTCGCCGCGCTGCTGGCCGTCGTCATGGGCGTCGCGCCGTCGGCGCTGGCCGAGCAGTTTCGCCACCGTTACCGCGTTACCGCCCATGCGGTCACCTTCAATATCGGCATCGGCTTGGCTGGTGGCACGGCGCCGATGGTCGCGACGGCGTTGATCAAGGGCGTTTCGAATCCCATGGCGGCGGCCGGATATCTGATCTTCGGCGCTGCCTTATCCGCCGGCAGCGCCCTCGCGTTACATGAGCGCAGCCGGGAACCGCTGGGCTAGCGTGATGCGGCGGAGACCCGTCATGGATTGCGGTTTCCTCCAGTAGGGCCGACATACTTGTAGATCCGCACATAATCGATCTGGAAAGCAACCGGTAAATAGGAATCCACCGGGCTGCCGGCATGTCCTTCCAGACTGAAGATAATGTGCCGCGGCATGGTTACGTACTCGGGCATTGACGAAACGTTGTACTCCCAGTATTTGAACCCGTCCAGGTAGAAACGCAGCTTCCCGTCTCTGCGTTCCAGGCCATAAGTGTGAAAATCGTAGTAGAGGGGCGTCGGGGCGTCGTAACTTTGGTTCGCATCCTCCGTATGGACACCCGGCTTCGTGGGCCATCGGTGCAAGGTGCTTCGGACCCTGTTTGGAATTCCGATCTTCCCGAGAAGATACTCCTGGATATCGATTTCCGGATTGGGATTATTCGACTCCCGCAGTGGAAAATTCTGTTCCCAGATGGCGCAACAGATATTCACCCTGAAATCGATTGGCTTGGCCCGAACTTCCAGATAACTGCCATTTCCGGGATCGCTGATCTTCGATTCGAGGAACGCGGAACTATAGAACTTGCCGTTGAACTCCTCTTTCCTGGCATACAGGTTGAGATATCCCCCCGAGACCACGATGTTGCTGGGATTGAACGCAAACACTCCGCTCGTCGGGTACCCTGGTTGCGCGCTCCATTTCGTGACGTCCAAGGATGTTCCGGAAAATTCGTCGCTTATCTCCGGGATCAACGTCCAGTTCGGCGCGTGCAACTGACCCGCGCCGGCCGGCGCCTGCGGCCCTGGCTCGAGCGCCAACAGATTCCCCAGCGCGCCGAGCGATTGGGAGGCAAGCAGCGCGCCACTCTTGGCAAAGGCCCTGCGATTCAATGGAGATCTCCTTTCCGGGACTGTTTTGGTGGAATTATACTACTCCCGGCGGGCCCCCTCCGGTGGGTTCCCCGGAAGTGGGTCCCCCGGACCCCGAGGCGTGCCTAGCGCGCGCTTTTCTGCAGCGCCGCCTCCAGTTGAGGCGGATGAAAGCCGAATGGGCCGGCCTCGCTCTTGTATGCGATGCGACCATCCCGGTCAATGAGGTACAGGCGATCGGGCCATCCCGTATAGAGCCGTTCCACGGCATTGTCCATGCCATCTATCACGGCTGGAAAATGAATTCCCAGTGTGCGCACGCAACTCTCCGCAACCTGAAATCGTTCTCCCTCGGCGCGCGGGTTCCGGAACACGATGCCCTCTTTAACGTTGCTCTGCATTTGCCAGATATCGCTTGGGTGCGCCTCTTGGATATATACGGCGTAGAACGCAACACGGTCGCGGTACGAGTCGAATAATCTGTTGAGCGCGGGAACCTCCCGGCGGAAGGGCGGTCAAGTGTAGCTGCCGAAAACCAGCACCACCGGCTTGGAGCCGCGGTAGGAAGAAAGCCGCATGGTTTGCCTGTGGTCCAACGTCGGCAACTGAAAATCGGGGGCCGGGTCGCCTGGCCGCAACCCGCCCACGCGCGCGTGTGTCCACAGCGTTTCGAACGGCAACACCATGAGCAGTGGGAGCGGGGTTCGCGAGACGATGCGGCCGAAGACGTCGGGCGGTTGCAGCATGGCCCGGTAGAACACGCCGCAGAGGGCGGCGAAGACCACCCCCAACGCTACCACGGAAAGAAGAACAACGCGGAACGCCCGGCCCGGCCGGCGGTTTGGAGTGACCCCTCTGACGACTGGCACAATGTTGACGATTCTATACCACGATCGTCGGGCTTGGGTCGTGTCCCTTCAGCCTGCCGCCTGGGACCTTTGTTAAGGAGTATGCGTCCGGACGAATTCGGGCTGTCCTATTCCAGCACGTGAATGTTCCGCGCGGCGCACATCTCCTTTAGGATTTTCGGCCAGACCGTTACGCTGACCTCGCCCAGGTGCGCCGTCCGCAGCAGCAGCATGAGCGTGCGGGATTGTCCGATGCCGCCCCCGATGCTCAAAGGCAGTTCGCCGTTCACGATTCCCTGGTGGTACGGATACTTCAGGAAATCGAGCTGCCCCGAGAGTTCCAGTTGCCGGCGGAGCGTCTCGGCGTTCACCCGGACCCCCATGGACGTGAGCTCATGCCTCCGCTTCGTGACGTGGTTCCACACCAGGATGTCGCCGTTGAGGCCATGCCGGATCGCGCCGTCGGCGGCTCGCGTCTCGCTGATCCAGTCGTCGTAATCCGCGGCGCGCATCTCGTGAGGATAGCCGTCCTTCAACGGCCAGCCGATGCCGATGATGAAAACCGCGGGGTAGCGCTGCAGAACCGCCGTCTCACGCTGCTTTCTAGGCAGGTCCGGGTACATCTCCAGAATGTCTTCCGCGTGCAGAAACGTCAGTTCCTCCGGCAGGCTGGGGTAGCGCGGATCTCTCAGCGCGGGGAACAGCTTCTGCACGTGTCTTTCAGCCCCGACGAGCGCTTCCCAGATTGTGCGCACCGTGGCCTTCAGAAGGTCCAGGTTCCGCTGGTCCGCGGTGATGGCCTTCTCCCAGTCCCACTGGTCCACGTAGGCGCTGTGGTCGTGGTCCAGAAAGTAGTCCTTGCGGACGGCGCGCATATCCGTGCACAGCCCTTCTCCGGGAGCCATGCCGAAGCGCTTCAGGGCCATGCGTTTCCACTTCGTTGCCGCCTGCACGACCTGGGCGTCAACGGGATGTTGGTTGCGGTCGTTCGAGATGTGGAACTGGATCGGCGTCCGGGATCCGTCCCGGTCCAACATGTCGTTGACGCCGCTCTCCGCATCCACGATCAGCGGAACCGTGACCATCATCAGGTTGAGCTTCTCGCAGAGGTTCTGCTCGATGTAGTTCTTGGCTGCGAAGATAGCTTGCTGGGCCTCCCTGGGACTCAGCAGGGGACGATAATCTTGCGGCAGGATCTTCTCCAACTCCGCATAGTCGCCGATCCCCGGTCCGGCCAGATCGGCTTTCTTGTCGCTCATCACGGCCATAAGGCGTAATCGCACTCCTTTTTCAGAAACGCCGAATTACGCTCTGACTCTCTCACACCCCGGAACCCGAGTCAACGAAGACGCTCCGGTGTTTCCAGCTCGATCGTCTATCCTCGCGCCGTGGCCGCGGCGCCCCTCCGCTTGGCCGTGCGAGAGAGCCAGGAATTCTTGAACGCAGAACTTGTGGAACTGAATCGTCCGCGTCACCCGCATTCTTAACTTTTCTTTACGCCGCGGAGGGGCTTCGGCGTTGCCCAAAACGGCGCGTGGTTCCGTCAAGCCTGTTATGAGCGGCAATCATCAACCCGGCATGCTTCCCATACAACCGGGGGTCGCGCAGCTGCTCATCGCGGCGGCGCTGTGCTCCGCGCTGATCGCGCCTCCCGCGCAGCTTCAGGGCCGGACTGCGAAGGGCGAAAAGCTCCTCACGCAAGGGCGCGCCCAGGAGGCGAAGAAGGATTGGGACGCCGCGCTGGACGCTTACGAGAAAGCGCTGTCGGAGGACCCGTCGGACATCCAATACCAGATGGCTCTCCAGAAGGCCCGCTTTCAGGCTGCGCAGTCTCACGTGGATCACGGCGCAAAACTCCGCTCGCAAGGGATGCTGCCCGAAGCGCTCCTGGAATTCCAAAAGGCGTTCGCTGTCAATCCCGGCTCCGCCGTGGCGGTGCAGGAGATCAAGACCACCGGTGAGATGATCGAGCGCGAGCGGCTGCGCTGGTTTCAGACCGGCGCCGAATCGACGCCTCGGGAACGGGCGCTTACCCCGTTGGAGGAGATGAAGAAGCGCCAGGACGAGCGGCTCGACAGTATTCTGCCCATCCCCGAGTTGAAGCCGCTGGACGGCAAACGGATCGATCTCAAGATGAACAGCGCCGATCCCAAGCTGCTGTTCGAGACCGTCGGCAGCCTGGCGGGAATCAACGTGCTCTGGGACCCGGAGTACCAGGCGCCGGGTCAGCGCCCCCGAACCGTCGCTCTCCAGGATTCCACGCTGGAGGAGGCGCTGGACTTCCTCGCGGTAATCACGAAATCCTACTGGAAGCCGCTTTCCGCGAACACCATCTTCCTCACCAACGATACCCGCAACAAGCGCAACGACTACGCCAGCCAGGCGCTCCGTGTGATCTACCTGTCTAACGTCCAAACCCCCCAGGAACTGCAGGAGATCGTCAACGCCGTCCGCACGGTGACGGAGACGCAGCGCATGTTTCCCTGCAACGGCCAGAACGCAATCGTGGTGCGAGGGGAAGCCGATCAAGTGGCCCTGGTCGAGAAGATCATACACGACCTCGACCGCCCGCGGGCGGAGGTGGTAGTGGACCTCATCGTAATGGAGACCAGTTCGGTTTACAGCCGCCAACTCGCCGCGGCGCTGGCGCCCGCCGGATTGAACGCGCCGGTGAACTTCACACCCCGCGCCGGCATTCAGGTTCAGAGCTCCACTGCGGCGGACGCCAGCGATACGAGCGCCACGACATCCTCGAGCACGGCCACGACCGGCGGCGCGGCGGCCGGCGCGATTCCCCTTGCCAGCCTCGGCCACCTCGCCAGTGCGGACTGGTCCACGGTTCTGCCGGGCGCGCTGCTGCAGGCGGTGATGAGCGATGCGCGATCGAAGGTTCTGCAAGCGCCGCAAGTCCGAACCGTAGACCAGGCCAAAGCCACTTTGAAGATCGGCGACCGCATTCCCACCGCGACGGGCAGCTATCAGTCCGGCGCCGGAGCCGTCGCCGTCAACGCCCTGGTCAACACGCAGTTCCAGTACATCGACGTGGGCGTCAACGTGGACCTCACGGCTCGCGTGCACGACGATGGCGACGTCTCCATCCACCTCGAGATGGAGATTTCAAGCCAGAACGGAACCGTCAGCATCGGCGGCATAGACGAACCCATCATCGGCCAGCGCAAGGTAGTGCACGACCTGCGCATGCGGGACGGGGAGATCAGCCTCGTGGGAGGGTTGGTCCAGCGCCAGGACACGAGCGGGGTTACCGGCATTCCCGGACTTTCCAGAATTCCGCTGGTGCGGCGTTTGTTCACTGGCCAGAGCCTCAGCCGCCAGGGCAGCGAGTTGATGATCGCGCTGGTTCCGCACGTGATCCGGCGGCCCGGGTTTTCCGCCGAAAGCCTGCGCACCATCGACGTGGGAACCATGAACGCCATCAAGCTAAACTACGCGGCGCATGAAGAAGCGCCCCTGCCGGTCCCGGATGCAAATCGCGTTCAGAAGTAGCCGGAGATCGGGCGCAGACCCGTGGAATCCGGTCTGGCGCCATCCGGCGCCCGGCTGTCGCAGGGCCCACCCGTGGACTCGCCCGTGGGAAGCTTGCCCGGTTATCGCAGAGGGTTCCAGCCGTCGCGGCCTTTTAGAAACGCGTCCGGCGCGAACTGCGCGGCAGTCGCCCGATTCAATGTCCGCGCCCAGGTTACGCGCGCGGCAGGGTTGGCCCCGGGGCCCGACGACCCCAATTCGGCATACCAGGCTGTTTTCTCCCGCGCCGCGTCGCCCCAGTTGTCCCAGCCTTCCGGACGTATGTGTTCGCCCATCCAGCAGTTCAGAAAAACGGTGCGCGCGCAGTCCCGCCAGGGTCGCCCCAGAAACACGCCTTTCCCCGAGTCTTTCGGCGGAAACGGCGTCTCGGCGCCGCCAGCCAGCGCACCGGCAGCATATCGAGCGCCCGCAGCTCCAAGTGGCCGCGCGGCCGCACCTCCGGGAACAGCGTCTCGCACCCGTCGAACACGGCGCCCGCGTCGCCGAAAATGAAATCCACGTGGCCCTCGATGTAGCAGTCGCGATAATACTGCCGGCCCCACGCCGCGTAGAGCGTGTCCTGCCACCCGCTGAAGCGGCAGTTCCGGAATACCGCGCGGTCCGAGTGCACCGATAGCGCCACAGCCTGTGAGCCGACGCCAAACGTGTTCTCAAACGTGATGTTACGGGCTTCGAAACCGTTCCCATTCACCTCTACAATCGGGCTGAAGAACGTCCCGCCCGCTGCCGCCGCGCTCATGGCGCCCGAAATCCTGGTGGAAGCGGCATCCTGGCCGGCAAAGACAAAATTCACCTTGTCCCGCGGGACCTTCACCCGCTCGCGGTACACGCCAGGACGGATCTCGATGATCACGCGGACCAGGTGGCGCGGCGGGTGATCGAGAACGTGATCGATGGCCCGCTGGATAGTTTGAAATTCGCTGCCGGCGCCGGGGTCGACGACCGCGCGAACCACGCCCGCCTCCGCGGCCGGGAACGCGCCGGGGGGCGCCCCGCCCAACAAGCCCGCAGCCGCAAGAAACGCCCTACGTGTCGGCATGATGAACAGCTTGTCAGGACGCGGCGGACCCGTCAAGCGAACTGCCGCGGCGAGTGATGAACCTGTCAGGCACGGGCGGACCGGGTGAAGCGGTTCCGGGTAGCGACGATTGAGAAACTCCTTGCGCCTTTCCGTCCGAATAGGCCGCATGAACGCGGCGCTATCTTCGTGCCGGCCCAAGTTATCCGAGTTACCAGGCGGCGAATACGTGGTTCGATGTCGCGTTGTTCGGTAATCGTGACTTGCAGAACGCAATCTGCCGGGCGCTCCGGGTTGCCGGAACCGGATTTATGTAGTTTTCGGGCGCGCTGGCAGGGATCCGCACGCCATGCTGGGTTTCAGTTAGCGGTGATTGACACTTCGTGCAAATAGTAGTACACCTAATGAATCCGTTAATCCGAATTAAACCTAAGGAGAAAGCACGTTCATGGCAACGAAAAAGTCTGCAAAACCCACTACAACTGTGGACATGAAGGCGCTCGCCGCCGAGTTAGGCGTCCCCGTCAAGGAAGGCAAGGTCACGTCGGTTCGCGACCGCTATTACGTCACGGTTGGTCAGGTCAAGAAAGAGGTTCCGGTTGGGGAGATCATCGACCCGGCGCAGATTAAGTCACTGGTCGGCAAGCAGGTCTCGGTCATTACTGCCGGGCGGAACGTCGTGGCCATCTCCGGTCTTGGTTGGAGACCGCCCATCATCGTGTGCTACGTCCCCGCGCCGGATATCGTCAAAGGGATCCGGGAGGACCTGCGCGCTACGGTCATCAACGGCCTGGCCAGCCGGAAGGTGATCACTCCGGCCCTTCAGGAACGGCTGCTGGCCGGCAGGTAAACCTGGCTGCGGCGGCTTCGCTATGACCCCGCACGAATACCTCGTCGTCGAGGTGACCGAAGCTTGTCCCCACGCCTGCGTTCATTGCTATAACTACTGGCGGGAGGACCGGGCGCCGGTTCTCTCGCCACAGACTCTCCGCCGAAAAGAAATCCTGACGCTCGTTCGCAAAGTTCGGGCGGATGCGCCGCTCCGGGTAGTGGCGCTCTCCGGCGGCGAGCCGCTGCTGCGTCCGGACATCGCCGGCATCTGCACAGACCTGGCGAACGATGGTTTGAGAGTCGCCGTGATCACCAGCGGTACTCTGCTCACGCCGGAGCGGGCCGCTCGATTTCCCGTCGGCGTCACCTTCGAGATCACTTTATTCGGCGCCGATGCTGCGCTGCACGACAGGATCGTGGGGCGCGCAGGCGCCTTCCAGCGGGTCCTTCAGGGAGCCGCCTCGGCCTTGGAACGCGGCTGCGCCGTGGTGGCGAGCGTGGTCTTGAGTCGACTGAATGCGGGCCACACCCGTGACGCGCTGGAAATGGGTATTGCGTTGGGCGCCGATGCGTTCCTGCTCAACCGGATCAACTTCAGCAGGTTGACCCTGCCCTCTGCCGGCCAACTCACCCCCACGGTGGAGCAACTGAGAGGCGCCCTCGACGCCGCCGAAGCGGTTGCGGTCGAATACCGAGCCACCATTTCGGTGTCGGTTCCCATACCTCCTTGCGTGATCGATCCGGCGCCGTATCCGCATCTGCACTTCGGATGGTGCCCGCGAGGCGGGGCCCAGGCTTACTACACCGTCAGCCACAACGGGGCTCTTCGGCCCTGCAACCATTCGTCCGTCGTGCTGGGCGATCTTCGGGAAAAGCCATTTCGGGAACTTGTCAATAATGGCAAGGCGTCGGCCTTTTGGGCTCCTGTTCCGGCCGAGTGCCAGGCCTGCGCGCATCCGTTGCGTGACGTCTGCCGGGGCGGTTGCCCGGCCGCGAGCGACGAGTGCTACGGGACGCGCGAGCGCGTGGATCCGCTGGTCAATCTGCTCCGCGGGCAGCTCAATGCGCATGCAGAATCCCGCGTTCCGGCGCCGGGCTAAGCTCGGCGGTGGTCACCGGCGCGGGAGGGGAGCAGCGGATTGCCCCCCACCCGCGCGAAGACCTACCAGTACAGTTTCATCGAGAGCTGCATGCGGCGCGCGGCGTTCGATTGATTCCGCCACAGGCCGAAGTTGGCGTTCTGGAGCGTACTGCCGCCGCTCAAGGACCCAAACTGCGTCCGGTTCAGGAGATTGAAGGATTCGGCCCGGATATCCAGGTGCTTTGATTCCCCGTGAATCGGGATGCTCTTGGACAGCGAGATGCTCTCGCTGCAGCCTGGAAAATATCGCACTTTGGGGTTGTACCGCGTAAGCGTGCCAAGCTGGTTTGTAGGCTGCGTCCCGAAGAACGAAACCGGCTGGAAGAAGCTGTTCACGGCCGGGTCGAATTTTCCCGTGTAGGAGCCGCGCCAGCCTTCGTAGGTGGATACCGTGGGCCGGTTGCCGCCATTGAAAATCGGGAAGCTGACGGTGGTCCCCAGGCTCACGGGCGTCCCGCTGGAGTAGCCCTGGATCCCCGAGAAGCGCCAGCCGCCCAGAAAGGCGTTCGCCGCTCCCCCCTGGTTGAGGAATCGCTTTCCCTTACCCAGCGGCAGCTCGTACACGTAGTTTAGCTTCACCACGTGGGTCTGATCGTAAGAAGCAATGGACTTTTCAAGCCGGCGGTTGTAATGGTCCTCCGGAGTGCCGCCGCCGCTATCCGCGTCCGTCAGCAGTTTGGAAAGAACGTAGGACGCCTGGATGGTCAGGCCCGCGGAATACCGCTTGGAGAACTTCACCTGCATGGAGTGATAGGTGGAGTGGCCGATGCGGTCGCCTTGGCCGTTGACGGTGTCCACGCTCGAATACATAGGATAGGGCCGCAGGGATTGAGCGACGGTTCCGCCGGTGCCCCACAGGGTCTTGAATCCCGGCCAGGGCGGGTTGATTCCCGCGGCATTGGCCGCGGCGGAACCCACCTGCGAGTTCAACAACGTGCGCCCCGAAGCCGTGAACGGGCTGAGGTTGGCCGGCAGATTGTTGTAGTTGATCTCGTTGTACGCCAGCAGAGACGATTGAATGCCGGAGGACAACTGGCCGAGGTAACCTACCTCCAGTACGGAATTGTCCGTAATCTGGCGCTCGATGTTGAAGGCATAACCCAGGTCGTCGGATGGGCGGACCGCCACATCCCCGTTGTAATAGGGGACGTTGGAGCCGTTGCCCACGGAGGCATCGATATTGGGCACCTGAGACCACGCCGGCGCGCCATCCTTCAATACCCAAAGGGGGTTCAAACCCTGGCTTTGGTCGTTGACGGTAATGCGCTGGACGATTCCCAGGTTGTGCGATGAGTTGCCCACGTACGTGATGGGACCGAAGCTGCGAGTGGCCGCGCCGCGAATGGCGGTCTTGCTGTCGAGCGAGTAGGCGAAGCCGATGCGCGGCCCGGCGCCCTTCCAGCCGGGGATCAGGGTGTGGCTGCCGATCCTCCCCTTCCCGGTTCCGGCGAAGACCAGCGCGCCTGGCAGACCGCCCGCCCCGGGGTTGGGCGTGGTCGGGCTGAAATCGCTGGCCTCGTCATGCGCGACCATCGGCGCCTGGTAGATCTCGAAGCGCAGCCCGATATTCAGGGTCAGGCGCGCGGTGACCCGCCAATCGTCCTGAAAATACATCTGGTGTGTGCGGAACATGGTGACGAGGTAGCGCGGCGTGTCGAGCGAATAGCCCGAAACCTGGCCGAGCAGGAAGGAAGCAAACGCACTGCCGCCTCCGGTGGCCTGGCTGGTGACCAGCGGCACGCCCGTGTTCAGCGCCTGGAAGTTCACGTTCCCCGCGATGTTTTGCAGCCCGAAGCCGTTGTAATGGGTGTTGTTGTAGAAGTAGCCCCACTTGAACGTGTGCGCTCCGGCGGTCTTGGTCATATCGTCATGGAATTCCACGACGATGTTATCCGAGCCGTTGGGAGCGGCCACGCCCCAGTTGGTGAACTCGCTGCCCGAAAAATTGACCTGCGGAAAGTTGTCCCGGCAGTCGGGATAGTTGGGAATGCAAATGCCCTTGGATTTCCAGTCGGTCGACTGGGTAGGAATGCCCTGCGCCTGGGGCGCCCCGCTCCAGGTCGCAAAGGAACCATGGTTTTGTTCCCAGTTGTTCCCGCCCGCGTAGAAGCGGTTCAGAAATGTCGGCGAAATGGTGTAATCGTGGCTGATGCGGTAGACGTCCGACTGGTTGTAGCCGGGGTTGCCGGCCAGCGGCGACGGCAGGCCGGCAGCGCCGGTCGGACCGTACAGGTCCTTCTGCCGGGTGCGCTCGAAGAAGAACGACATCTTCTGTTTCTGGGTGAGCACGTGGTCGCCCTTGATGCTGTACTTGTTGTTCGGGGATATGCTGGTCCCGTTGGAAAGGTAATTGTTGCGCACATAGGCAGACGTCCCGGGGGCTCCCGAAACGTTCGGTTTCAGCAGCGGCTGTACGAAGCCGATAATCGATTTCGAAACCGGATCGATGCTCGTCTGCGGAATCAGGTTGCCGGTAAAGGGGGCCCTGGTATAGGCGCCGTTCACCAGCGCCGTCGTGCCGGGGTCGTAGACCTGGTACATTTTGCCGGTGGCATCGACATAGTTGTGCAGGTCTCCGGTGAAGAACTCCGGCGGTGGAACGCTGTAAGGCGTCGGGTTGGCGCCTACGCGATTGCGGAAGCCTTCGTAGGAAAAGAAGAAGAAGGTTTTATCGCGGCCGTTGTAGACCTTGGGGATCCATACCGGCCCACCCACCGTCACGCCGAAGTCGTTCTGCTTGTAGACGGGCTTGGTGGCCCCGAAAAAGCCCTTGGCATCCAGATCCTGATTGCGCAGGAACTCGTAGGCGTCCCCGTGAAGCGCGTTCGTGCCCGATTTGGAGACGAAGGTCATGGTGCCGCCGCTGGCATGGCCGACCTCAGCCTTCATACCACCCGCGGTCACGGTGAGTTCAGTAAGGGCGTCCACCGAGGGCGTGTTAATCGCCGTCCAGGTGACCCCGTTTCCGTCCAGTTGGCCCGCCGTTGTGACGGTAGTGCCGTCGAGCGTCATGCCGTAGGCGCCGCCCCGGCCGCCCCCTACGCGGAACTGGCCCGTGCTGGTCGCGTCAGCCGTGACGGCCGACAGGTCGAACGGGTTGCGTAGCGCGCCGTTGACCACCACCGGCAGTTCGTCCACCAACCGGTTGGATACCTCTGTGGCCACGCGGGACGCTTCGGTCTGCAACACCTGACTATTGGCGGCAACCTCGACGGTCTGCTGGGTAGTTCCCAATTCCAGGATCACATCCAGAGGCACCGTCGCGCCCGCCGCCACCACCACGTTGGTAGTGACTTGCGTCTTGAAGCCGGTAATCTCCACCCGCACCTGGTAGTCGCCTACCGGGAGCGACGCCACGGTGAAATCTCCCGATGCCGTGGTCTTGGTCTTGTAGCTGGTATTCGTGCTGGTTTGAATCGCAGTGATCTGCGCGCCGGGGACAACCGCCCCGCTGGCGTCTTTCACCGTGCCGGTGATGACGCCCCGATCCGTCTGCGCGAGCAGTCCCGCGGCGCAAACCAGAAAGGCCGCAAGGGCCTGGATTCCGCGTCGCATTAATCGCCTCCCGCATCAGCCAGAATCTGAGTTTTGGCTGGGGAGTATTGTACATCTAATTTGGATAGATTGAGCTTGTTATCGTTTCGGGCCCGTGCGCCTGCCTGTTCGCGCCTGTCGGGGTATAGGCTCGGGAGGCAAGTTCATTGACGGAAAGTGCCGGATGGCCGATATTGATGATGAGCGAGCTGAGGAGGTTCCTTTGATCGGAGAGGTCGTTTCGAACTACAGGATTCTGGCGGAACTCGGCAGCGGAGCGATGGGCACGGTCTACCGCGCGCTCGATATCTACCTGGGCCGTTTCGCCGCCGTAAAGCTCCTGGCCGAAAGGTACTCCCAGAGCCGTGAGGCGCTGTTGCGTTTCGAGCGCGAAGGGCGCGCGGCCTCCGCGCTCGCGCATCCCAACATCTGCACCGTGTTCGACATGGGGCAGTGGCGGGGAAGGCCGTTCATCGCGATGGAACTGCTCGACGGAATCACTCTGGAGCAGCGGATGAGGCAGGCGCTGATCCCGCCCTGTGAGATGGTGGAGATCGGGCTCGCCATAGCCTCCGCGCTCGAGGCGGCGCACGCCATCGGCATCGTTCACCGCGATATCAAGCCGGCGAATGTTTTCCTGCCGCGGCGCGGCCCGGTCAAGGTGCTGGATTTTGGAGTGGCGAAGATCAGGCGCCCCATCGCGGCGCAGCCCTTGGGCGACTCGGCGGCCACCATGGCTACTTTTGTCACTCTGCCGGGCACGCTGATCGGCACGTTGGCCTACATGGCGCCGGAGCAGGTGCGCGGCGAAGAGGTAGATGGACGGGCCGATCTGTATTCGCTGGGAGCAGTGATGTACGAGGCGCTGACAGGCCGATTGCCCCTGGGCGGAACGGCGCAGGCGGCGCCCGGCCGTTTCGGCCCGGTCATCCATAAGCTCCTGGCGGCCGACCGGGGTGCGCGGTACGGCAAGGCAGGCGAACTGCGGGAAGCTCTGGTGCGGATGAAGGGCGGCGCCGGAGCCGTTTCAACGGTCGGCTAGCGCGTTTCGCCGTTACAATGGGCCTCATGCCTCGGGGCCTCGTCGTCTTCCTGATCGTTGCGCTCGCCATCCTGTTCGGGTTTCAGTATTTCATTTACTTCTCAACCACACGCCTGCTGGGAATCAACGGCAGGGGCGGGCGCAGGATCCTCATGGCGGCGCTCGTTTTCCTCCTGGCCGGGGTCGTCGCATCCGTCTTCCTGCAGAGGAGCGTGGACACCGCCCTCGGGCGGGGTATTGCCGGCGCGTTTCAACTCTCCATCGCCTTCGGGCTGAACCTCGCAATGGCCTTCCTCCTCGCCTGGGCGTCGTGGGGTTTTGCCCGGGTCTGGAACCCGGCGCCGCGGAGCGCGCTGTTCGGCTGGATCGCGATCCTGCTGGCCGCCCTGTTTTCCGTTTATGGCGTCTGGAACGCCACGCATCCGCGCGTGGAGAGGATGACGGTGCGGATGAACGGCCTTCCCCCCGAGTGGCGCGGGAAGACCATAGCCCAGATCTCCGACTTGCACCTCGGGTTCAGCGGGGGCCGTTCCTTCGCTGAGCGCGTCATTAGGATGGTGAACGCGGAGCGCCCGGCCGCGGTGGTGATCACCGGCGACCTGTTCGACGGCGGCGGCGCCGGGCTGGACGGTCTCGCCGACGCGCTCAACGCGCTCAACCCTCGCATGGGGATCTACTTCGTCACCGGCAACCACGAAACTTATCTGGGGGTAGCTCGCGCGGAAGAAGCGCTGCGCCGGACCGAGGTGCGCGTGCTCCACGACGACATGGCAACGCCCGGCGGGCTGCAGATCGTCGGCATTGCCTACCCCGATCGCGGTGAATCCAAGGACATCGGCGCTGCCATCCGGAACGTGCGCGGGTTCGATCCCGCCAAGGCGTCCGTCCTGCTCTATCACAGCCCCGTGCGGATTCCCGAGATCAAGGCCACGGGCATCCGGCTGCAGCTATCCGGGCACACGCACCGGGGACAACTCTTCCCGTTTCAGTTCATCACCCGGCGAGTCTACGGCAAATACGACCACGGTCTGAATGTGGAAGGTAATTTCACAATCTATACATCGTCGGGGACGGGGACGTGGGGCCCCCGAATGCGCACCAGTTCTCACGCGGAGATCGCCATCATCCGGCTGGAGCCGATTTAGGCGCGTTGCCCGCGGAAAGCGGCTTCCCCGGCGAGCTGTGGTTTCAACGCTAACATGAAATCATGGCGAGCGTTCCACCCACCGGCCGCACGCGGGTGCGGCGTCTGCCGCAACGGGCTGTCTACCACCGCGACGATATCTACGCGATTCTTGACGAAGGCTTTTTGTGCCATGTCGGCTTCGTCATAGATGCTCAACCGTTCGTAATACCAACCAACTATGCGCGGCAGGGGGATGAAATCCTGATTCACGGGTCCGCCGCCAGCCGTATGGTGCGCGCCCTGGCGGCCGGCGTCGACGTTTGCGTCACAGTGACCCTGGTCGATGGCCTGGTGCTCGCGCGGTCGCCATTTCATCACTCGGTCAACTATCGCAGCGTAGTCATACTGGGCAAGGCTCGGTTAGTGAGCGATCCAGGTGAAAAACTGGAGGCGCTGCGGTGCTTGACGGACCACATCGTGCCGGGGAGATGGGATGAAGTCCGGCAGCCGACCGAACAGGAATTAAAGGCTACGTCCGTTCTGAGTCTGCCGCTCGCCGAGGTGTCGGCGAAGGTGCGCCACGGACCGCCGGTTGACGACCAGTCGGATCTCGGTCTGCCGGTGTGGGCCGGAGTCGTACCGCTGCGGAGCTTGCCCGGTGCGCCGATCGGCGCGGAGGACCTGATGCCCGGTACGCCTCCAATCGACTTGAATAGGTTCGATCGGCGCCGCCCCTAAAACGCGAACGTTGGGTTCCTTCCCGCACGATGCCCTCACCGGTCAATATTGATGATGTCCGGGTGAACGGAGTCGCCATCCACAAGCATTCGCGCCAGAGTGACGGGAAGCCGAAACCGTCCAGGGCCGGCGCTGCCTGGGTTCAGATACAGGATGCCGTTTCGAAGTTCCTGCGACGCTGTGTGAGAATGGCCGAACACAACCGCCCTGAAGCCCTGGGCCGCGGGATCGAAGTTCAGGTCTGCGATCCGGTGCAGCACGAATAACCGGAGGTTGCCAATCTCCACGACGCGGGTCGGCGGCAGTTGCTCGGCCCACGCCCCGGTATCGACGTTCCCGCGAACCGCGTGCACGGGCGCAATCCGCCCCAGGGCGTCTAGCTAGCACCGAGGGCTTGCCGACGTCCCCGGCATGGATGATTAAATCCACGCCCGCCAATCGCCGCAGGGCCTCGTCGCGGATCAGTCCGTGCGTATCCGAGATTACGCCGATCACCGCCGGCATGCCTCTATTGTCGATTCACCGCGTGCTTCGATGCTGATCACGATGCCCCTGAGGTGGCGGCGGCGGCTTCGGTTCCCTGCTCTGGAGCCAAGACCCCGACTTGACCTCGATCTTCGGACTGGCGTATTCTTCCGAGTGAGATTGCGTACAGTCCAATGAGCAAGAAGTGGTATAACGTCTTCGTGTCTGTGGGAGCGGCAGGCAATCCTCCCGCGGAGGCTGGCGGCGAGAACTCGCCGGCTAGCGCGGCGCAGGCCGTAGCCGATATCGCCGCGGCCATCGCTCCGGAACCCAAGTTCACCACGGCGGTCGCGAACCCGGGGTCCTTCGACGAAATCTACGCGGCTGCCGAAATCCATCCTCCGCCTCACGGTTTTACCATCATGAAGGTGGCCGAAATGCTTCGGAGCGAGCATATTCACAACCTGCCGCGCGAGGTGAAGCGCAGTTCGGTTCTGGTGGCCCTGGAGGCCTCCGGCGCGCCGCTGCAGGACGTGATCGAAGATGCCGTAAAGCGCGATCGCGCCCTCGACACCTTCGAGCGGGTACAGCAGCGGTCGGTGACCGAGTTGGAAACCCGCAAAACGCAGGAAAACCAGCAGATCCAGACCGAAATGGACCGCATCGTCGCGGAACACCGATCGCGCATGCAGGCCAATCAGGACGAGATTGCCAAGGAGAAGGAGCGCTTCTTCGCCTGGCGGCTCAAAAAGCAGGAAGAGGAACAAAAAATCGCGGATGCCGTATCGTACTTTGTCGTGGACAACCCCATCACAACCGGCGGCCCCGCGGCTGCGCCGCCGGCATCCAGCGATTCCCGGAAATAGCCGCGGAAAGAGGAATAAGATATGTGGAGACGGCTGTCTCGTCTGGTCCGCTCGTTCGTCGGCTTTTTTATCTCCGTTGGCGAGAATCCGGAGCTGATTCTGGAACAGAACATTCGGGATATGAATGACCAGGTGCCCCGGATGAACGAAAGTATCGCCATGGTCAAGGCGAACGTGACTCTCCTGGAAAAAGAAGAGGCCAAGTACAAGAATGATCTGGCCGACATGACGGCCAAAGTGAAGGCCGCCATCCAGGGCGGCCGCGACGACCTGGCCGGCAGTTTCGCGATCCAACTCGAGCAACTCCGCGGCGCTCTCGCCCGCACCCAGGGCCAATTGCAGACCGCCCGCGCGGCATTCGACAAAGCCATGGCCGTTAAGAAGGCATTCCTGCTGGAGAAGGAGCGCAAGACGCAGGAAGCGCTGAACGCGATTCGCGATTACCGGCGCGCCCAGTGGCAGAAGAAGGTGGCCGATTCCATGGAACAGTTCGAGGTCGCCGGCATCAGCCAGACGCACGACGAGATGGTCCGCAAGATCGAGGAAATGACGGCCGTCAACGAAGCGCGCATGGAGATGGCGCTGGGCAACGTGGACCAGGAGAAGATCAAGATCGAAGAGGAAGCCGACAAACTCCGGGCCGGCGAACTGGTGAAACAGTTTAAAGCGGAGATGGGTCTGATCTCCCCCGGGCCCGCCGCAACTCCCGCGCAGAAAACGATCGGGGGAGGCGAGGCACAGAAGACGGCTTAGTCTGAGCGAATACGCGCCATGGCCCTCAAAATCGAAAAAGGCGGTTGGATTCTGATCTTCCTGGTCGGACTGGCCCTGGTCGGGTACAGCCTGAATAAGTACGGCGTACTTAATGTCGGGAAGATCCTCTCGAAGTCCGGTAACTCCGCGAACGCCAGGATCGATCCCGCGGCGCCGCTGCCCGCCACGTCCTCGGGCGAAACCAACGAGGTACGCGTCCGGCTCAATATCTGGGTCGGGTGCGCGGGCGGGCTGGTAGCCAATGGTGGATTGGACACCACGGACGGCTCCATCTTCAAAAACAAAGGACTCAAGGTCTCATTCAAGATCATCGACGACTGGACCGAGGGCGCCTCGGCATTGGCTACTGGCAACGTGGACGTCATGCTGACCACGGCCGATGTGTGGGCCAAGGATTTCGGCCAGTTTCAGGAGAAAGGCGTCAACGCGCGCGCCTTCTATATGGTCGATTGGTCGCGCGGCGCCGATGGCGTCATTGGACGCCAGGGCATCGGCAGCATCGAAGACCTGGCCGGAAAGACGGTGGCATTTGCCCCCTACACGCCTTCCCACTTCCTCCTTTGGAACGGCCTGAAGAGCTCCGGACTCTCCACCGAGCAGCGTAACGAGATCTTTAACAAGGCGGTTCACACCAAGGACGGCATCGAGCCCGCCACGCTGTTCGCGCAGCAGAAAGTGGATGCCGCGGTCGCCTGGGATCCGGACATGAGCGACGCCGTCGCCAAGCGCCAGGGGTCGAAGAAGATCTACGATACCCGCATCGCCAGCCGGCTGATCGCCGATATCCTGGTGGTGAGCGACCGGTTCGCGGCCGCCAACCCCCAGACCCTGATCAAATTCGCCCAGGGCTGGCTCGAAGGCGTGCAGTTCATCCAGGCGCAGCCGTCGCGCGCTCACACCCTGATCGGCGCCATCAAGGACTTCAATATCCCCGAGGACTTGGCCAAGACCATGCTGGAGGGCGTGAAGCTGGCCGACTATGCCGACAACCAGTCTTTCTTCGGCGCGCAGGGCTCCGATTCCGATTACGCTAATATCTCCAGGATGGCCCAGGAAATGTACAGGGAACTGCGCCTCATCAAGCGGATCTCCGATCCGGAATCCACCGTGGACCGCCGGTACATCGCCGCCCTCAGCGGGAAGTTCTCCAGTACCCCGAGTGAAGCTCCCATCGCCTACAAGGAACCGCCTAAGGGCGCGGCGCCGATCGCCACCCAGAGACGCTCGATCTACTTCGACCCGAACTCCGCGAAGATGGGACTCGACTCGCGCGCCGTGGTGGACGAGATCGGCGACTTCATGCGCGCCTATGAGAACACCGTGGTCGATATCGACGGGAACACTGATTCGACCGGGGCTCGGGAGCTCAACATGGCGCTCTCCAAGCAGCGCGCCGAGACGGTGAAAAGCTACCTCGTCGAGAAGTACCACTTTCCGCCGGAACGCATGCGCACCGTGGGGAACGGGCCGGACAAGCCCCTGGACACCAACGCGACGCCGGAAGGCCGGGAGAAGAACCGGCGCACGGACGTCAAGGTCTATCCCAACCCGGCCAAATTGTGAGCCTCCGACACGTCTTCGAAATCCGGCGAGACGTTGCCCGGCGCACCCGCCTGGCGCTCGGCCTGCTCAGTTGGGCGCTGGTGATCGTGGTTTGGTACCTCCTGACAGAGTGGAAGCTGCTGCCGCCCTTCTCGCTTCCGCGGCCGGCGGGGGTGGTACAGGCATTCTCCCGCCTGTGGATCGAGTACGACCTGCTCGGCAACGTCTTCAAGAGTTGGTGGCGCATCGCCCAGGCGTTTCTGTGGTCCGCCGCCGTCGCGATTCCGCTCGGGCTGCTCATGGGCAGCTTCCGCTGGGTCCACAGTCTCGTGGATCCGGTCGCGGCCCCCATGCGTTCCATGCCCATCACAGCCTTCCTGCCGGCGTTCATCGCTCTGTTCGGCATGGATGAGGCGATGAAAATCGCGTTCCTCTGCTTCGGCATGTTCTTCTACCTGCTGGCGGTTGTGGTTGAAGAAGCCGACCGCGTCGACAACGCCATTCTGGAGACCGCGCAGACCCTTG
Source organism: Terriglobia bacterium (assembly GCA_020073115.1). GTDB lineage: Bacteria > Acidobacteriota > Terriglobia > Bryobacterales > Bryobacteraceae > BOG-224. The sequence goes on from JAIQFU010000035.1 coordinate 45,404, forward strand.
GCGCCCGGCGCGCGCAGGTGCTGTGGCTGATGTTCCGGGCCTCGTTTCCCGCTATCTTCGGTTCGTTCCGCATCCTTTACGATATTGGCTGGACTTACGTGATCCTCGCCGAGATGGTGAACGCCCGCAAGGGCGTCGGGTACATGGTGGAATCGGCGCGCAAGGTCCTGGATTTCGATCGCGTTTACGCCGGCATCATCGCCATAGGAATCGCGGCTTTCCTGTTCCGGTGGCTTTTGACCGCGCTGGAACACTACCTCTTCCCTTGGCGGCGGCCGTCCCGTCCGATGGCGGAACCCGCGGCCGCCGCTGCCACCACGAAGGCGCAGCGCCATGCCGGCTAAGGTCAAAATCGCTCTGCGCAATGTCTCGCGCAGCTTCCTTTCTCCCGCCGGCGAGAAGATTCAGGCCATCCGCGACATCAATTTCTCCGTCGAGGACGAATATTCGCCCGACGGTCGCGACATCGGCGAGTTTCGCGTTCTGCTGGGGCCCTCCGGCTGCGGGAAGTCTACCATCCTCC
>JAIQFU010000524.1 GCA_020073115.1 Terriglobia bacterium
CCGAGGAAAAACCGCGCTTCCAGGTAGTGCGGGTCCCAGCGGGGCACGCGGTCCAGCCAGGAGGCCGCCAGCCGGTAGTCCTTCTTCTGCCAGTACTCCTTGCCGAGCTGATAGCAGGGGGGAGAGTAGCGCTCCTCCAGGCGCGCCGCCTGGGTGAAGAACCGGTGCCGCTGCTCGGGCGACGCGGAGAGCAGACCGCGGACGTAGTTTTCCACGGCGTCAATGCGCACGGGGGGACGGGCCTTCAGGAACTCGTCTTCCGGCGGAGCCGCGCGGGGGTGGAGCGAATCCAGCGTCTGCCATGCCAGCCGGGACTCCAGCATGGCGAGGTCCTCCAGCGCGCCCACTTCGCTGAATGCCGGCCCTTGGCGCGTCCGCTTCAGGTCGAGGATGCGGGCCGTGATGCGCAGCGAGCCTTTGGACGCGCTGCCGTCCGGCGGCGGGAGCAGTTCGTAATAGCCGTAGACCACCTGCGACGCGTCCAGCGCATCCCCGATCTTCATGATGGATGCATGCGTCAGCTCCGCGCCGGGACGCAGCGACTGGCGGCGGTACGCCTCCAGCCGGTCGTTGCGGTCCAGGACGAGCAAGCCCTCGGAGGCCAGCGCGTCGTGAACCGTTTCCGAGATGCTCTCGCCGATCCAATCCAGGCTGGCCGAGCCGGCGTGATTGAAGAACGGCAGGACGAGAACAGTCTCCGCGTGGAGGGCGCCGCATAAACACACGGCGAGGGCCAAAAACCGATGCATGAACTCTTAGTGTAACAGTGGGCCGAACAGCCCTGCCGCGGCCCAGGAACCGCTCCCGCCGCGGCTCGCAACCGTTCGCTCCAGGCCGCGAGCCGCGACCGTAGAGGGGCGATCGCGATGACGATTTTCCGCGCTCGCGCATTCCCGGTGTCGGCCACGTAGAGCGCTCCGTCGGGTCCGGTGGTGACGCTCCAGGGCGAAGAGAAGCTGGCCTCGCTCACCGGAAGTCCGTCGCCGGTGGAGGAGGTTAGGCACGCCGGAAATTAGCCCCGGTTTTCCGGCCGGGCCGGCGTGTTTGAGCAGTGGGCGCCCCGTAGGGCCGCGCTCCGCGGCGGAGCGCGCCCTACGTCGGCACTGCCGGCCCCAGCCGGCGCTACGGCTGAAACACCAGTCGCGTGGTGGTTCCGCTGAGTCCGATGGCCACGATGTGCATCTTACCGTCGTGATCCTCCATCCGGACGGTGTTGCTGGCGAACTTCTTCCCCGTGGTCTCGATTTTGACCGGCGCCTCGGCGTCGATCCGCCCGTTTTTCAGCACCGCTTTCTGGCCGTCCACTTCCAGTTTGTAGTCGCCGGCCGCCAGTTCGGAGTTGCCCAACATTGCCGGCTGATACAGATGGATGGAATATGTCTTCGCGCTGGCCGCCGCCAGGGCGACTAACGCGAAAAGTAACGCAAATCTCCTCTTCATGCTTAACCCTCTTGAATTGGGATTGGGCTTCAGCCGGCTTCTGCCTGATGTCTGGTATTACGCATCAGCGCGGGAAAGGCGCCGCCCCCGGGATGTAACATTGCGAGCCTGCGCGCAATGCCGCGCTCTCTGCGATTTACTACAGCCTCGCGGCGCCGTTTTGAAGGAACCCGTGAACGCGCACCAGGGCGGCGCGGATGATGTCCGGGTCAGATCCGAACCCCTTCAGCCACTCCAGACCGGCCTCCCGCCGGAACCAGGTGAGCTGCCGCTTGGCGTAGCGCCGCGTATTGCGCTGGGCATAGAACAGCGCCTCGCGCGCGTTCAGCTCTCCTTCGATCAGTTGCAGCGCCTGGCGGTACCCGTGCGATTCGAAAGGTTTGCAGGACGCCGGAAACCCGAGCGCCAGGATCCGCCGGACTTCCTCCACCAGCCCGCCCTCGAACATGGCCCGGCAGCGCGCGTCCAGTCGCTCGTAGAGCGCATCGCGCTCCGGCAGCAGTCCGAGTTTCAGGACGCGGTAGCCGCGCAGCGCATCGCGCCCTTCCCGATACAATTCGCTGACCGGCCGGCGCGCCAGGAGGCAGACCTCCAGCGCGCGGGTCACCTTGGGCGCGTCGTTGGCGTGAATCCTGCGAGCGGCTTCGGGATCGAACCGGGAGAGAAGGCGGTGAAGGCCGCCCGCGCGTCGCGCTTCCCGCGCGGCCAGCCGGTCCCGCAGGGGCTGGTCGCGGGAAGGTCCCTCGAACAAACCGTCCACCAGGGCGCGCAGGTAAAAACCGGTCCCCCCGGCTACAATGGGCAGCCGCCCGCGCGCCGAAATCCCGGCGATGACCCCGCGCGCCAGGCGGGCGTACTCGCCCGCGGTGAACGTCTGGTCGGGGTCGATGATATCGATCAGGTGGTGGGGGATGCCGCGCCGCTCCTCCAGCGCGAGCTTGGCCGTGCCTATGTCGAAGTAACGATAGACCTGCAGCGAATCGCAATTGACGATTTCGCCCCCCAACGTTTCGGCCAGGGCCAGCGCGAGGTCGCTTTTTCCCGATCCCGTCGGTCCGGCCACCGCAACCAGCGGGCTCTGCGGCGCATCTGCCATTAGGAGTGCTGCCGGCGCTCGCTTTGTGGCGCCGGTTCGGTTGTTCGCAGACCGCAAGAACCGCCGCCGGAACGCGAGCGCCGGCGGTCCTGCGGAACTGGCTTTAAGGGCTCGTTATACAATGAGAAAGTAAGTTTCGACCCGAACTGGGGGCCTCCTGGCGGTCGAAAGAAAGTTGAATTCATGATTCGCTCAGCTAAAGCGTTCTTCCTAGCCCTATCCGTCGGCTGCGTTTTGTTCGCGCAGGCGCCCAGCGGTACAGCCAACCCGCCGGACGCCAACAAATCCGACGCCTACTACCACTTTGCCATGGGCCGGCTGTACGCGAATCTGGCCACCTCGTCCTATGGGAACCAGAGCGAATACGTGAACAAGGCCATCCAGAACTATCAGGAGGCGCTGAAGCTCGATCCCTCCGCCGGCGTGGTGTTCGAGGAACTCACCGATCTCTATATCCAGACCGGGCGTCTCCAGGATGCCATCGCCGAGGCCGAGGGGATGCTGAAGCAGAATCCGGACAACCTCGACGCGCGCCGCATGCTGGGCCGGATCTACTGGCGGGCCGCCAATGCGCAGCAGGGCAAGGGCATCAACGAAACGATGCTCAAGAATGCCATCGAACAGTACCGGCAAATCACCGCGAAAGATTCCAAGGACGGGGAGAGTTGGGTCATCCTGGGCCGGCTGTACGCGCTTTCCAATGATTCGCCCGACGCCGAGAAGGCCTACAACTCCGCGCTCCAGGCGGATCCCGACAACGACGATGCGCTGACCGGGCTGGCCATGCTGTACTCCGACCTGGGCGACACCGAAAAAGCCATCGACAAGCTGAAATACGAGAAGGCGGCGATGGACGATACCGATTACAAGAAGCAGCTAACCGCCGCCCTGCTCGAACTGGCGCGCGTACAGACGGAGCTAGACAAGTGAGACGTGCGGCGAAGGGCGGAATGCTGCTGGCTGCCGGTTTATTGGTTGCCGGCTCTGCGTGTGCCGCTACGCCGGACGACTGCAGCACTCTGCGGAAACACGGCAAGCGGCCAGAGGCGCAAGCGTGCTATGAATCGCTCACGCAATCCCGCGATCCGTATCTGAGGGCCGAGGGATTCTGGGGAGTCGAGAATTATCAACAGGCAAATGTCGAGTTTCGCCTGGCGGTCGCGCAGTCAGACACGAATGCCAACTACCGGGTGCGCTGGGGACGATTGCTGCACGAACGGTTCAACAACGCCGAAGCACAGTATCTTTTCAAAGAGGCGATCGATCGCGATCCGAAGGTACTTGTTCTCTTTCCG
>JAIQFU010000525.1 GCA_020073115.1 Terriglobia bacterium
GAGGAGGCAGAAGCCGAACAGGAGGCGGCCGAGATCGTGCACCTGGTCCGGCTTGATGTGGGTTTCGAGGCCCCAGCGGCCGCGGAAGAGCGCGGTGGCCACGGCCAGCGCGGCCAGCATGGCGTAGAAGGACCCCACGAAGAAATACCAGCCGAGCATGGTGTTGGACCAGTCGCGCTCCAGCGGCATCACGAGATCGAAAGCCACCAGGGAGAAGCCCACGGCGAACGCGATGACCAGCGCGGGGGCCAGGGTCCGGGCGCGGTCTTCGGAGCGAAGGGCATCCTCCGGGGTGGCCGCGCCTCGCAGCCAGAAATCGACGATGCGCGAGCGCCGCAGCATGCCCAGCGCCCGGGCCGTGCGGGCGGCGGTGCGCTGCGAGAAAAACACGTAGGCGAAGCTCAGGCCAAAGACGATGAGAAATACCGCGGAATCGCGCAGCGCTACGGCCGGGACGGTGAGCCAGCGTTCGCGTCCGGGGTACGGCTCCCTGGCCCAGGGAAAGACGCTGGAGGCGCCGAACAGCATCAGGACGAGAAAGAGGACAAAAGAGACCGGCAGGAAAAACGAGAGGCTCTCTCCCATACGGCGGAAGGCGTCGCTCCAGCCGCCCTTAGTGATGCGGTAGGCGGCGGAAAAGACCACGCCGGATGTGGCGATGCCGGTCCAGAAGAGGAAGTTCAGCAGGTAAGCCTGCCACGCGCGCTGCGCCTGGCCCGCGATCAGGGCAGCGAGGAAGGCCACGGCGCCGATGCCCAGGAGGATCCGGCAGATCCACAGCCAGCGTTTGGGAGACGATTCGTTCATCGCGATTGCAGCCTCCGGATGTGATGCACGATGGTCCAGCGCTCGGCGGGGGAGAGGTTCTCGTACTGCGGCGGCATGAGGCCGCTGCCGGCGCGCATGACATCGTAGAAGAAGCCGTCCTTCGAGGCGGCATATTTGGCGGCGGTGAGATCGGCCGGCTTCACCATTTTAGCGGCGATCACGCCATCGCCGCGGCCGGAAGCGCCGTGGCAGGGGGTGCAGTAGATGCCGAACAGGGTGGCGGCCTGCTGGAGCGCGGCGGGGGTGGGCGGTACGGGGTTCGGCGCGAGTTCCGCCTGTTGGCGGGTCATGGGCTGCTCCCAGCCGGATAGTGGAACGGACTGCGGGGGGAGCGGACGGGGGTCGTTCTGGGGACGGTGGGTGGGTTGGTCCACCATGTCGAGATGGAGGCGGACGTTGCCGCCGGAGGGGTATTGGGTGCAGGCGGAAAGGAGGAGGGCGAGAAGCACTGGGGCGCAGGCCCACGGGGCGTGGGAATTCGTGGGCGCGGGGCCGGTATGCGGGGGCCGGATGTCGGCAAGATTGCCGGCACGGCGGGCAGGAATGCCCACGCCACGTCCCTTATACTTCCACATAGCGGACCTCTTCGGCGCCTGTGCCCAATAGCTTTTCCTGGATCTTTTCGACTTCGGCCTGGCCGCAGATCACTTGCAGGCCGAAGCGGTTGCCGGTGAGGCGCGGGTCGTATCCGCGGCCTACCTGGATTTTCGGCAGGCGGGCGTTGATCAGCATTCCCACGACGGTGAAGAGCGCTCCGAACAGGATGGTGCAGATGTAAGCCACCACGCCGAAGGGCGTGAGCGACACCAGCGGCTTGCCGCCGACGATCAGGGGGTAATGTTCCACCGAGCCGATGGTCAGGGCCCACCCTACGAGAAAACCGGTCAGGCCGCCGGCCAGGGCAAAGCGGCGGACGGGGCTCGGCTTTCCACCGAGAATCTGTTCGGCTTCGGGCAGCGGTACGGGGGAGATGGTGCGGACTTCGCGGCAGCCCTGGGCTTTGGCGAGTTCCAACGCATCGAGCAGCGTCGTGAGATCGGCGTAGAAGCCGATGACGCTGTGGCCGGCGGGGTCAGGCATGGGAACTCTCCTTGCGCGGGACGGGCAGCAATTCCTTGACCTCCCACATGGAGACCACGGGGAAGATTTTGGCGAAGACCATGAAGAGCAGGAAGAACCAGGCGAAGCTGCCGGCCAGGATCGAAATCTCCGGCCAACGCGGGGCGTAAACTTTCCAGGTGAAAGGGTCGTAGCTGCGGCCGAGCGAAGTCACGATGATGACGAACCGCTCGTAGAACATCCCCACGTTCACCAGGAGCGCGATTCCCACCATCCAACGGATGCTGTAGCGGACGCGGCGGAAGAAGAACAGGGCCGGCGCGAGCACGTTGCACGTGACCAGGAGCCAGAGCGCCCAGGCGTAGTCGCCGAAGGCGCGGTAGAAGAACAGCTCGCGCTCGAAGGGGTTGTTGCTGTACCAGGCGATGAAGAACTCGATGCCGTAGGCGAAGCCCAGCACCAGCCCGGTGAAGATCAGCATTTTCGCCATGCTGGCCAGGTGCTCCGCGGTGATGTAGGGTTTCAGGTTGAAGATGCGGCGCATGGGGATGACGAGCAGCATCACCATGGCCAGCCCGGAGTGAATCGCGCCCGCGACGAAATAGGGCGGGAAAATTGCGGTATGCCAGCCGGGCAGGATGGACATGGCGAAATCCCAGGAGACGATGCTGTGGACGGAAATCACCAGCGGGGTGGCCAGTCCGGCAAGGAAGACGTAGGCGGCGGTATAGTGCTTCCACTGCATGTTCGTGCCTTGCCAGCCCTGCGCCAGAAAACCGTAGAATTTGCTGCGCCAGCCGATGGTGCGGTCGCGGACGATGGCCAGGTCCGGGACCATCCCGGTGAAGAAGAACAGGGCGCTCACGGTGAGGTAAGTGGAGACGGCGAACACATCCCACACCAGGGGCGAGCGGAAGTTGGGAAACAGGCCGCCCATCTGGGGATAGGGCATCAGCCAGTAGGCCACCCAGGGGCGGCCCAGGTGGATGAGCGGAAAAAGCCCGGCCGTCATTACGGCGAATACCGTGACCGCTTCGGCGCTGCGGTAGATGGAGGAGCGCCAGCGCACGCGGAAGAGGAAGAGCACGGCGGAAATGAGGGTGCCGGAGTGGGCAATCCCCACCCAAAACACGAAGAGGGTGATGTAGAAGCCCCACCCCACGGGCCAACTGATTCCGGCCACGCCCAGGCCGCGCCGAAGCTGGACGCTCCAGGCGTAGGCGCCCCAGGCGGCCACCGCCGCCAGGAAGACCAGGGCGCCGTAGTAGAGACGGCGCGCGGGCTGCATGGTCCGCACCAGGTCCACATCGACGCGCGTATAATCGAGCGGCGCGCGCTCGGTGCCGGTCTCCCCGCTCATACTTTGCGCTCCCGTTCGAGGTAAGTGACCGCCGGCCGCGTGTTCAGCTCCTCCAGAATGCGGTAACGGCGATCGTGCTTCTGGAGAAGGCTGATGCGGCTGGCGGGATCGTTCAGGTTCCCGAAGGCGATGGAGCCCGCGGGGCAGGATTGGGCGCAGGCCGGAACCACGTCGCCATCGGCCAGCGTGCGGCCTTCGCGGCGCGCGCGATCTTTGGCGGCTACGATGCGCTGGACGCAGAAGGTGCACTTCTCCATCACGCCCCTGCTGCGCGCGGTGACATCCGGATTGAGCTGCCAATCGAGAGGAGCGGGCCAATCCGCCTGGTACCAGTTGAAGCGCCGCGTTTTGTAGGGGCAGTTGTTGGAGCAGTAGCGCGTGCCGACGCAGCGGTTGTACACCTGGCCGCTCAGGCCTTCCTCGGTATGCTAGGCGGGGAAGACGGGGCATACCGGCTCGCAGGGAGCGTTGTCGCACTGCTGGCAGAGCATGGGGGCGTAGCAACACGGTTTGCAAGTCCGAAGGCAGCACGCCCGACCGCAGGATCTCGTATTTCCCGCTGCAGGCGAACGTGATGGCTCT
>JAIQFU010000036.1 GCA_020073115.1 Terriglobia bacterium
GTCGCCGCAACGCCGAGCAGCAGATGACGCAGGATAGGGCGGGCCCGCAGTTCGGGCTCGGTCCGGTTGTCCGCCGCCAAGGTCCAGAGAATCGCGCCGGTCGCAAACAGCCCGCCGGCCGCCAGCGGGCGTTCCGCACAGACGGCGCATATGCCGGCCTGGAACCCGAACGCCCCGGCGGTGGCAAGAAACGTTCCGTTCCGAATGGGCTGCCCGCCGGCGCATTGAAACATCGGCTGCGCGGCGCGGTTTATCCCCGCCGGCCCGCCCCGGGGCGGCGCCTCCAGGCGGGGCGCCCGGCGCGCGGCCAGCATTCGCGCGGCGTTGGCGATCAGCAGGAGGGCGAATGCGGAGCCGGCGGGCGTCCGCAGTGATATCAGCAGGATCGCGGGAACCAACCACATCGTCGGCGCCGAGGCGTCGAGCGCCGCGAACACCAGATCCCAGGATTCCGAGAGCGAAACGGCCATGTAGGCCCACAGGGTCATGCCGGCCGCGAGCGCCCAGACGAAAAACTCATACGCCGCCGCACGCGAGATCAACGCAGCCGGAGAGCCCGCGCCGGATCACGCCCGCAGCCAGACCAGCGAGAGCCCGCCCAGTACGCCCGCCCACGCCGCGTTTCCGAGAATGCGCGCACTCCATCGAAAGATCATGTTCCGCATCGCCGCGCCAGGCGCGAAAGCGTTGGCCGTCTGCCGCCGCACTGAGGCATCTGCCAGAGACCGGCACTGAAGAACAAGGAATAGCACGTTGCCCCGCCTGGCGCGTCCGAGGCACAGGTGGTATCAAAACCAAAGGGCTGTCGTGCCCTCCGCGGAATCGACGGGCCGCGGCGAGCGCCCACGCCCTACCTCTTTATCGTTACCTCGGCGGGGCGAACGCCTGTGCGCTGCCTGTGTGCCCTGTATGAACGTGCTCAATGGCGGCAAGCACGCCGGCGACACCGTCGATTTCCAGGAGTTCATGATTGCGCCGCACCACGCTCCCTCGTTCGCGGAGGCGATCCGTAAGGGGAAGGAGACGTTCCACGCCCTCAAGCAGGTGCTCCGGGCGAAGAATTACAGCACGGCTGTTGGCGACGAAGGGGGATTCGCGCCGGGAGATTGCGGGGAGAGGCGGGTGGGTTCAGGAGCCGGGCGTCGGCATGATTGCCGGTACGGCAGGCAGGAGTGCCCACGCCGCGCGTGTTACTCGGAGCGGAGGGCGTCTAAGAGGGGCGAGCGGAGGGTGGCGGCGGTGGCGACCAGAGAGGACGCGATGCCGGTGGCCAGGACGAGGGCCAGCAGGGCTGCGAGCGATGCGACGGGCAGATGACCGCCGCGGAGGTGCACGGCCGGCGCGACCGCCACCGCCGCGCATCCCGCGCCCGCGGCCAGACCGATCAGCAGCAGGGCCGCGTTTTCCGCGATCACGATGGCCGCGAGGTCTTGCGGGCGGTAACCGACGGCGCGCAGGAGGGCCAGCTCTTTCCTTCGCTCCAGGACGTTGCGCATCAGCACCGCCGCCAGGCCGACGGCGCCCAGCACGAGCCCCAGGCCGCCGAGCGCGCGGAAAGTGGAAAGGTAGGTGTTCTCCACCCGGTGGAAAGCCGCGAGGCGCGCCTGCGCGGGCTGGACGTCGAATCCATAGTCGGAGAGAGACTCCTCAAGAATCCGGGTGACCTCCTCTTCCTTCCCGGCGGGAACGCTCAAGAGGAAGAAGCGGTAGCCCTCGGAATCGGGGAAGAGGCGCAGGAAGTTCTGCCCGGAGATGAGCAGTTCGCCCTGGAAGAGGCTGTTCTGGAGCGCCGAGACGATGCGGTAGCGGACGCCGCCGGCTTCGAATTCCTCGCCCACTTTACGGTGCAGCGAATAGGTGAGGGAATTGGCGTCGGCGATGGCGGGAATGGCGCCGCCGGGAACTTTGGATTCCAGCAGAGGCCACGCAAAACCCGCGGGGGGCGCCAGGATGCGTGGATTGCGCGGCAGGTAGAGGTTCAGGCAACTGGCGTCGTCACCCGGCCGGACTCGAAAAGGAACGAAACGGACGCCATCGAGGGGCGGCAGATTCAGGGCGGCGCGGCCCGCCGGGGTGTTGGGATCGTGGATCAGCGGCAGCGCGGAGTCCGCGAGCAGCGGATACTCTCCCGTTCGTGCGGAGGAATCGTCGCGGCGGAAAGCATCGAGCGAGACGATGAGGAAAGTCGCCGAGGCCATCAGGGCGATGCACAGGATGCTGCGTCCGGGCCGGTAGGCCAAGCTGCGCAACCCGAGGGTAAAGGGTCCGCGGATGAGCGCCGCTCCCGGGGCGTACAGCCAGGCGGAGAGAAACAGCAGGGCCGCGATGAGGAGCAGGGCGCCCGCACCGAAGAAGGCCGCCGCCGGATCGAGCCTGCCGGCAAAGGCTGCCGCGACGAACCCGGCCGACAGGAGGGCGCAGAGCGCTCCGGCGCGCCTGCGCCAGGGGCCGGTCCCGGACCTGCGGCCGCCCTTCACCAAATGCCGGGGCGTCTCGGGCTGAAGGCCGCGGAGAGTCCACGCTACCGAGCCCAGGCCCGTGATTACGCCCGCCGCAACCGCGCCGGCCAGGGCGGGGAAGGAAGCGTGCAGCGAGAGCAGCTTTGTCCCTACCGCGTCGAACCACCACGTTCGGAGCCCCAGCAGGATGAGAGCGCCGTACCCCAGCTCGGCGGCGGCGCCGGCTGCCGCGCCGGCGGCCGAGAGTGCGGCGCCTTCCAGCAGGAAGACGGTCCGGATCTTCGACGCCGAAAACCCAAGCGAGCGAAGCACCCCGATTTCCTTCATCCGCTGCTCGATCCCCAGCCTGAAGAACAATCCCGTGAGGAGCAGGGCGGAGAACATCAGGAAGAAGCTGAAGTACGTGAAGTATTCGCCGAAGTCGGTGGCGCCCCGGGCGGCCTCCAGCGCCTGCGCTTTGACGGGCGTGACGGCCAGGCCCATTTGGGCGGGCTCGAGAGTCGCGCGAAGGGCTTCACCAAAGGCTGGGGAGGGGGGGAACACGCGAATCGAGGTCAGGCTTCCGAAGCGTGTTCCCCACAACCGGCGTCCGCGTTCCAGGCGGATGAAGGCCTTGGGGGTTGCGCGATGGCGATCCCAGTACTGCTCATCCACGGGCCGGATGCGGGAGAGGTCCAGAGGAAACGGCGGGTCCCAATCGCGGAGACTGCGGGATTCCGTGATGCCCGGGTAGGCGGGCGCCAGGTCCGGGTCCGACGCTTCACCCGTTAACGGCACGACGCGCTCCAGCCGGAATCGGGCGGTCTCGGCGTGCAAGCGGCCGTCGGACCTCCAGACGTAATAGTCGAGTTCCACCGGGTCGCGTGGTTTTGCTCCTAGGTCACGGGCCGCCCAATCATTTAGGACGATGCCGTCCTCAGCGGCGGGGGCGAGGGCGGAATCGAGCGCCGTCACCACCGAGTAAGGGGTGGCGCGCCCGCCGGCGCGGATGCTGTTGGCGAGGTAGGTCAGGACGGGTTGTGTGCGGAGGCCCAGCCACCCGGCGGCGGATGATGCCGCCGTGGCAAGCGCGTCGCTGATTAGCGCGCTGTCGCTTTCGAGCGAGAGGCAGCCCGGCTTTTCCAGGACGCGCAGGCGAAGACCGAGGTCGGCCAGGGCGTACCGCTGCTTCAGCTTGCTTTCGAGGCCGGAGCCGCCCGCCACGAGAATGGTGTTGACCTGATGCCGCTGGCTGAGGTCCATCTGCAAGCGCGCCAACGGGACATACGCGGCGCGCAGTTCGCCCTGCTGCGGGCGCAGCGAGAACTCGCGAGCGGCCACCCCGCTCATCGAAAGCCGGATGGTCCTGCCGGTGTCGTCCTTGCGGCCGTGGAGGGTTTCCAGTGGGATGGCCGAGGGCTTGGGGAGGCGCAGCAGGATGTCGTCGTTCGCCGTGGCTCCCAGTTCTTGCGCCAGCGCCGGGGTGAACTGAATCTCGCGTCCCCGGGGCGGCTTTCCGGGGGCGCCCTGGAATTTCCAGAAGCGTTCGTCAACGCCATAGATCTGGACTCCCGTGGCCCGCTTTGAGCTGGCTTCGTGGATCACTACGCCTTCCAGGGCGATGACGGGCGAGGAAGGCGCCAAGGCCTCAGCCAGTTCCCCGCGGAAGAAGCCGCTGCGCGTGACGGCGAAATCGGCGTTCCCCAGGCGCTCCAGCGCCAGGGCGCGCAGGCTGGCGCGCACGGATTCGCCTACCAGGAGGGCGCCGCCGAGCACTCCCGTGGCCACCGCCACACCCAGCAGCGCCGCCAGGTTGGTGCGCCAGTACCACGCGAGATTACGCGCCAGCAGGGTGGAGGTTCGCATGACGCAATTCGTACCGCAGCGGAAAGCGGGCTGCCAGCGCGGAGCTATGGGTCACTACGATGAGGATCGTCTCCTGAAGGCGGTGCAGCTCCAGGAGAAGGCCGGCCACCATCTCGGCCGACGCTTCGTCCAGGTTGCCCGTGGGCTCGTCGCAGAGCAGCAGGCGCGGGCGGCGGATCAGCGCGCGCGCCAGGGCCACGCGTTGCTTTTCTCCCCCGGACAGCTCCGCCGGCCGGTGATCCAGGCGGTCGGCGAGCCCCACCTGTTCGAGCAATTCCCGCGCCCGCTTGGGATGGTCCAGGCGATCTTCAGAGACGAGCGCGGGGACCAGCACGTTCTCCAGCACCGAACACTGCGGCAGCAGGCAATGATCCTGAAAGATGAACCCGACCATCCGGTTGCGGAACGCGGCCTGCTGTTTCTCGGGAAGGCGATAGGGATCGGCGCCGTCCAGCGTCACCGTGCCCGCGGTGGGAGGCTCCAGCGCGCCGGCGATGTAGAGCAGCGTGCTCTTGCCGGCGCCGGACGGCCCCATGATGGCCGCCGCCTCGCCGCGCTGCAAAGCGAGCGATACGCCCGAGAGCACGGTCAGGGGGCCGCGAGGCGTCGGGTATTGTTTGACGAGACCCGAGATTTCAAGCATGGGCGGCTGCCGTGGCCATCGCGGAAAATGCTTCCACCGCACGCGCGGCCATGTGGGAGGCGCCGCAATGGAGGCGGACGCCCTGCAGCCCCCGGCGCCGCAGTTCGGCAACGCGCTCGGGATCCTTCCACAGCCGGTAGACGGCGTCCGCCAGGCGCGCCGCGTCATCCGGCTCCACCAGAATTCCGCCCCCGGTTTTTTCCAGGATTTCCGGAAATGCCCCGCGCCGCGGCTGCACCGCTACGGCCCCCGCGGCCATCGCCTCCAGAAGGAAGATCCCCTTCGGCTCGTCGTACGTGCTGGGGACGCTCAACAGATCGAGGCTTTGCAGGTACTCGATTTTTTGCCCGCGGTCCAGTTCGCCCAAATACCGGAACTCGTGCGCCAGCCCGGCTTCTTTCATCCGGCGTTCGAGGCCGCGCAGATAGCTTCGATGCTCCGGCGCGAGGTAGCCGGCCGCGCGCAGCGCCGAGCCGCCGAAATCCGTCTCGCGGCGCAGCCTGATATAACTCTCAACCAACAGGTGGAGCCCTTTTTCGGGCGCCACTCGCGCAAAGAAACCTATAGTGAACGCCGGGTGGGGAAGCCGTTCCCCGCGATCGTAACCCTCCAGATTGATACCCAGAGGGATCACGTACATTCTGCGCTCCGGAATATCCAGGCGGCGGCGCCAATAGTCCGCGCTGTATTGGCTGACAGCCGCGAAACCGTCCACGCCGGCGACTTGGGCGCGGATCAATTCCAGGGACTGGGTCCGGTACGGCTCCCGCAACTGGTCCAGAAACAGCTCTTCGCCCTGCAACATGCAGCATATGGGCCGGTTCACCGCTTCACGAATGGGCCGCGCCAACCCGATCAGCAGCGAGTTCGGCAATACGACCAGGTCGGGCGCCGGCTGGCTGCGGAGCCATGTTGTCAGCTTTCGGATTTCCTTGAGTTGGAATCCTTCTTCTCCCCGCAGCATGGAAACGGCCATTGCGCCTAAGAGGTGCGGATCCACTTGGAGGGAGGTCCGGGAGGCCAGGTTCAGCATCCATGGCGCGTCCCAGAGCCGGTCGAGCAGCCGTGTCTTGCGAAAGAACGCGGCCTGTTGATCGAGGCATACGCTGATGCCGTTCAGAAAGACCTTGGGATAACTGGCGTTCGGCTCGTCGGTGCGGGTGGGGGTGTAGAGCGGCAGCAGGGTGACGTCGTGGCCCTGTTTGCCGAGCTCCGCCGCCAGCGTGTTGTCGCGCAGGCAACTGCCGCAGTACATTCGCGCGGCGCCGGCGGTGAGGGCCAGGATCTTCATGTAACGGTGCTTCCAGTTTATTACCGGGCCGCGGCGATTGCTCACGCCGACATAGATTGGCTTTTCTCCACGCACCCGTCGCGGCGATGGGGTGGGCGTCTCGCATTCGCAGCGCAGCGCGGCCATCGGGTCCATGCGACCAGCGACCACCTGCCGCGCCGGACGACGCGACGAAGTCGTTCGACTTCAAGGGGAGTAGAGACAAGGCATAGTAGCGAGTACCCTGTCCGGAGTTCAGGATTTGAGTATCCTTGATGGTAACTTCGCCACGTGTGGTCACGTCAATACGCGCGTATGGGGCTCCGGACTGCACTCGTCGTTTGTCTTTTGCAAGGCACGGCGTTCGCCCAAAGCCTGGCTGAGCGACCGGCCGCCGGTTCGATTTCGGGCATGGTCACGGATGCGTTTACTGGGACGCCGATCCTGGGAATAACCGTGTCAGCCGGCGCTCCGGCGCCGCGAACCGGAGTCATTGTACCGAGCAACTCCCCCGCCGGAAGTGATTTAATCGTCAAGACCGACGCCCAAGGTCGCTACAAATTCCCCGACTTGAAACCGGGTGAATACGTGATCACGGTACACCCCGAGTCTATCCCTCAGAGACCCATGGGAGTGATCGCGCCAGTGAGCAAGCATTTCACGCTCACCGGTGGGCAGGACCTCGCGTCCGCCGATTTCGCAGTGGAGGTCCCCGGCTCTATCTCCGGCAATATAACGGGGCCGGAGAAAGAGCCGCTTGCTGGGATATCCGTGCTTCTGATCGAGAAAGCGTACCGTAACAGCAGAACCGCCTATGGCCAGAGTTCCGGCACAACAACCGACGCTAAAGGGCGCTACACGCTCGCCCTCAATGTCAGGCCGGGGCGAAGTTACGCAATTCTGGCCAGACCGATGGTGCGCTCTTTGGCGCCGACGTCTACGGCGCCGAAAGATCCTGAAGAACGAAAGCTGATCTTAACGCCTACGTATTACCCGAATGCCACGACTGCCGAATCCGCGCAAACGGTTTCGCTACGCTCCGGCGAGGACCTGGAAAACGTGAACATCAGGATGGCCGAATCGAAATCCTACTGCGCGGAAGGGATTGCGTTGGCCGAGGGCTCGCCGGCGGCCCTGGAGTTCGAACTCAGCGAAGCTCAGACAACGAATACGGGATTAACCGGCGCCGGAGGATTCACGATATTGCCGCCGCGCGGGACGACGGCTAACGACGGGAAGTTGCGGATCTGCGACCTGCATCCCGGCGAGTACTTCCTTAGAGTCGCACCGCCGGGTGCGTGGAACCGTCCGGGAGCCCCCGGCCTGTATGCCGCCGTGCCCCTTACAATCACAGATCATGACCTCGCCGATATTCGCGTAAATGCGATCCCTGGCATGCAAATTTCTGGAGAGGTGGTGTGGGACGGCGAACCGCCGGCTAACCCGCCGGATGTGAGGATCCGAATCGTCGCGTCGCCTGTGATGCTAAACAGGAACGTCGTACAGGTCGAAAGGCTGCTGCCAGGCAGGTTTACGCTCGACAGACTGCCTGTGGAAGAATACTCCCTGCGAATGGCTACACTGCCGCCCTCCGGTTTCTACATCAAAGATGTGACGTATGGCGGGGTGAGCATATGGCGCAACACCATTGGTTTTTTCACGCCAGGGGGCGCTTTCGGTGGCGCTGGTATGAAGGTGACGGTTGCTGCCGATGGAGGGACGATTTCCGCCATGGTGGCCGACAAGGACGGCAACCCGGTGCAATCTGCCAGCGTTTGCTTTCTACCCGCGCCGGCGGGGACGCCTGCCGAGTTGGCAAACGGATTCACCTGTACCTCAAGCGATGCCGCCGGCTCGGCGATGTCAGGTACTCTGGCGCCCGGCAAGTACCGCGTCTTAGCTGCTCCCGTCCCGATCGATCGCAGTGCGGCGAATATCGATCGGCTCTGGGGCGCCCGCCTCATAGGACAGGAAGTGGAATTGGCTCCCAAAGGCTCAATGCGGGTCAATTTGACGCCGATTTCGCTGTACTAGCCGGAAGATCTCAACGGTCTTCTGTTGCGTCTTGGCGTTGATCTTCCGATTCGACGGGCGTCAACGCGGCCAGTGTATCGTCGATGGCTTTCGCAGGGCATGATTCCGTCCGCTTCAGGCGCCGGCGTAGAATATGGCTAATGCCCGCCGATCCGGACGCCGTATTCTCTGTACTGAAACCTGTACTCGCACAATATGCAAAACGCCTATCCGTAAAGGTGGATTCTCCGAGTGAGTACACGGTGCACACAAACATGCCGTCGCCGTTCCCGCGGCACAAAGGGCAGCCCCTGTATTTCGGCTCGGTGCGTCTCGGAAAGGCGTACGTGAGCTTGCATCTAATGCCGCTGTACATGTGCGCAGTCCTCACGGAGCGTATCTCGCCTGCGCTAAAGAAGCGAATGCAGGGCAAGACGTGTTTCAACTTCAAGAAGGAGCCGGCCCCGGATCTGCTCAAGGAGCTGAAGGAGTTGACCGAAGCAGCAATTGACCTGTGGGCTGAGAAGAAGTGGCTGTGAACTGGCGAGACGGGATCACCGGAGACCTCGGCATCGCCGATTGGTTGGAGCGTCCCGAACTCGACCAGGACACCATGGATTTCAGGAGGAGACTGTGCCGGAGCACAGACCACAGCGCATCCGCCTGTCAGGTTGCCGACGATGCGAACGATCGCTTGCCGGAACGTCATGCTAAATAATGAGTACTACTTCGACTCAATCTCAACCCCCCTACCCCGCCTTCCGTTCCCGCTCCAACGCCTGGTGGAGCAGTCCCTTGAGATAGGTCTGGTAGGGCAACCCGCGCTTCTCCGCAATCTGCTGCGCGGTTTCGATGTCTGCGATGGGCAACCGAATCGTGGTGGACCTGGTCGCCCCACGGACCACGGGCAATCGCTTGATCTTCCCTTCCTTCTTGGCCTTCAGGAACAGCGCCGTAACGACCTCCGGGTGCGCGTCCCACCACTCCGCTTCTTCCTTCTCCGACTTGAAGCCGGGAATCGTATTCTTCGTTGGCATCATTCCTCCCCTCTGTATATTTCCCGCTGTTTCGCGTGCATCGGGTGCGCGGTGATGAACCCCTCCCGCGGCGTGACGACGAACGTCAGCAATCGCGCCTCGTTGGTCTCTCCCAGGCACAGCGTGCGGCTCTCGCGTCTGCGCTCCTGAACCTCGATCACCACCGGCCCATTCCGATAGGCTTCCTCGCACCCCTCGGGAGTGATTCCGTGCCGCGCGATGTGCGCCACGTTCGCTTGATCCCAATCAAACTCCATTCGCACCTACAGTGTACATACGAACAGCGACGTATTGCAGGGAGGCAAGAACGAACACGATTCAATGGTTTGCGTCGGGCCGGTCAGAGGTGGTTGGCCCCAAACCCGTTCTTCAGCCAACACGATCAGAGCGGTCACGTGGTAGCGTTTTGACCCTCTGAGAAGATGCCGCCACCACTGGGCCGTATTATCACACCGTCGCTAAACAGAGTATATGATCTGATTATTCGACCCGCGGCATTCGACGTGCCTGGCCTGAAGAGCGTTTGTACCGAGGTGTTTGGGAAGAATGACGATACCGAGGAGATTTCGGCTCACTGCCCACCCGATTGTGGCGGCGGGCTTCGTCCTGTCGGGCGCTTCTGTTTTGACGCTGCGTGGGCGCCAGGCGGCGCCCGACCAACCCTTGGCTTTTGATGTGGCCTCGATCAAGCTGCACCCCAGGAGCACGCGCATCGGAGTCGTCGACACGGTTCGACGCAGTCGCCCCCCCAGCGTCCCGAGCGAGCCGGCGCGCCGGTTTTCCGATCATTGGACGACGGCCAAAGTTCTTATCCTGAGAGCGTACGGTCTAAGTGCGTATCAAGTGTTCGGCCTGCCGGGTTGGGCCGGCCCAGACGGGGCGAGGGATGTGGAGTATTACGATGTTGACGCCGTCGCGCCTGTGGAGAAGCCCACGCGATCGCAGTTACAGATCATGCTCCAGTCGCTCCTGGCCGAACGTTTCCAACTCCGGGCACATCGGGAGACGAGGGATCTTCCCGTTTACGCGCTCATGATCGCGAAGGGTGGGGCCAAGTTCAAGGCCATTACCGGCGAGCCGACGCCGATCTCCCCCACACTCTTCACGCTCACCGAGTCTCTCTCCCGGCACGTGGACCGACCGATTGTAGATCGCACCGATCTCACCGGTTACTATGAGTTCCCATCGATCTTTAAAGAACTCGCGCAGGACCCCCCTGGCTCGGCCTCTGGCGTATCTGATCTTCTCAGGGCTAACCTCGGCCTGGAGTTGAAGCCCGAAAGAGTACGCATGGAAGTTCTTGTCGTGGACCACGTTGAAAGGCCGTCGGCGAACTAGAGCGGACCGGAAGATTCACACATCCCCGCTTTAACGAACTGAGCTACGGCCCCGCAAGCTGCGGTCCGATCGGAGTCCCCGCTTTGCGGCCTGTACCGGTACACGACGATACCGGCGCCGCCGCCGGCTGAGATGCCGCGAACGGTGGCCGGACGCTTGCTTGTTCCA
The DNA here is from genome assembly GCA_020073115.1 of Terriglobia bacterium. Classification (GTDB taxonomy): domain Bacteria; phylum Acidobacteriota; class Terriglobia; order Bryobacterales; family Bryobacteraceae; genus BOG-224. The sequence continues at coordinate 10,774 of JAIQFU010000036.1, forward strand.
TACGCATGGTACGACTCACCAATCTCCTGCTGGCCGCTGCTCTCGGCGGCGGAGTGTGCCTTTGGGCCCAAGCCCCCAAAGAGGACGCGGCCGCGATCTACAAACGCCAGTGCGCCGGCTGCCATGGACCGGACGCCAAGGGCCAGACCGCCGTCGGGAAAAACCTGAAAGTCCCGGACCTGACTTCCGCCGCCGCACAGAACCTGACCGATTCCCAGTTGTTCGACGACATCGCCAAGGGGAAAGGCAAGATGCCGGCGTACGAAAACAACCTGGGGCACGACCGCATTCAGGAACTGGTCGCTTACTTGCGCCAGTTCGGCAAAGGCCCGGCGGGAAAGAAGAAGTAGCGCCGCGTGGCCCCCGCCGGAATCGACGAGAGTAAATACCGCAAAGGCATCGTTACCGCCCGGCGCGACGTCGGCGAGGGTCTCTGGATCGTGCGCGTGCGGCCGCGCGATCCCATCGCCTTCCGGGCGGGCCAGTATGTCACCGTCGGCCTGCAAACCGAGGGGAAGCTGGTCGAGCGCCCCTATACGGTGGCTTCCGCTCCCCGGGAGGACGAGCTCGAGTTCTTCCTGGAACTGGTGTCCGGGGGCAAGTTGACGCCCCACCTGCACCATGCGGGCGTGGGAGATGAGGTCTACCTCAGGCCCGCCGCTAAAGGCCGGTTTCTGTTTGACGAGGCCAGCGGCCACCGAAACCACTTCATGGTCGCCACCGTTACCGGCGCGGCCCCGTTCGTGAGTATGATTCGCAGCGCCGCCGCCGATGCGCCCTACCGCGTCCTCGTGCTTCACGGCGCCAGCGTCTCCAACGAGTTCGGCTACGCCGGGGAGTTGCTCGAAACGTCGCGCCGGCGGAGTTGGCTGGAGTACGTCCCTTCCATCAGCCGCCCCTGGCTGGAACCGGGGTGGAAGGGCGAGCGCGGCCGCGTCGAGGACGTGGCGCGCAAGTATATCGACGCGGCGGGGTTTCGTCCCGGCAACACCACGGCCTATGCCTGCGGGAACCCCCAGATGATCCGCAATCTCGAGGGCATCCTGACCCGGGCCGGGTTCGCGCGCGAGTCCATCAAGGAAGAGATGTACTGGCGGGAGTAGCGGCGCGGAAATTATAGTACGGCTGGGCGACCTGCCCGCTGCCACGTGCCATAATGAGGTTCGATTATGCCCAATCGTTCCTCTCGGCGGGCCTTCCTGGCATCGGGGCTCGCGCTTCCCGTGGCGGCTTCGGCCGCGCCGGCGCAAAGCATGACCTTCGGCGTCCTCGGCAAGACCGGCCTGAAGGTATCCCGCCTCGGCATCGGCGGAAACGTGGCCTCCGACCCCAGCGTCCTCCTGCTCGCTTACGACCTCGGGGTGAACCTCTTCGATACCGCCCGCAGCTACAACAGCGGCAACAGCGAGCGCGTCCTCGGTTCGCTGTTCAAGGACAAACGCAAAAACGTCCTCTTCCAGACCAAGACTACGGCCAGGACGAAGGACGAAGCTCTGCGGGACCTCGAAACGAGCCTCAGGGACCTCGCCACGGACTACATCGACATCTGGCACCTGCACGGCCGCAACACGCCCGCCGAAGTGAACGACGGTCTCTTCGAAGCGCAGCGCCTGGCCAGGCAGCAGGGGAAGATTCGCTTCGCCGGCGTGAGCATGCACTTCACCATGAAGGACATGATCCCGTACCTCGTCAAACTGGGCCAGACGGACGTCATCCTGACCTCCTACAACTTCAGCATGCCGCCCGAAATGGAGATGGAAAAGCACATCGCGGCGGCGCGCGCGGCGGGCCTCGGGATCGTCGCCATGAAGACCATGGCCGGCGGGTTCGCCCGCATTCAGCGCGGAGACCGGCTCTATACGGATAACCCCCAGGCGCTCACCGCGCGGCTCAAACAGCCGGGAGCCATGGCGGCTGCCCTCAAGTGGGCGCTTCGGAACAAAAGCGTCGATACGGCCATCGTGGCGGTCACCGATCGGGAGCAACTGGAGGAGAACGTCGCCGCCACCCCGGCGCCGCTCACCGACGCCGACCTCGGACTGCTCGCCGCACAGCTGGATTTCATCCGCCCCCTCTACTGCCGGATGTGTGGGGAATGTACGGGCCGTTGCCCCCAGGGATTGCCCGTGGGCGACATGCTTCGCATCCTGAGCTACGCGGACGGTTACGGCAGTCTGCCTCTGGCCCGCGAACGGTTCCGCGAACTGCCCGAGCGGGTCCGGCAGGTGCGTTGCGCCGATTGCGCGTCGTGCGCCGTGGCTTGCCCCCACGGTGTCCGCGTGGCCAGCCGCCTGCGGAAAGCGCAGCAACTGCTGGGTTAGCAGCCTCCGTAAGTGCGGAAGCCGGGTTGGCGCGTGGGGCGCCAGACCGGCCTTTTCGGCCCAAAGGGCGCCCCCGGCGGGGAAAACGCTGCCTTCACCTTTTTGAATCTCGGTATACCTTTTTACATCCTTCTGGTTGCATCCTGTGTCGTGTTTGATTAGAATCACCACGCATTAGGGTGATTCTGATAGATTGATTCACCGGGCGCGGAGGGCCGCATGATGAAGAAGGTTGGGCTTTTACTGTTGTTGAGCCTGGCGATTCCCGCGGCCAGGACGCAAAGCTCCGCGGAGATCAGGAATCTCGAAGCCGCCGGCGACGCCCCGGGCTCCCGGGCGGCGCTGGCGCGGGCGGCTCAGAACCGGCCGAACGACCTCGCCGCCCTGGCCAACTATGCGGAATTCCTGGAACGCTACGGCGATCCGGCGTCCCGCGAAGCCTATGGCAAGCTCCTGGCTGCCTTGCGCGGTTCCGGCGACGGCGCGCGCGCCGGCGTGGTGGCGCGGAGGCTGGCTTATCTGGACCTGCTGGCCGGCGACCGGTCCGCCGCCGAGCGCGATCTCGAGGCGTACGCTGCCGCGGGCGGCAAGCGCCTCACCCTGGGGGACGCGGCCTCGCCCGCGGATCAGCCCCCCGTCGCGCACATTCCCGGGCCCTTGCGCTCGTTCGCCCGCATGGCCGCCATTCCTCCCGACAGCAGTTCCGCCGATATCCTGCCCGCCTTGGCGCGCAACGTTGTCACCAACGGGTACGAGGCGTCGCACAGCAACGAGGCGCTGGAGCCCACGGAGTATCTCAAACTCGTGCATCGCTACCTGTCGCAGGCCAGGGAACTCCAGGCCCTCGCCGGCGATCAGAAGACCATCCGCATCGATAAATGCGACTCGCCCAACGTCGCGGAACTGCTGCGGATCCTCGGCTACCGGATGCGCGGGGGGTGCGGGTCCGAAGTGGTCCTGGAAACCGTGAACGCGGCGCGGGCTTTTCTCACCACCGATTCCGGTTTCCCGCTCAACCCCTTGGAGGAGGCGTTGCGCACCAACAGGCCCTTCACCTATGATTATCAGCCCACCGCCATCCCGGTGCTCTTCGGTCCCGACTACTGGATGGCGGGCGTGAAGGAGTCTCCCGATTTCCTCGAGACGCTGATCTCCGATCCGTCCCTGTGCCGGCTGTACCTCGGGCTTTCCAAGCTGGATCCGGAAACCGCCGAGGCGCTGCGCAAAGCGGTTCCTTTCCCGCGGCTGAAGATCTACGCCCACGTGCTGGATTTCTTCGGCGGCATGTTCGAGATCCGCGGCGGCCGGGCGGTCACTCCCGGCAGCCCGCGTGCGGCGGGAGCCTGGGGAGACCTGGTGGGAGTTTCGCCGGACCAGGGCGGCGCGTTCTTCGACAAACTCCTGGCCAAGGACGACGGCTGGATGGCCAGCCTGTACGACGCCTTGGCCCGCATCCAGGGTCCCGTGCTCGATTACCTCACCGAACCGGCCCGCATGAAGCGCTTCTACGCCGCCATCCGCGGCCGCGTTACCAGTCCCGGACCGGCGCGCCCGGTCTTCCGCTCCAATGCGGATATGATGCTCCTCACCACGCGGCTGCGTCTGGACCCCGATGGAAAGCCGCACATCCCCGGGAACCTGGAGGTCTGGAAGAACCTCTTTGTGACCCATCCCCAGGGAAAATACGATGGACGGCTCACCCGCGCAGCAGGCGCATGGAAGGATCCGGACGACCTCGTGGAGGCGCTTTTCGCCCTGTGCCGCAAGGCGGTGGACAACCAGCCGCTGAAGATCTTCATGGCCCTCAGCGACATCGACCGCAACCGCCCCGAGCCGCTCCAGCCCGCCACCGTGGACCGCCTGGCGCGGGATTACAAAGAGTACGGCAGCCAGTATCCGCTCTTCAGCGAGTCGCGCAACCTCAGCGACAAGTCGATTCTCGCGTTTTTGGACACCGCCCAGGCCATCGCCAAAATTCACGACCCGCTGCTGCACAGCGACGCCGCGGGGGCCTACAAGTCGCTCGTAGGACTGTGGCAGATGCTGGTGCGCCAGGGAAATCTCCCCGCCGATAAAGCGGATGCCGTTTTCGCCGCACTGGCCGAGGGGTTCGCCGGCGTCCGCAACAGCCGCGACCTGTTCGACGCGGGCCGCCAGGGGGTGGGCGCCTTGCTCGCCGCCGCGCCGCCGGGTAAGGGAGAACCGCAGGAGCGCATCGTCGATCTCCTGGGCGGGGGCTCGCAGACCGCGGAAGCCGATGCCCGGCAGCAGGCGACGCGCGAAATGGAACGCATCCTCGAAGCGCAGCTCATCGTTTCCCTGGACGACATCTTCCAGTTCGCCGATCACCTCGACAAACTCGCGCAGGGTGAGAAAATCAACCCTGCCGCGCTGAATAAGCTGGCGAGCCGCATCAGCGAAATTCAGCTGCCGCGCCCCACTCTCTCGGGGGCCGAGAGGAACGCCTCCGGATTCGGGTACTGGACCGACAAGCACATCGACGCCGAGCGGAGCCTCAATCTTCGCGCCGCCATCGAGAAGGCGGCCGGCTCGCCCGAGAAGCTCAAAGACATCCGCGGCATCCTCTCTCCGCTGCTGCGCGATACGCTCCTGGCCTTCAATTACGCCTACTACGCTCCCCCCGGAGCGCAGATCCTGTACACCAACGCGCTGTTTGTCCGCAGTCACGATTTTGTGGGCATCCAGAGTCCCAGCCAGACGTGGCGCTCCACCGAAATTTTCGGAACGGGCTGGCCTTCGAACGCGGGCGGCAGGCTGGTGGGATCGCTGGCGGGGCTGCCCTATGCGCTGGCCTCCGCCGAGCAGAATTTTCTCATTCCGGCCCAGACCCAGGCGCTGATCTGGGGGGACCTGGTCCCGCAGATCCTGGTCAGCGCCACCGTCCCGCGGTGGTGGAATGTGACGCCCGCGCAGGTGCACTGGGTGGGACTGCACATCCGGTACGGCCGCGAGTTGCTGGCGGAATCGGTGTTCGATCCGGTTCTGCGCCGGCAGACCCTGGAGGCCCTGGCGCGCCTCGCTTCTCCGGCGCGCACCCGGGAAGTGGGCCGGCTGCTGGGTCAGGGCGAAGCCAAACAGGCGGCCGACGCGGTCACCCCCTCGGAGCTTTTCTCCATCGCCCGCGACCTGGCGCCCAAACGGAGCCCCGCCGATTCGTGCGTCCTGGCGGAACTCCGCCAACTGGCCGAAACCGCGCCCCGGGATGCGAACTATGCCGCCATTTCCCGCGCTTTCGGCACTCCCAAGCCCACCCTGGTTCACTCCTACGTCCCGGAGTTGCTGCATCTCCGCACTTTCCCCACGCTGATGGGCTACTCCAGCCGAATCCTGGCGGAGAGTTGGGAATCCAACACGCTGTACTGGGCGGCCCTCGCCGATGAGCTCAATATTGCGCCGGCGGAACTGAACGCGCGCATCCCCGAATGGACGCAGAAAGTGGTGGAGCGGATCTTCGCTTCCAACCTCGACGATTGGCCCGCCCTTCTGAAGTCGCTTCGCGAGGTGGGCGACGAGGAGCGCGCGCGCACCCGCGCGGCGGTGGCGGCCGAGCAGAAGGCGGCCCTCCAAGGATTTTCGAACCGGTAAACGATCATGACCTTCACCCGACGAGGATTCATAGGAATGTCGGCTGCCGCGCCGCTGCTCGGAGCCCAGGAGGCGGACCGCAGCCAGCGCCCCGTGTTCCGCGTGAAAGTCGACATGGTGGTGCTGGCTTTCACCGTGACGGACAGCAAGAACCGTTACATCAATGGGCTCAAACCCGGCGATTTCCGCATCCTGGAAGACGGCATCACGCAGAGAATCTCCACCTTCGCCGAAGGCGGCAAACCCCCCCTCGCCGTCACCGGGGACGGCTCCGTCAAGCCCTTGCTGGAGAGCGCCGGCTCCCTGCCGGGCATGGAGCGGCCCGACGCCTTCGTGGGTACCAACGTCTTCGTCCTGTTCGACACCAGCAACTTCATGTACCGCAGCTTCGTGTACGCCGAAGACGCCATAGCGGATTTCGTACGCGGGCTGGACCGCGCCGATTCCGTGGCGGTCTACACCTTCAGCCGCAACGTCTCGCGCGCAGCCACCCTGACCCGCGACCATGGCACGGCCATCTCCGGATTGCGCACCGCCGTGGCGGGGGATGACACCGCCCTGTACAACGCCCTCCTGCTCACTTTGCGGGACGCGGCCAAGGTCCCGGGACGCAAGGTGGTGATCGTCTTCTCGAACGGCCCGGACACTTCGAGGACATTCGCGAGGACCTGGGGAACTCCTACACCATCACCTACTACCCGGCCCCGAACCCCAATGAGGGCTTCCGCAAAATCGCGGTCGAAATCGTCAGCGACCCGGGGAGAAGGTACCGCGTGCACACCCGCCCGGGTTACCGCCCGAGCCGGGGAGTCTGAGTCCCGCCGGCGCTCGGTTTTCGGCGCCGGTTCTTTGAATCCCGGAATCCAAAGAGCCGGCGCCAAAAACCGAATGCCGGTGATATTGTTTTCTTACCCCAGCCGGTTCATCAACTCCTGGATCTTCTGGCGTTCCTCCCTGGTGGGATTCGCAGCCAGTGCCTTCTTCAACTCGTCCAGGGCCCTGTTCTTGTCGCCCTTCTGGTTGTAGGCCATGCCCATGTGATAGTGGAACGTCGACTGATTCGGCTGCTTCGTCACCAGTTCGCGCAGCAGGTCGATCGCGGGGTCCGGCAGGTTCTTCTTGAGGTAGATCCAGCTCAGGGTGTCCGAAACCTCGGGCATGTTGGGCATCAGCACCTTGGCGCGGTTCGCCAGCGTGAGCGCCATGTCCAGGTCGCCGCCGTGTTCCGCCATGCCATACGCCAGGTTGTTCAGGACGACGGGGTTATTCGGATACAGCTTTCGCGTGGCCTCGTAAACCTGCTGCGCCTCGTTCCAGCGGCCGGCGCCGTCCAGGGCGAGGCCCAGCGTGCTGAGCACGCGCTCGTCTTCGGGCAGGGTCTGGCGCGCGGCCTGGAGCGCCTGAATGGCGCTCTGCAGGTCGCCTTTGCGCCGCTGGGTTTCGCCGATTCGAAGGTACATCTCGCCCTGCCCCTTGCCCCCCTTTTCCGTGCTCGCGAGAACCCTCTGAAATTCGCTGATCGCCAGGTCCCACCGGCCGGCTCGCACCGCGATATTGCCCAGCGCCAGGTGGAAGTCCGTGCGCGTCGGCGTCTTGGCCGATTCGGCTTGCAGCAGTTGGACGGCCTGGTCCACCTTGCTCTGCGCCATGTACGTCTCGACGAC
>JAIQFU010000526.1 GCA_020073115.1 Terriglobia bacterium
GCCGGCTCGCCGGCCTCCCCCCTGGAGCGTGGGAGCCGGCTGCGCGATCAGCAGCAGCGGGTTCACGAATCCCAGGCCCGTGCCGAACATCTGGATGGTTTCGCCGCGGCGCGCCGGGTTCGCGGGGCCGATCACGCTTCCGTCGGCGTGCTCCGCGGCCGCCGGTCCCGTCGGAAGGCTATCGAGCGTGTACAGACCCGGCGCCCAGTAGACGATCCCCGGATTGACCGGCGCGGACGCGGTTTCATTGCGAACCACCGTGAGCGCTTGCCCTCCGCCCACGGGAACCACAAAGTTGATCTGGGTGGGAGAGACATAGTAGAGCAGCGCGGGGGCGCCGTCCACCTCCACGCGCGTCCCGGCGAGGTCGCGGGGCAGGGGAAAACCCGCCGCCTGCGCCGCGCCGGTGGCCAGGTTCGTTCCGAAGAGAGCGGCCAGCGACCCGGTGGCGACGGGCATCCCCCAACCGGCCGAGTTCACCACGGCGGCGACGGCCGGCGCGGGCGCTGCCTGTTTCGCCAGGTACCACGGGCGGGCGGTGGAGTCGCTGTGGAAGAAGTCCAGCAGCATGGCAGCCACCTTCTGCAGGGCGGAGGGGCCGGGATGGGTGCCATCGTCCGCGCGCACATCGGCGCAGGCCCAGGCAAGGCCGTCGATCCGCGAGGTCAGGCCGTCCGCCCAGAGGTCCGGACCCCAGGCCAGCCACGGCGCCGCTCCGCCGGCCACGCTCAACTCGGGGTCTCCGTCGATCTGCTGTTCGATGAGCCACTTGACGGCGAAACCGGACTCGTACGCGTACGGTTCCGGATTGAGGGAACTGGACGCGTAGCCGCCGTAGATGCGGTTCGACAGGTAGACGATCTTGAGGTTGGGGAACCGGCCGCGCAGCAACCGCACGACCGCCGCCTCTTCCCTTTGCAGTTGCTGCGCGTAGGCGGGAAAGCCCTGCGCCGGACCCGCGTCCGCTTCTTTCATCCAGACCACCTGAACCTGGTTGGCCGTGACGCCCGCCGCCTGGAGACGGGCGTCCACCTGCTGCCAGTATGGGGCCGAAGGCGATTGAATGATGGAAGCCGTCATCCCGCCGACGGCCCCATCCACCGGCAGCACGCGCGGGTCCCGGCGGGCATCCGCCTTCGCCAGCGGCACGAAGGCCGAGAACTCCATGGTGGTGTTGGACATGCCGATCGAGAGCAGCACGATGCTGCCGTTCGGGCCGGGGGCGCCGCCGACGTCCCTGGGCGTGACCTGGGCGGCCTGCTGCAACCCCAGCGTCTCGTGCGCCGCCGGGCGCTTCGCGCCATTGGGATAGAGCGAAACCGAAAACCCTTTGTACGAAACCGGAAAGGCGTTGGTGAAAGGCGTGAACCCGACCGAGGTCCGGGCGCAGTTCGCTCCCCAGGCGGCGGAGCCAATCAGCAGCCAAACCGTGACATTGCGCATCAATATTCATGTAACACCACGGCGCAGCCGTGTGATACTACCCCCCAGGGAGAGCCGCTATGGCAATGGAAAAATGGAAATTCGATTTGGTGCACTCTAACATCGGTTTCTCCGTGCGCCACCTGATGATCTCCAAGGTGCACGGCCAATTCAAATCGTGGACCGGGACTCTCGAGACGGATGAATCCAACCCTTCCGCCACCCGCCTGGAGGTGGAGATCGATGCGGCCAGCATCGACACCCGTGAACCCCAACGCGACGACCACCTGCGCTCCGCCGATTTTCTCGACGCGGCGCACTATCCCAAGCTGACGTTCCGCAGCGCCCGCGTGGAAAAGGTGGACGATGAGCATTACCGTGTGGCGGGCGACCTCACCATCCGCGGCGTAATGCGCCAGGTTGTGCTCGACACCGAATTTCTCGGGCGGCAGAAAGACCCCTGGGGCGGCGAGCGCGCCGGGTTCACGGCCCGGACGTCGGTGGACCGGAAGGACTACGGCCTGATATTCAACATGCCGCTCGAAGGCGGCGGTTTCCTGGTGGGCGACAAAGTCGAGATCGCGCTGGACGTGGAAGTGGTGAAGGAATCGGTAATGACGGCGTAGGGAAAGGGGCCGGGAATCGGGGGCCGGGGAACAGCGAGGCGTGCCTGCCCGCCCCTGGCCCCCGGCCCCTAGCTCCGGTTCCTACGGCGCCCAGGAGGGCGCGACGTAAGCGTAGAACACCACGATCAGCCCGATCGCCGACGCCAGAATCACGCTGTGCTTGAGCGTAAAGCGGAAAAGCAAAGCTTCCTCTTCCCGCTTCATCGACGTCGCCGCCGCCCCCACCGCGATGCTGGTGAGGCTGATCATTTTTCCCATCACGCCGCCGCTGGAATTCGCGGCTGCCATCAGAACGGGATTCATGCCGAGCCGCCCGGCGGTTACCACCTGAAGCGGGCCGAACAGGGCGTTGGACGAGGTGTCGCTGCCGGTGAGAAAAACGCCCAGCCAGCCCAGCAGAGCGCTGAAGAACGGAAACAGCGCGCCGGTGGCGGCGAAGGCCAGCCCCAGCGTGGCGGTGGCGCCGGAGTAGTTCATCAGGAATGCCAGGCCCAGCACCGCGGCCAGCGTGAGCTCGGCCAGCGCCAGTTGCTTCGCCGTGCGGGCCAGCACTCCTGCGAATTGCCGCGGCTTCAGACCGGCCACCATCGCCCCCAGGATCGCGGCGAAAAAGCAGGCGGTGCCGGATGCCGAGAGCCAGGGAAGGGTGTACGTGGCGGCGTATGCCGCAGGCTTGGCGGAAACCGGCGGCATGCGCAGAATGGTGTTGTGCAGCAGCGGCCACGGGAAGCTGATGTCCGTGGTCTTGAGCATCTGCTGAAACGGCTTGTAGCCCCACAACAGGACGAAGACCACCAGCAGGGCGTACGGCGCCCAGGCCAGGGCCACGGCGCGCGGGTTGTGAGGGCTGGGGGCGGGCCGCGGGTGGTTCCACCGGATGACGAGGAAGACCGTGGTCATGGCCGCGAGCGATGACAGAATGTCCGTGAGCTGCGGGCCGACGAAGTTGGAAACCGTGAACTGCGTGGCGGCGAAAGTCAACCCGCAGAACGCCGCCGCCGCGAAAACGCCGCGCAGGCCCTTCCAGCCGGACATCACCACTACCAGGTAGGAAGGGACGATGAGCGAGATGGGCGCGCAGATGCGGCCCACGCCGGCGCTCAAACGATCGACGGGCAAACCCGTGGTGACCGCGAGGGTGGTGACGGGAATGCCGATGGATCCGAACGCCACCGGGGCGGTGTTGGCCAGCAGGCAGATTCCGGCCGCATAGAACGGCGAGAAGCCAAGCCCCACCAGCATGGCGGCGGCCACCGCCACCGGCGTCCCGAATCCCGCCGCGCCTTCAATGAACGCGCCGAAGGCGAAGGCGATCAGCAGCGCCTGCAGCCGGCGGTCGTCCGTCAGATGGCCGATGGAATCCTTCAGCAGTTCGAACTTGCCGCTCTCCACGGTGACGCGGTAGAGCAGAATGGCCGTAAAAACCACCCAGCCGATGGGGCACAAGCCGAAGGCCGCGCCACACGCCGCCGCCGCGCCCAGTTTTCCCCACGGCATTCCGTAGGCCCCCGCTGCGACCAGCGCCGCGGCGCCCAGCCCGGCGAGCGACGCCATCCACGCCGGCTTGCGCAAGATGCCCAGCAGCAGCAGCAGGACGAACACCGGCAGCGCCGCGACCAGGGCCGAGACCGGCAGGCTGTTGCCGACCGGGATATAGTTCTGTTGCCACATCAGCGGCGATTGTACCGTACAAGTACCGCCGGTGGTCGGTTTTCGCCCCCGGTTGGTTTTAGGGGAACCCAAAACCAACCGGGGGCGAAAACCGACC
>JAIQFU010000527.1 GCA_020073115.1 Terriglobia bacterium
GCGGATCATCTCCGCCGCTGGCTGGCGCACGTGGAGGCGGGGCTGGGCGGCGACGCGGCGGAGGCGCCCGTGCGGGACGAGGCTCTCCTGGCCCGCATTCGCGGGCTGTGCGAAGCGGCGGATTCTCCCGGCCCGGCGGCGGAAGCCGCAGCGCCCGCTCCCGGTCTGGCCCGCATGGCCGACGCCGTCGAGAGCGCGGGGGAGCCGCAGGCCGAGGCGGCCGCCGCCCGGCCGGAGAGCCCCAAGGCCGAAACCATGGCCGTGCGGGTGCACACCGCCAAGCTGGACTATCTCGTCGATATGGCGGGGGAGATGGTCATTGCGCAGTCGCTTGTGCGTCACGACCCGGACCTGGCGGCCCTCAAGAGTCCCCGCCTGCAGCGCAATGTGGCGCAGTTGTCGCGCATTACCGCCGAGTTGCAGAAGACCGCGATGGCCATGCGCCTGGTCCCCATCGGCCCGCTGTTCCGCCGCATGGCGCGGCTGGTGAGGGACCTCTCCCGGCAGTTCGGAAAACGCGTGGTCATGGAGACCCAGGGCGACGAAATCGAGCTGGACCGGAACATCGTCGAAGAGTTGGCCGACCCGCTGATGCACATGGTGCGCAACGCGCTCGATCACGGAATCGAGACGCCCGCGGAGCGCGAGCGGCAGGGCAAAGATCCGGCAGCCCGGCTGGTATTGAGGGGCAGCCATCACGCCGGGCAAGTGGTGATCGAGATCGCCGACGACGGTCGCGGCCTCGACCGCGAAAAGATTCTGAGCAAAGCCATCCAGAAGGGGCTGACCGCGTCCGGCGAGGCACTCTCGGACAGCGAAGTCTACAACCTGATTTTCCAGCCCGGGTTCACCACCGCCGAGCTGGTGACCAACGTCTCCGGCCGCGGCGTGGGCATGGACGTGGTCCGGCGTCACGTGGAGAAGCTCAGGGGCCGGATCGAAATCCGCTCGGTTCCGGGCCAGGGCGCCACGTTTCTGATCAAGCTGCCGCTGACCCTGGCGATCATCGAGGGCTTGGTGGTCGGCGTTGGCGCCGAGCGGTATATCGCGCCGCTGTTCGCCGTGCGCGAGATCCTCCGGCCCAGAGAAGACACGGTCTGGACGGTGCAGAATCGCGCGGAGATGGCCCTGATCCGGGGTAGCCTGCTGCCGCTGCTGCGGCTGTACCGCCGTTTCGGCGTCCAGCCGCGCTCGGAAAACCCGCTCGAATCGGCGCTCTTGGTGACGGAGGTGGAAGGCCAACGTTTCTGCCTCATGGTGGACGAACTAATCGGGAAGCAGGAGGTGGTGATCAAGTCCCTCGGACCGACGTTTAAGGAGGTTCCAGGGATCGCCGGCGGCGCGATCCTGGGCGACGGCCGGGTGGGGCTCATTCTTGACCTGGAACGGCTCTTTCGCGAAAGAAGCGATGAGTTCGGGCGCTGACTGGATGGAAACGGAGACATTGCGCCCGCTGGCCGCCCGCGAGTTCGCCGAGATCCGGACCCTCGCGCGCCGCGCCTTCGGGCTCGATCTGAAGCCGGGCAAAGAGGAACTGGTGGCCGCACGCCTGCGCCGCCTGGCGTCCAGCGCGGGTTGCCGCTCTTACCAGGAGTTCTACCGCCGCGTCCTGGAGGATGCGACGGGGGAAGCGCTGGCGGCCATGATCGACGCTCTGGCCACAAATCACACGGCGTTCCTCCGGGAACCGGACCACTTCGACTTTCTCCGCCACACGGCGATCCAGGCGTTGGGACCTCGGAGGGACCTGGAAGTGTGGAGCGCCGCCTGCTCCACCGGCGAGGAAGTATGGACGCTGGCATTCGTGCTCAACGACGCCGTTCCCTCGCGCCGGATCCGCATTACGGGAACCGATATTTCGCGGAAGGCCCTGGCGGTGGCGGAGCGGGCGGCTTACACGGCCGAGCGGTGCGCCGGCCTCCCGGCAGCGTGGCTGTCGCGCTATTTCGCGCGGGAGGACGGGGCGGGACAGGCGTACCGGATTCGTCCCGAGATTCGCGCCCAGGCTGCGTTCTTCCGGCAGAACCTGGTTGAGCCGTTCGCCCTGCGCCGTCGTTTTCCGCTGATCTTCTGCCGCAACGCAATGATCTACTTCGACGCCGAGACGCAGCAGCGCGTGGCCGCCAGCCTGGCCGCCGCGCTGGAGCCCGGCGGTTATCTCTTCGTGGGTCACGCCGAAAGTCTGACGCGGTGCTCGCTCTCCCTGGAGTACGTCCGGCCGGCGGTGTATCGGAAACCCCTCAAGCGGGAGGGCGGGTGGAGCAGATCGTCGTAGGAATGTCGGATTGCAGGGTAACCGATGCGCCCGACCAGGTGCTCGCCACCTATGCGCTGGGGTCGTGCATCGGGTTGGCGGTATACGATGCGGATGCCGGCATAGGCGGGTTGCTGCATTTCATGCTGCCCGATTCGAGCATCGACCCGGCGCGCGGCCGAGAAAATCCTTACCGTTTCGCCGATACCGGGATCCCTCGGCTCCTGGAGGAGGCGTACGGGCGCGGAGCATCGCGGCAACGGCTGGTGGTGGCGGCGGCGGGAGCCGCGCGGATCATGGACCCGGAGAACGTTTTCGACATCGGCCGCCGGAACTATATGGCCATGCGGCGGATCCTGTGGAAAGCGGGGCTCCTGCTGCGGGCCGAAGCCATCGGCGGCGCCGCCTTCCGGACCGTGCGGTTGGAGATCGCTACCGGGAGGCTTTGGCTGCAGGAATCCGGCGAGCGCCGCGAACTGCTGCCGGCGCAACCCCGGAAAGGAGGGAAACCGTGGCCTACCGCATCCTGATTGTGAACGATTCGCCCGCGATGCGCGTTCTCGGGCGCCGCGTGGTGGAATTCTCGGGATTCGACTCTTCGGCCTGTTTCGAACCCGAAAACGGACAGGAAGCGCTCGAGGTGTTGCACGAGGAGTGGGCGAACGTGATCCTCACCGATATCAACATGCGCGGCATGGACGGCGAGGAGTTCCTGCGCCTCCTCTCGGCGGAAGGCGACAGCGGCGGCTCTGTGCGCTCTGGCCCGGAGTACGCAGTCCGCCTGGCTTTTGAGGGCGGCCTGCGGGGCCGGCTCACGCTGCGAATCGCGGCCGCCGCCGCGCAATCCAAGGCGGCCGAATTCCAGGGAGAGGAGGCGAGCGCGCTCTCCGGGCGCGAGGTGAAAGAGGTGGTCTACGAACTGTCCCATATCCTCAGCGGCTCCGTTCTGAGCCGGGTGGAGAACAGAGGAGGGTTCCGGCTGGCCGCGCCGGAGCCGATAGGCTGGAGCGAATCCCTCCGCTCCCCCGGCGCGGTGGCGTACGCCGCCCCGGTGCGTGGCGGCGCGCTTGAGGCGGTAGTGGAAATGGAAGGCCCGGGATGCCCAGTACCGGCAGAATCCGCGTCCTGATCGTCGACGATTCCGCCATCGTCCGGAAGATCCTGACGGAGGCGCTGGCGGGAGAGCCCGACCTGGAGGTAGTCGGCACGGCTCCCGATCCCTACGTGGCGCGCGACAAAATCCTGGCGCTCTCTCCCGACGTGCTCACGTTGGATATCGAGATGCCGCGGATGGACGGGCTCACCTTTCTCAAAAAGCTGATGCGCTTCCACCCGCTTCCGGCGGTGGTCATCAGTTCGCTGGCGCAACCCGCCTGCCGGACGGCGATCGAGGCGCTCGAGCTCGGCGCGGTGGAGGCGCTGGCCAAACCGGGCGGCCCCTACTCGGCGGGCGAGCTGCGGCGGTCGCTGGCAAGCAAGATCCGGGCGGCCGCGGCGGCGCGCTTGCGGCCCCGCCCTGCGCCAACCGAAGCCACGCCGCCGCCCCCACGGCACGCCGA
>JAIQFU010000528.1 GCA_020073115.1 Terriglobia bacterium
CCTCCCCGCGGCCCGGTACTGGCGGGCGGCGGCAGTCGATATGGCCGAAGACCTCTTAGGCGTGCTGAAGGCCGGCGTTTTCGATCCGGCATCGCCTCTCGAAGTGGGGCGGATCACGTGGGAAATTTCGGGGATTGAGGGCATGCTCTCGCGGCTTAAACGATTGGATGGCGCCGGCTTGGTGGCGGAGTACCGCGACTGGCTTGGGGTCTATCCCGCCATAGTTGCCGGGATGGTTGCCGCGGCGAGGCGGCTGGAGCGCGCCCGGCGAGCGGCGCTACTCGCCTATCTGGGTTTCGGCGAACCGAAAGGAAAAGCGGCATGACGGCGGCGGATCCGGATATTGAGCAGTTGTGCGAGACGGCGTACGAGTCCGAAGTCAGCCGGACCAAGCCGCGCATTACCGCCGCGGCGCTGGCGGATCGGCAGTTCAAGGCCATCGGCGACGACCGCTATTGCCTGGCCATACCCGGTATTGGCGTGGCGCTTGAGATCGATCGCTTGCGGCGCGACCACAACGAGTTGTTCGGCGAGTTATCCGTCCGCTGCGAGTTGCCGGGCGCTCGCACGATAGACGGCTCGTTGAGCATTGCGGATTTTAATCTTTCATCGACGAGGGCCCGGATGGACCGGACGAAGCTCCTGGCGGCGCGCGCCGGCGTGCGAGAAATCGATTGGGGCTCGCTCGTGGAGGAGTTTTGCCAGCGCGTGCTACAGGCGGACCGGATCGGACAGCCGGCGGTTGACCTTCGGGAGTTGCCGCGGCCGGATGCGGATACCGACATGATTACCGTCGAGGGGCTTGCGCTCCCGAAGCGGCATCCTTCCGTTTTGTTCGGCGATGGCGGCGCCTGCAAGTCATACCTTGCGCTCTATCTGGCCGGCCGGATCGCTGAGAAAGGCCTGCCCGTGGCGCTGTTCGACTGGGAGCTGGCCGGCGACGATCACCGCGACCGGTTGGAGCGGCTTTTTTCTGACGGGATGCCGCAGGTTTTCTACGCGCGCTGTGAGCGGCCTTTAGTGTACGAGGTGGATCACTTGCGGCGCATTATGCAGGATAACGCGATCGAATACGCGGTGTTCGACTCGGTTGCTTTCGCATGCGACGGACCGCCCGAGGCGGCGGAGACGGCGGGGCGGTACTTCCGCGCCGTCCGCCAGATCGGCGGCGGTTCGCTCCACGTGGCGCACGTCAGCAAGGGCGAGAACAGCGACCGGAAGCCGTTCGGCTCCGCCTTTTGGCATAACGGGGCGCGATGCACTTGGTTTATTGAGCTGGCGGAAGCGACGGCGGACAGCGACGTTCTACAGATCGGCCTGTTCAATCGCAAGAGTAACCTGGGGCGCCTGCGTCCGCCGATGGGGTTCAGCGTGACGTTCGGGGAGCAGATTACGAGTTTTCGCCGGACGGACGTCGGGAGCACGCCAGACCTGGCCGACAAGTTGACCGTCCGTCAGCGGATGGCTTACTTGCTCCGCGGCGGATCGAAGACCATGAAGGAACTCGCGCAAGAGATTGACGCCAAACCCGACACTATCGAGCGCACGGCGTACCGCAACAAGGAGCTTTTCATCGTGCTGGACGGCGGCCGCGTTGGGCTACTGGAGCGGAAACGATGACCCGGGCTAACTCGTTGATTCTATTGACTGACACTGTGTCAGTCACTACTGAGTTGCAACAAGGCTTCAAAAAGTGTCAGCCGGTTTTTCGAGCATCTGACGCAAGTGTACAAAGAATCAATGGTTTATCTGGGCTGACACTGTGTCAGCAAACAACGGACAGACTGTCAGCAGGCCTATTGACTGACACTCTCTCTCTCTTTAGAGAGAGTGTCATGTCAGGCTGTCAGCCGAGCGTGTCAGGAAAGGAAGCGATTCAGACCATGAAGACCCAAACGCAGAGACGCGGCGGGCCCGTGAGACCTCCGGTCATTATCGCCGGACGTCAGGCATGCTATCGGGCGTCGGCGGCCGGCCGGTGCTCTAAGTGCGGCGGGTCGGCGCTCCCGATGCATTCGCCATTACATCGATCCGGAGTTTTTTGCGGCGGGTGTTGCCCGGTGTGCGGGCCACTCGAACCCGAGGAGCCGCGGCCGGCGGCATGAATTTCCCGGGTCCTTCCTGGAGCCAAAAATAGAGCGGGTGGCAGCATTGCATTTGGGGGCTAGTTAGAACCCTGAAAACCGGGTTGTCAGTAAGACCCTTCAGTTGTCAGTTGTCAGGAAACGGAGGTTGTCACATGATTATGAGCAAGCGCGGTTATGCGCGAAGTCGAAAGGAACGTGGTCTTCCAGGCGGTACTTTGTCCGCAGTGCAGAAGGCGCTGGCAACGGGCCGGATCGAGTCGGAACAGGACGGCCGGATCGATAGCGACCGGGCGGACCGGGCCTGGGCTGAGAATACCTCCGCGACGCAATCTCGCCCGGCGGCGGGATCGAAACCGGCGCTCCCCGGCCGGGGGGAGTTCAGTTGCGGCGCCGCTTGGCTCGCCCTACAGGTTTGCGCCAGCGCCCGGCGGGCCTGGCCGGCGTTCGTCGCCGGGCTGAACTTCAGCGCCATCCCGGAGGCGGAGCGGCTCGCGCACCGGGCGCTGTTGGTCGCGGTGATGACGTACCTGCTCCAGGAGTGGCTTGAGGATTACGTCTCCGCTGGCGATTTGCCGGCGATTGACTGGTCGATTTTTGGGAAGGACGGGCCACAGATCCAGGCCGAAACTGAGGCCCTATGGATCGAGTGGCGCGGGCCCGAAGTTCAGCGCGGCTTAGCCGCAAAAAGGAGAGCATGACTATGACGAAGACGAAAACGATTGAAGAGACACTCCAGACGCTCCAGGCAGCGGTCGGCGGCGACCTCGCGGAAATGCGACAAGCGTATTACGCCGAGCACGCCGAGGTTACCCAGCCGAACGCGCGGCCCGCTAAGTGTTTGCTGGTCGAGTTGGCGGAGCGGGCGGCGGCGGTCCACGCGCGAGTGCTGCCCGAGGCGCAAGGGTAAGGCGGTGAGACATGTTCTTACGCGGTGGAAAATTTGACGGAGCGTTACCCCGCGACTTACTAACATGCGACCTTATTTGGCTGTTGCGGCAGCGGCTCGCGAATCCAGAAGAAGTTACGCCAATTTGCGGCGAACTAAGTTATCGGCGATGGCGCGCGGGAAAGTCTGACCGGCCGAGAAAGAGAGAAAAAAAATGTTTGGACGAAAATTGCCCGAAGTAACAGAACCACCACTCCAGACGGCGACCAGCGTCATGGAGCGGTACAGCAGGATCGAGGGGGCCATCGAAATCGAGGTTGGCAATTTGCGGCCGCTGATCCTGGAGCTACTCGCAGCCGACAAAGAACTTCAGACCAGCGAGACGGCCGTCGTGCTGAATGAGCAGCCGTCCGTCACTCCGGCGAAAGCGGCCAAACGCGTCGATGCGGCCAAGAGCGCTATCGACGGAGCGGGCCGAAAGCTCGAGGGTCTCCGCAGCCGATTGCTCACCATCACAGCGCTGGCGCCCGCGGCATACGACCAGCTACTGCGGACTATGCCGGCGCTCAATGCCGCCATCAGGCGGGACTTCGAGGCCGAGTGGTCCGCCGCGGTAGCCTCATTCTCGGCGGCGCTGGGAAAACGGCGCGCGCTGGAAGCGTTGGTCGGGGAGCCATTCAGCCTACCTGATCCGAGTCCGGCGCCCGTGGAGTTGTCGCCTGAGATCACGCGCCCGCATCGTCGCCTGGCGGGGCTTAAGGCGAGCATCGAGAGCGCTCACCGGCATAGCCCGCGGGCTTCGGCTAAGGATGTGGACCCATACAAGGTC
>JAIQFU010000037.1 GCA_020073115.1 Terriglobia bacterium
GACGGCGCCGACATGGTGGGGATGGGCTGGCCGGGAGTCACCTTGCGCGGCTGCGGCCGGGAATGATCGTGAACCAGCCATTTCTGCCCGGGCAACTGGGAGCCCACCGGGCTGCCGTCAAACGGCCCTCGTCCGGGCGGGTACTGCCTCTCGCCCGGTTGAGGGCCTTGTCCGCCTCTTCCAGGCGGCGTCTGCTGGGCCCAGCCGCCTTGCGCCATGGATGCCGCCGTCGCATAGACCGGCAGATAACCGACAACCTGTTTCGCGAATGCTCTCCGATTCACCGTCCGACGTCCTTTCTCCGCGTTTACAGCTTCATCTCCCGGCCCCTGCGCGTAAAGGGCGTGAGCCGCTTGTTCGCCTCCGGGCTGTTGCTGAACCGCATGTTCCGCGCGTCCCAAACCAATTTGCCGGAAACCTCCTGGGCGATGGTCCCGAGCGCCAGCCATTCGAGGTACTTCGATGTGACCGGGAATTGCGACACTCCGGGCGCGCCTCCCTTGCAGGCCCGGATCCAGTCCTGCTGATGATTGACCCCGCGCGGGATCATCTGAGGCGGGAGCTTGTAGTCCGCCCACCGCGACGCGGGAAGGAGCCAGACTCCCTCGCCTCGCCCGGAGGTAGCCAGGCAACCCTTCGAACCCACGAACACCGTTCCATTGCCCGGCACGCGCAATGCAGGATCCTCGGGTTGTGGTCCGCGGCCGCCTCGCCCGGCGCCCGGCGCGCCGCGGCCCTGCATCCCGCGGCCCGGCGCAGAGCGTCTCGCCGAAGTGTGTCTCTCGATGAACGGCCGGCCCCTTTCGGCCAGGTTGTTCCCGCGGGGCAAGAGGGCTTCGTTCTCGGCCATGCCCGGAGGATTCTTAAACTCCCCGCGCATGTTCTGGTAGAGGTGAACGGTCACCGGCGGCATGCCCGGGCGCGCCGGGAACTCGAACACGGTGTGGGCGCGCCACGGCCAGAGCCACCGGTTCAGGGGCTCCTTACTGACGCACTCGACGCTGGTCGGGAACACCGCGCCGAGTTGCAGCGCGAGATGCGCCGGGCCCATAATATGGACCAGCCAGTCGCCCAGCGATCCTCCCAGAGAGAAGTCGTGCATCGGACGCCAGCTTCTGGTGATGAGCGAATTGTACGGGCGCGCAGCCGCCGGTCCCAGCCAGAGATCCCATTCGAGCGTCGCCGGGACGGGCTGTTCGGGCAGTCCGGTCTCGGGAATGTCCAATCTGCCTCCGGTGACGGCGCCGGTCCACGCGTGCACCTCCCGCACGTCGCCGATCTCGCCGGACCATACGATCTCGCAAGCCGTCTTCGTGCCCTCGTGGCTGAAACCCTGGTTTCCCATCTGAGTGGCGACCTTGTACCTGGCCGCGGCGTCGGCCAGCAGCCGCGCTTCGGATACGGTGCGGGTGAGGGGCTTCTCGCAATAGACATGTTTGCCGCGCTGCATCGAGAGGAGCGACACCGCAGTGTGCAGATGATCGGGGGTGGCGACCATCACGGCGTCGATGTTCTTGCCCTCCTTGTCGAGCATCTCACGGAAGTCCTTGTACTTTACGGCCTTCGGATAGGTCTGGGAAGCCCGCTCCAGGCGGGTCTCGTCCACGTCACACAGCGCCGCGATGTTTTCGGTCACAGCCGCACCCAGGAGAATCTGGTTGCCGCGCATGCCCACGCCGATGAGCGCGATGTTCAATTTATCGGTGACGGACTTATAGCCCAACGCCGGCAGGGAGGCGGCGCTTCCGAACCCGCCGGAAGGAACGGCGCCCGCCAATAGGGGTCCGTAGAAGAAGTATCTTCTGGACAAGCGTTTCTCGATCATGGCCAAATCCCGAGCCGCGAGATTGAAACTTCCACCGCCGGCCCTCGCACCGGCGACAAAGCTGTGTTGTCAGCTATCCGAGAAGGCGCTGGTAAATGGTATGCGATTTTCCGTAATGCTGTCAACCGTTTTGACGTATACTGTCTTCAATCCGGAAACTAAAAGCGAGTTTACGGTATGGCGCCGGATAGCGAATGGAGAGCTCGCACCATGAGAACAGCGCTGAGCTTTGCTTTACTGATGGCCATGTTGGCTGGCGGGACCTGCCGGGCCCAGCCCCCAGCGGCGCCGCCGGGGGCCAACCCGGGCGCCGCACGGGGAGGCAGATTCGTCGTTTCGGTCATCGGCGGCAAGCTTCGCGGCAGTCTGATGCCCAGTGGCGTGGCGGCTTTCAAGAACATCCCGTTTGCACAATCGCCTATCGGCGATCTGCGCTGGCGGGAGCCGCTTCCGCCGAAACCCTGGACCGGCATCCGCGATGCGACCACTTTTGGGCCGATGTGCCACCAACGCGACAACCCGAACTTTCCCCACAGTGAGGACTGCCTGCAGTTGAATGTGTGGACGCCGGCGTGGCCCATGCGATCGCGCGTACCCGTGATGGTTTGGTTCCACGGCGGCGGAAACACTGCCGGATCGGGAATAGAGGCTCTCTTCAACGGTGAAAGCCTCGCTCGGCGCGGCGTGGTGTTGGTGACCATCAACTACCGGTTGGGCGTCTTTGGCTTCTTCGCGCATCCCGAGCTCACCGAAGAGTCTCCTCACCATGCCTCCGGAAACTACGGGCTGATGGATCAGATTCAGGCCTTGCGCTGGGTGCACCAAAACATCTCGAACTTCGGCGGCAACCCCGGCAACGTCACGATCTTCGGCGAATCGGCGGGCTCAGCCGACGTAAATGAGTTAATTGCGTCCCCTTTGACTAAAGGACTCTTCGTCCGGGCCATAGCCGAAAGCGGCGCGGTCAGCCCTCAAACGCCGCGGGCCGAGGCGGAGAAGAGAGGCATGGATTGGGCCGCCACGTTAGGCGTTGCCGGCGACCACGTCCTCGCAAAACTGCGCGCCATTCCGGGCGCGGAGTTGCAGGGGAAGATCGGCCAGGGAGGCGGACGAGGAGCGCCGGGAGCGGGCGCCAGCGGTCCCAACATGGGAATCGTCGTAGACGACTGGGTCCTACCGGAGCAGCCCACGAAGATTTATGGCGATGGCCACGAACAAAAAGTGGCGCTGCTGATCGGCAACAATTCCCAGGAGATGCAGGGAGGAAGAGGCGTGAATTCCTCCGCCGATCTCCGCCCGGCCATCGAGCAACGGTACGGCCCGCTGGCCGATCGTGCGCTGGCGCTGTACCGGCTGAAAGGCGAAGGCGAACCCGCGCCCGATCCCGAGAATGGAAACGTGCTGGCGCAGTGGGCCACGGATAACATGTTCCGTTGCACCGCGGTTCAGTTACTGTCCTGGCATACCGCCGCGGGGAACCCGGGCTACGAATACCAGTTCTCGCGCACCGTGCACGGGCAAGAAGCGCGGGGAGCGGCTCATGCCTCCGAAATTCCGTTCGTCTTCGGGACCCTGTCCGTGTGGCAACGAATGAGGAATTACAACGACTCGGATCGACAATACGCAACGGTGATGCAGCAGTACTGGGTCAACTTCGCCAAAACCGGCGACCCCAACGGCGGAAAGCTCGTGAAGTGGCCGAAGTTCGATCCGGCCCGCCGCGCCTATCTCGATTTCACCGATGACGGCCCGGTAGCCAAAGAAGGCTTGCGGCGGGAGGTTTGCGATCTGTTCATGGAGAACCAAAAACGCCAGGCGGAGCGCTAGCGGTGGATTGACGGATTATTAACTTGATCAGGAGACTCGTTATGAAACTGAGCTGGAAGACTGCCGCAACGGTCGGCTTTTCCGTCGCCTCGTCCCTGCTGGCCAGTTTGGCGCAGGGCCAGGATCGCCCCGCAGTTGGTCCTGGGGCCGGACCGGGTGGACGCGGTTTTGTCAACATGGACCCGGTCGACAGCCGGGTCCAGCAACGTTCGTATCTCTTCACAGACACCGACGAAAACCTTCCGTACGCGGTGTTTGTTCCCTCGAACTATTCGAAAGACAAGAAGACCCCACTGGTCCTGGCGCTGCATGGGATGAACGGCAGCCACCGCACCTTTATGCGCACGGCATGCGTAGACGAGGCGGAAAAGAACGGTTTCATCCTCGTGGGTCCGATGGGCTATAGCTCCACCGGCTCGTTCGGCATGCAGTTCGGCGGGAGGGGTGGGCGCGGCGGCCCCGGCGGTCCCGGCGGACGTATCGGCGCGCCCGGCCCCGCGAATGGGCCGGAGCCTCAGCCTCAGGCTCAGCCACAGCCGGGACCCGGCGCGGCCCAGCCCGGCAGAGCCGGTGGACGCGGAATGGGTAGGGGCATGCCGGAGCCCGGCGGAACAAAGGAGACTGACCGGGCCAAGGTCGCCGAGCTCAGCGAGAAAGACGCGATGAACGTTCTGGCGATGGTCCGCAAGGAATTCAATGTCGATGAGAACCGCATATACCTGATGGGTCATTCTCTGGGCGCCGGCGGCGCGTTGCATATGGGTGAGCAGTACTCCACGATTTGGGCCGGCGTTGCCGCACTGGCTCCGGCCGCTTTCGGCTTTCAGCGGAGTGCAGACTCGAAGCTCAAGGACGTGCCTCTGTTGATCATGCAGGGTGACGCAGACACGATGGTCCGGCCGGCCGGTTCGCAGCAGTTAGCCGAGGAGCTCAAGAGCCTGGGTTTCCAGAGCGAATACAAGCTGCTGCCCGGGCTGGATCACGGGGGGATTATTGCGGGTAGCATGCCGGACGTATTCAAGTTCTTCGCCGCACACACGAAGCCGGCATCGAAATAAGGAGGGGAATTTGAGAGGGAGAGATATCACACCACGCCGCAATTCAGCGGAGCAGCGGGGGCCTCCGGGAGGGGCGCCGCGCCCACGGGGAGAGATTACCTTCAGGAACCGCCGGGCGGTCCAGGCCGAGAATGACACCCTCCGAGTGACCGCCACGGTTGAAGGCGGCCATGTGGCCGAGATCCTGCACAAACCCACGGGGGTCAGCCCGCTCTGGATCCCGCATTGGGAGTCGATCGAACCTTCCTGTTACGACCCCGCAAGACACCTGCAATATGGCGCAATCAGCGAGGCGCGTCTGCTGGCCGGGATTATGGGACACAACTTGTGTCTGGACACGTTCGGAATGCCAAGCGACGCTGAGGCGGCGGCGGGGATGCCCGTTCACGGTGAAGCGCCTGTGGCGCTGTACGCAGCCTCCAGCGACGGGCGAACTATCCTTCTCGAGTCCGTGTTCGAGAGAGCGCAAATCGGGTTTCAGCGGCGGATCGACATCGAGGGCTGCGTCGCGCGATTCACGGAGACACTGCAAAACCTTTCTCCCAGCGATCGTCCCGTCGCATGGACACAGCACGTGACTCTTGGCCCGCCGTTTCTGCAACCCGGAGCGACTCGCTTTGAAGTGAGCGCCACTCGGTCAAAGGTCATCGATACCGTTTTCAACGATGACCTCGGTCCGCAGAAGAAAGGCGCGGAGTTCCTCTGGCCGTTATGTCCTCTGAAGAACGGAAGCACAAGCGACTTTAGGGTGTTCACTTCCGAGCCGGTCTCCGGCGGGTTTACAGCGCATCTGATGGACCCGGCGCGAGAGCAGGCTTTCTTCCTCGCGTGGTCGCCGGCGACCAGGTTGCTGTTCGGCTATGTATGGAGGCGAGAGGATTTCCCCTGGCTCTGCCGCTGGGAGGAAAACCACCTGCGCACAGCGCCGCCCTGGAACGGTGACGGTCTGGCTTGCGGCATGGAGTTCGGAGTCTCGCCGCTGCTGGAACCACGCCGCATGATGGTAGAGCGCGGCCGGTTGTTCGGCGTACCCACGTACCGATGGCTCCCCGCGCGGGAGCGTATCAAGGTTGAGTACTGCGCCTTCGCGGCATTATCTGAATTCATGCCGTCTTCGGCGATCTGGGACGGCGCCAATTCCGTCAGCTTTGAGTAGGTCCGGCGCGTGGTTCCCCGACGGCCCGAACTTTCCAGGATTCGCGGGCGGAACCGTAATCTATCGTTTCTGTCCTTCGGTCATCATGCGGTTTTCAGGGCTCGTTTCAGTGCCAAATGTCTGTTGACAGCACCTTCCTTCGGCGCTATAGTGCCCGATGTGTTTGACCAGATCGCAAACCTGTATAGACATATTGCTCGACCGATCGGACCAATTATCAACGCGAACGGCTGGTAATCGCCATGACGGGAAATACGGAGGACTTGCGTTTTCATCGGCGGCAGATCGGATTCGACGGTCCCGGGCCGATCATAGTATTAGGCGAGGTGCTCTGGGACATCTTCCCGAACTCCTCATGTCTGGGCGGCGCCCCCCTCAATTTCGCGGCGCATAGCCGCGTCCTCGGCTACTCTCCCATCCTGATTAGCGCTGTCGGAACCGATGAGCTCGGAGTGGAAGCGGCCCGGAGGATTGTCGATCTCGGCTTGGATGTGAGCCTGCTGCGTTGTTCCTCGGCTTACAAGACTGGAACCGCCGCGGTCGAGATCGAGGCGGACGGGGAACCGAGCTTCACGCTCCAAAGGCCCGCGGCCTATGACGACCTGCATCTTGCACCGGCCGACATTCAGCGAGTGAAAGCCCTGAACCCCGGATGGCTATACTACGGAACGGTGTATCCATCCAGGGCGGAGGCCAAGCAAACCCTTCAACGCCTCTTCGAAGCCCTCCCGGAGACAATCCGGTTCTACGATGTCAACCTGCGGCCCGGGTTTGACAGCCCGGTTTTGGTGAGCGAATTGATCGCACGCGCCGATGTCGTAAAGCTGAACGAATCCGAGGCGTTCACCGTCGGTGGTTTTCTTGGATTACCCTCGCGCCTGGAAGAGTTCTGCGTCCTGGGCGCAGAGCGCTTCGGATGGCGGGCTGTCTGCGTCACGCTAGGTGAACGCGGCTGCGTTATGTTCGACGGATCCGAGTTTGTTTCTGCCCGCGGGCGCCAGGTCCAGGTAGCCGACACGGTGGGCGCGGGCGATGCGTTCGCGGCCGCCTTTATGCACGGCCTGGTTCAGCGCTGGCCGCTTCTCGAGATCGCTTCATTCGCTAACCGCGTCGGCGCTCTCGTAGCAAGCCGAGCCGGGGCTATTCCGGAATGGGTTCTGGCCGAAGCCGCGGCGTTGTGAGACGCTTGCGTCCAAGACGCTTGCGTGCAGTTCCGCTACTTCGCCGCACAGGCGTATGAACTTGCCGCTCCGGCCGGCCCCCCGGCATACCTCGGGTACTCCGGATAGGAGCACATCGGTATGCTGCGCTCCCCCGCCGTAACGGTGACGGACTTGCCGGGCGCTTTGCCGTTCTCGACCCAGTCTACGATCAGGGCGAGTCGATCGTACGTGTTCGGAATCGGCTGAACGGCGACCGGTTTTCCGTCGCCATCGGCGCTGTACGTTGTTCCGCTGAGCCCGTGGCCGGTCTGGGGCAGCACGAAAAACCGGGCGAAGGAGTCCACCGCGGCGCGGCCCATCTTGTCGAGGACGGCCTGGAAGTAGTCCAACTGGGCGCCCGGCGACGCCAGCGTGTCGTTCGTCCCGACGACCACGATGATCTTGCCGCCCCGCTTCCGGAAGCCGCTCAGGTCCGGGTCGGTGGAATCGACGATTGCCGAAAGCTTCACCCGGCGCTTGTTCAGCGGTCCGCCTTCGACGTAATCCAGCGGGTTCGCCGTCAAGTCCCGCATCAGAAACCCGGTGACGCCCAGAACGCCGAGGTGACCGTGCACCGGCGCGTTCTCCGCGGCGCCCTCCTGGCCGCGGTAGCGCACGTTAGCGATCAGCCCGCTGCCGGACGGGTCGGTATTCGGAAGCCACATTCCGAAGCTCCTGACGCCGTTGGCCAGGGGCGTAGTGAACACATAGGGCGAGTACACCATCTTCAGCGTGGCGATCTGGCCATCCGTGAGGCAGGCAGCCGAGCTCGTATCCTGAGGATTCGGATCGACATTATTCGGGCAGCGTTTGGCCGTCCACGGGTTGCGGTTCGGGCTGCCTTGTCTCACATCGAGGATGGCTCGGCATGCCATGTAGTTGTTGATCACGCCGTCCAGGAGGCCATCCAGCTTGTCGCACTGACGCATGAACTCGCCGCGAATGGCGTTCACCTTGGCCGGCGTCACCCAGTTGGCAAGGGGCTTTTCCTGGATGCGGATCAACTCCGGCGCGAGCATCAGGGTCGAGAAGTTGACGATCGGGACTTCGGCGGCGATGCCGTCGTAATCGGCGGGGTAACGCTGCGCCACGGTCAGAGACTCGCGGCCGCCCTGCGAACCTCCGATGAAGTAGTTGAAGCGCGGGCGCTCGCCATACATGCGCTCGATCAGAACCATCGCGGCGTCGTGCGTCTTCTTGAGCTGCATGTAGCCGAGATTCGCGATCGCCTCGTCGTTGAGCGCCCACTGGTCCGCGGCTGGATTCGGCGCGCCGGGCCCAGGGGACGCCCCGGTGGGCATTCCCTGGCCCCGGCCCGGCATGGCCGGCGCGCCTTGCGGGCCCTGTCCGGGACCTCTGCCGGGCATCCCGAAGCCGCCGCCCATCTGGTGGCCGGAGTCGCTGCCGTATGTGGCGAAGCCTTGCCGAAGCAGCGAGGGACGGCCGCGGCCAACGCCGCCGGCAAGCATCGGAATCATTCCGTTCATCCCGCCGCCGCCTAGTTGTGCGCCGCGGAACTTCCACAAAACCGGCAACGCTACGCCGAAGCGGATGGGCCTGGCCGTAGCGCTCTTGTCTACCGGCGCCATGGTTCCTTCAATGCTGCAGTATGCCGGCGAGTTGGCGGTTTCCGCGCGCCATTGCGGATCGCTCAGTGTGACCGCCGAAACCGGTTCCCCAATGGCGCTGACCGGGATCTCGGAGCCCAGCTTCGCCACCGTGCAGTCGGTTTCCGTGATCGTCTTCTCGGAGGGGCCCGAAGCCAGCTGGTTCGCGGCTTGCTGACCAAGGAGCGCCGGCAGGAAGACCAAAACAACGGCGGGGAAAACAAAAGCCAATACTCGTCTCATAATTCGCCCTCTTCGCGGAACAGTGACGCCATGTATTTCATGATCATGTGATTATCTGCTCGTCGGCGCTACTTGACATAACCTCGCTCGCGATAATACTTGATTGCTCCCGGATGCATCGGAATCGTTTTGCTCACGGCGACGGTCTGGGGGTCGTAATACCATGGCTCGAGCTGAACCTGAAACAAATCCCGGTGTTCGTCGAGAGCCATCGCCACGTCGTACGCAAAAGAGTTCGGCGCTTCGTCGCGTACATAGATCAAGTGATTCGGCCGCATAACGGTGGGGATGGGGCGGTCCACGCCGCGGAACAGCGCCAATGGCACGCTGGCGCGTTGATACCCGGGTTCCTGGGCCAGCCTGGCGATGAGCGGCTCCTCGAAGTCCAGAAACACGAGATCGCTCAACTGGCTGGCTTCGTACCACGACCGCTGCTCCGGAGTGTTCGCCAGAAGGCCCGTGCCGATGAAGACGTCGGCCGAAGCTCGTTTCTCGCGCGACGCATTGGACGGCATAATGCCGCCGCCTTTGGCTCTCAGATCCTCGACCTTGATGCCGTAGTAATCGAAAATGATCCGGTTGTTTCCCACAATCCACGTGGATTGGGTTCGGTCCTTGATCTGTCTCAGGTTGGTAATCCCGGATTTCCTGCTCGCCGCGGCGAGCATATACGTGGACGTCCTGATCACTGCGATCACCCTGTAGTTGCGCCGTTGCTTCCCGTCGCTTGCGTATGGTCCCGTTCCATTCCACGCGTCGATCAAGTTGGATTCGCTGGTGGCGCTGATGTCCGGCACGGCGTCCGGAGGCGGTTCCACGTACTCCGGATTGTCAAACGCTCCCGGGGGCGTCACCGGCTTGGTCTTGTCGCCCATCTCTCGCGGCCCGAAACTGGACCAGCAGACCCAACAGATGGTGGTCTGGTAACCGTAATAGCTGAGCGCGTCGGCCGTGACTTTCGCCAGAATGCCCCAGGGGCAAGCCTTGCATGCCCCGGCGAATACCGGCTTCTTCGCCGCAATCGTAACCGACGGAGTGGGACTGGTTGGCGGTTGCGGCCGCTGAGCATATCCGGCGGCCAGAGAAAGAGCCCAGAGCAGAACAATCAGATGGACGGAACGGCGAATCATGGTACGCATATGCTTCCTCGTCAGTTTGGCGCATTCTACGTTACAGCAGGTGGCGGTTGAAGAAGTTCGCCAGCGCGGTCATGGCCTCGCGCGACTCAGGCAGGGCGGGGTCCTCCCAGAAGTAGTGCCACATGCCCTCGAAGACGTTGAGGTCCGCTTCCACGCCTGCATTGCGCAGCTTGCGGTGCAGCAGCGCCGTTTGGCTGAGACACATGTCGCGAGTACCGGCAAGGAGGAAAGCGGGCGGGTAGCCTTTGGGGATGTCGCCGTCGAGTGCGGTCGCGGGTGGTTCGCCCGGTCTTCGCGCCGGCGCGTTGCCTCCCCGATACGGCGCCTGTCCCGAGAAAGCGCTGGACAACCCCGCGTCCAGACCGTTGAGGGTGTACCGCGCATCGCCGGGATTCGATCCGCCCGAGCAGGTGCCCAACCCCACGGCGCCAGGAAGAGGGAGTTTCTGCTGTGGAAGCCACAGTATGGTAGTCTGCGCCAGCGTGCATCCGCCGGAGGCGCCGAACATCCCGATATTCTTAGGCTTGTGGGTCTTCAGCAATTCGCGATAGACCGCGACGATGTCTTCATTGCCGGGGATAGAAGGTCCGCCGCCTCGATAATTGACCTTGATCACTTTCAACTGGCCAAGGCTGGCGACGGCAATTGCCTCGGCGTCCATCTGGAACTCCATCACGAGTTTGTTGCGATTCTTCGCGGGGATCGTCTTCGGCGAATAAACCGTGACGCCGACGCCCCCGATCTTCTGGCCCTCCTCCACCACAGGATAGATCTTGAGGGCAGTCTCCTTGCTCCCGCCAACCGCGGCCGGCGCCGGGTTCCCCTCCAGGATTCGCGCCGAGGCAAGCCCGCCTCGCCCGGCCGATGTCTGGGCCCGCTGCAGCATCTGTCGAGTATAGGAGCGGCGCGCTTCCGGGCTCTCGAGCGCCGGCGGGGGAACGGTGCGCGGTCCGAAGTGCAGCGTCCCATCGGAGTCCACCACCATTTGCGGCACGGTAGGCGCATCGGCGAGGACGGCCGGGTCGAGCTTCTGGATCGTAGTCTGGCTCTGCGCCGCAAGCAGCCAGCAAGCCAGGACGAATGCCGCCAGCAAGGCGCACGGGGTACTGCGGGCAATCAGTCGTGTCATAGATTCATTCTAAGAGTCACAGACTATAGCGCGCAGCATGCCGGCCCGACGAGCACCACGTTCGCAATCCAATTTCTGCGGAACGCCTACCGGGGTACGGAGATGTACGCGAAGGAGAAGCCCAGGACGAATCTGCGCTTGATCGCCAACATCCAGGACCCCAGCTATGTTCTGGTCGCGGCCAAGGCCGGGACGGGTATTACCGACCTGTCGCAGATCCGGCAGAAACGCTGGCCCGTCCGAATCCTGACTGTGGGAATCGGCGGCGACTCCGCGCGCATCCTGGCCCACTTTGACCTGTCGAGGCAAGCTATCGAAGCCGCCGGGGGCCACATGGGCAGCACGCCAGAGGGCTGGGAAAAGTTCGATGTCGTAATTGGAGGGGGAGGCGGCATGACGACTGCTCCGGAGTGGAGAATTTGGACGGAGATCAGTCAGAGGTCGACCTGAACTTTATACAATTGCCGGATGACCTGCTTACGGAGTTGGCGAGGGGGGCGAACAGGAGCGCGGCGTCATCCCCGCGGGGCTGTACCGCGGCATCGAGCGGCCGATCCCGACGGTAGTGCGCACCGGCACCGTGATCTATGGCCGCGCCGGCATGCCGGACGACTTCGCGTATATCGTCGCCAAAGCCATGGACGAGCAGCAGCAGCTCCTGCAATGGAGACACTTGAATTTCTGATACAACGTTCACACCGTTTGGAACGGGTACGAGGTTCCGCTGCACCCCGGCGCGGCCCATTATTACAGAGAAAAGGGCTACATGAGATAGCCTGAACGTGTAATAGCGCTCCAGGAAGGAAGATCTCAATGAAGACTCTACTCGTTGCATTGTTTGGCGCCGGGTTGTCGATGGCGCAGGCGCCCGCCCCGGTGAAGGTCGAGGGTGCGTTGCTTCAGGGAACTCCGGAAGACGGCTTGACGGTTTACCGGGGCATCCCGTTCGCCGCGTCGCCGGTCGGCGACCTCAGGTGGCGCGCGCCTCAGCCCGCCGCGAAATGGGAGGGAGCAAGGCAAGCCGCGAAGTTCGGACCCACGTGCGTGCAGGGGAGAGGTCCCTCCGGCGCGGGCCAGGGGCCAGGAATGAGCGAGGACTGTCTTTACTTGAATGTCTGGACGCCGGCGAAGTCGGCGCGCGACCGCATCCCTGTCCTTGTCTGGATCTACGGCGGCGGATTCAACGCTGGAGCCACCTCCGAACGGAACTACAGCGGGGAGAAGCTGGCCAGTAAGGGCGTGGTGTTGGTCAGCATAGCGTACCGGGTGGGACAACTCGGATTTCTCGCGCATCCCGACTTGAGCGCCGAAAACAAAAACCATGTTTCGGGGAATTACGGCCTGCTGGACATGATCGCGGGGCTCCAATGGGTGCAGAAGAATATCGCCGCGTTCGGCGGCGACCCTCGTCGCGTCACCATCTTCGGCGAATCGGCCGGCGGGATTGCGGTCAGCATGCTTTGCGCATCGCCGCTGGCCAAAGGATTGTTCCACGGCGCGATTTCGCAGAGCGGCGGATCGTTCGGTCCCCCGAGGCCCGCAACCATGCCCGGCGAGAACCTGAAGCGGCTGGCCGACGCGGAGCGCTCCGGCGAACAGTACGCCAAAAGCGCCGGGGCGTCGTCGATTGCCGAGTTGCGGAAATTGTCCTCTGATAAGCTCCCCGCCGGGGGGCGCGGCATGGGCATGGCATGGCCAATCATCGACGGCTGGGTGATCCCGGACGATCAGTACAAGCTCTATGAAGCGAAGCGGTACAACGAAACGCCAATTCTGGTCGGCTACAACTCCGACGAGGGTTCGAGTTTCTCGCCTCCGAAGACGCCGGAGGAGTATACCGCCGCCGTGAAGGCGCGCTACGGCCCGTTCGCGGAACGCCTCCTGAAAGCCTATCCCGCCGGCGCAGGCGCCGTGGCGAAGACCGCGCGGGACCTGACCCGCGACGCAATGTTCGGATGGCATACATGGATCTGGGCGCGGCTCCAGGCGAAAACCGCGAAATCCAGAGTCTTCTACTACTGTTTCGACCAGCACCCCGAGTATCCGGCGGATTCTCCCTGGGCCGGGTACGGGTCGGGACATGGCGCCGATGTTGCCTATGTTTTCCAGCATCTCAACGCCGCGAATCCGCAGATCGCGAAGCAGGACGAGGCGATCTCGGACGCGATGGCCACCTATTGGACGAACTTCGCGAAGCGCGGCGATCCCAACGGAGAAGGGCTCCCAACGTGGCCGGCCTTCAGCGATGCCAACCCGCTGGTCATGTATTTCGCACAGACGCCGCACACGGGGCCGGTCCCCAGCGCCGAAGCGCTCAAGGTTCTGGATGCCTATTTCGCGTGGCGCCGCACGCCGGAAGGAGAGGCGTTCGTGAAATGAACTAAGGAGGAATATGTGCGAACAGAGATGCGGGCGGTCTTCGCAGTCTGGATGATGTGGGCGGCCACGGCTGCCCACGCCGCCAATTCCGGCCCGGAGGTTTCGGTGAGCGGCGGCAAAATCCGCGGGATCCTGGCGAGCTATGGCGGAGCCGTGTTCAAGGGAATTCCGTTTGCGCAGCCGCCGGCCGGGGACCTGCGCTGGCGCGAACCGATGCCGGTGAAGACCTGGACGGGCATACGTGAGGCCGCCACTTTCGCCGGGGCGTGCACGCAAGGCGGCGCAAGCGGCCCACCGGCAGCAAGGATTGCCTGTACGTGAATATCTGGACGCCGGAGTGGCCCGCCAAGCCGCGCAGAGCGGTCATGGTCTGGTTCCACGGCGGGGGAAATTTCGCCGGCGCCGCGTCGGATCCCATTTTCGATGGCGAGAGCCTTGCCCGTCACGGCGTTGTGCTGGTGACCACGCAGTACCGGCTCGGCCTTTTCCGCTTCCTGGCGCATCCCGATCTCACCCCACGCGAGCGGACAATCACCGTGACGCGCGCGACCGATTCGTCAGCCAACTGAGCAGCGGTCTCCATTTGTCGGTCATGTGCAGCGAGGAGCTTCAAGCTACCTCCATCTCCGTCCCAATCGAAAGGCGAACGGTGCTGAGGCGCGAATACGATGCGGCGTGCCACGGCTGGCCCCGTGCGGACGTGCCCCGGATTATCGTACGCCGGCTCGAATCGACACCCGAGCACTCGTTATCGCCGGTGAATGGGACCCTGTGACGTCGCCGCGCTGGGCTCGCGTGATGGCCGATCAGTTTTCTCAACGACAACTTGTTTTGATTCCGAAGGAAGGCCACATCTTTGATGGGCCGACGCTCCGGTGCATCGGGACGATGACGGCCGACTTCCTCGATCGCGGCGAAGCCGATTCGTCGTACGTAGCGCGGCAGACCGGACATCCTTATGTGCTCCAAGTTGCATAAACGGCGGTGCGAGGTACCGGCGTTGCCGCGACGACGATCGATACGGTCACGGACAGTTTATAGCTGCTCAGAAAACGACAAACCCACTCTAGGCGCAAATGGCTCCGCGCCCGCCCACTGCATGCCGGTCGCCGAGAGCGCCCTCCGGTCAGGGTATCTGTAGTCCAATAGAACCATGAGCAGGCTCATCACCTCACTCTTACTTGCCGCTTGCGCATTCGCCGGCGAACCCGAATGGCCTGGTTTCCGTGGGCCCTCCTCCAACCCCTCCGCGAGCAACGCCGCTCTCCCCGATAAATGGTCGAAGACCTCCAATATCGAATGGGCCGCGACTCTTCCCGGCTTGGGCTGGTCTTCTCCGATCGCCGCGGGCGGGAACATCTTCGTCACAACCGTGACCACCGACGGCAAAGCGAAGCAGCCACAGACCGGCGTCAACTATTCCAACGATTACGCCGCCGAACTTTCGAAGCAGGGTCTCAGCGATAAGGAAGTCGAGGAGCGTCTGAACGCGCGCGACTTCGAATTTCCCAAGGAGGTGTCGCTCCACTATTTCCTCTATTCCATCGATCTCGCCTCCGGCAAGATCAACTGGAAACGCGAATTTTATTCCGGGCGCCCTCCCGGTGGACGTCATCGGAAGAACAGCTACTGCTCGGAAACCCCGGTCACCGACGGCAAACGAGTTTACGTCTACATCAACAACCTCGGCTTCTTCGCCTACGATTTGAAGGGCAACAAAGTATGGAACACGCCGCTCGAAAACTACCCGACGATCATGGATTTCGGCACGGCTTCTTCACCCGCGCTGGTCAACAATTTTGTCATTATCCTGAATGACAACGAGAAACAGCAATTCATCGCGGCATTCGAAAAAAACACCGGCCGGCAGGTCTGGCGCACAAACCGCTCGATCCACATCAAGGGCTCCGATCGCCAGACCGGCTGGTCGAGCCCTTACATCTGGAAAAACCCGGTGCGCACCGAAATCGTAACCATCGGCCCCGGCCTGGCCATCAGCTACGATCTCGAAGGCAAGGAACTGTGGCGTCTCGGCGGAATGTCCGCCATGCCCATCCCGAGTCCTTTCGCGTATGAGGGCCTTTTATATCTCAACGGCGGGGCGTCCAAGGCCATCGCCGCGGTGAAACCCGGCGCAAGCGGCGACCTGACAACGCCAGACGACGCCAAGGTCAACGATTTCGTCGCCTGGGTTCAGCCCAAGGCGGGGACGTATTTGCCTACCGAACTGGCGTATGACGGAGGGATCTACGTCCTCACCCACACCGGCATCCTCACGCGCTTCGACGCCAAGAAGGGCGTGCAATCCTACAAGGCCCGGATCGGCGATGGCGGCGACTTCAGCTCATCGCCCTGGGGCTATAACGGCAACATCTTTTGCCTGAGCGAAGAAGGCAGGACGTCCGTGATCCGTGCGGGCGAGAAGTACGAGTTGCTCCATTCCAATGACTTGGGTGAAATGGCGGTGGCCACGCCGGCCCTCGTCGGCGATCGGCTGATCCTGCGGACGCAGAATCACCTCTACTCGATCCGCAGGACGGCCGGAAAGAGGCGACGTTAAAGGTCGCTGAACCCGATCTTGCCGCCGGGGTGTCGCGCCACCTACTTCTCTTCAGGAAGGCGCCAGGCTGCCATTTCCTTACCGTTGCGCGCCAGGAGGATGCCGTTGGCTACAATGGGGTGGTTCCAGGTTTCCCTTCCGGCGCGGGGAACTTCGCCAGTTCGGCGTCCACCATGAGAGGGTGCTCCCGAGCGCCCAAACCAGGCCGAAATGCGATCGGAAGGCGGCCGACCGTGTCGCTTACCACTCTTCCAAGCGCTTCATATAGCAGGGCTTGCCCGAGAAGGCCGGGGCAATTCGTTGGGGCGTGGCGCCAGATCTTGGCCGCCACAAACAGGAAGCGGAGCCGCGAGGTCGCCAAAGTCGTGTGCCTCAGTGCGGTGGCGTCGGCCTGCGGCTCGCGGTTGAACAGCATCAGCCAGCAGTTCAGGTTATACGCCAGCATGGCCAAACGGAAGTGATTGCCGTTCACGTCAAGGCGGCCTGACGGGTGCGCCGCCAGCCCGGCATCGTGTCTATTACCGGCTCTTCCGATCCTTGAAAACGTCACGCTCGAAAATCCCGTCCAGTTGAGGGTTCTCGTTGTTGCAACGGCGCCGTTGAGGTCAAACGTCGCGGTAAGCGTGCCCCCGCCGAGGACGTGACCGATGACCTCCAAATCGGTATCCACGAACGGTTCCAAAGTTCTGAAACGGCCGGACTCGGCGCCGCCACGCTGGCTGTATAACCAGACCACGAAATAGATCGGATCGCTCATGTCGGCCAGTCGCTGTCTCTCAAACTGCCGAGTGTAGCCGAAAAATGTCACGGGCCGAAATCCCGTCAGGCCGGGGCCCCGTCAGATTCCTGCGCAGAGCCGTTATCTCTTTGAGGAGAAATGTTCAGGCGCCTGATCCGCAGTCGGTGCGGGCTCTCCTTTTTCCGCCAGATAGCGCGCCCGCCGCACGGGCCAGGGTGGGATACCGCTCGGCCGTCGCGGTCCGCGCCGCCGGATGCTGCGTGTCCTTTCGGCAAGCCTACGTGACGGCAGAGAACCCGCCCTGGTAAGGTCATTCAGTCGCCGAGGTGCGGCTGATAATGAACCGTGAAAGCACACCCATTCCAGAACCAGTGGCGCAACTGCAACGCCAGTTGGAGCAGTTTCGAAGTAGTCAGCCGGTTTCTTCAACGCGGGCCGATCCATGTTGCCGCCGGTGTAGCCGCCGTCGTCGTAGTGGGTAGGCACCAACTGCCAGCCTTCGTGGCGTTGGCTCAGGATGTACGCCTCTCCCGCCTCGCGCTGCGCGTCGAGCGAGTTGAACTCCTGCTGAAGGCCTTCGTCTGTGGACTTCCGGGTATAGATCGCGCAGCGGATCGGCTTCGCGACCGGATCCTCGCCGTTGCCGTTGGTCTTGGCGTTACCGTTTCTCATCGCCATTGGCGCTCCCCACGGGCAAGTGGAAAAAGAGGTAGCCGTTCCACTTGGTCCCGGTGATTTCCTTCGCAATCGCGCTGAGCGACCTGTAGCGCTGCCCGTTGTAGTCGAACCCGTCCTCGCGGACCTTTACGATGATCTGCTGACCTTTGTACTCGCGCTCCAGCACGGTGCCGGGAAGCGGCCGCCGCGGGTCCGCGTCCGGCGTGATCTTGTCCTCTACGCACCGGTGGCCGGCTGTATCGAAATCGAATCCTTTCGGCGCGCGAATCCGAAGGTCGCCGTCGTTGGCGATTTCCAGCGCGCGCTGGCGGGCGCGTTCCGACAGGCCGCCCTCGGCGTCGGCCT
>JAIQFU010000529.1 GCA_020073115.1 Terriglobia bacterium
GCCGGAGAAGCCGGATCAATTCTGGGACCACGACGCTGGCCGACGATCGAGAGCCCGGGGTGAGGCTCGCATAGAAGCTGTCTGTGTAATACGTCGTCATGGGTGATAATATGTTGTTAACATCAGACGCAGCGGTCCCCCCTTTCCGTTTGGTGGACCTTCAACTTCCTTCGCATGAAAGATTGAGTCTTATCCTACCGGCGCAGGCCGTCACAGCGGCCTCACGTGGGCCGTGAGCGCCGTCAGGCACTAAGTTCTGCAAATGCGGGGAAATTCGAGCTAGTCCCCGCCCGGTTCGATCCCCTGGTAGTAATACGGCCGGTAACCGTATTCATACCTACCATGGCGCGTCTTGCGCGGATCCCATTCGTTCAGCACCGTACCCAGCACCCGCGTTCCGTCTTCCGCCAGCCGCTGGCCGGCGGCAGCGGCGGTCTCCTTGGTGGTCCGGGCCGATCGTACCACCAGAATTACGCCATCCGCCAGCCGTCCCAGCACCCGCGCGTCAGGCAGGTGAAGCATGGGGGGTGTGTCGATGATCACCATGTCGAACTCCTGCCGCATTCGTTGCAGGAGTTCCAGCGCACGCGGCGAGTGGAGCAGGTTTGAAATGCTGGAAGCCACCGAGCCGGCGGGCAACACGTAGAGGTCCCGACAACCCGTCCCGGCCACCATGGCTTCCGATCCCTCGGGCGGCTTCGTTCCATTTAGTAGATCGCTCAGTCCCCACGCATTGGGCACTTTGAAGATTTCGTGCAGCCGCGGTTTGCGCAGGTCCCCGTCGATCAGCAGCACGCGCCGGCCGATCTCCGCCAGCGCCAGCGCCAGGTTGCTTGCCACCGTCGTCTTGCCTTCCCGAGGGCTGGCGCTGGTCAGCGCAATGACGCGCGGCCGGCTGCCGTTCTCTCCGGCATACAGAATCGAGGCCAGGGTGGAGCGGAAGGATTCGGCCAGCATCGAAGGCCCTTTTTGCCATGTCACCAACTCCACCGGGCTGTTGCGAATCTCTCTTTCCGTCTTCTTCGTCTCCGCTGCCCTTGCCTGGCGATACCACGTGAAGCTCCGGCTGCGTTCCGCATTGGCCGAGGGGATCACACCTAATTCGGGCACGTCGAGATACAGCGACGCCTCGCCAGGGGCCTGGATGCTTCGGTCTGCGCGCTCCCGCATGACGATAAAGACAATTCCGAGGAAGCCGCCGGCGAACAGACCGAGCATGGAGTTCAGGACGAGGCTGGGCTTGTACGGCCGCGCAGGCGGCCGGGCCGGATCGATCACCCGCACATTGCTGGCGTGAAGGGCCGAGGCGATTCCGGCCTCCCTGACGTGCTGCAGCATGGAGTCGTAAAGCTGGCGGTTGTTATCCACCTCACGCTTGAGGATGCTGTAGTGCGTCACCTTGGCGGCCTGCTCGGTCATCACACGGGCCTGGGCCTCGTAGCTTGCGGCGAGTAGTCTCTCCCGTCGTTGGGCGGACTCGAATTCGTTCTGGATCCGCCGCGTGACATTGGCGCGCTCCGTCTCCCGGGCCGCTTCCAGGGTGGTCACCTGCGCCTGTACCTTTTTCACGGATGGATGGGCGGGGGTCAAGGAGGAGGAGAGCTCGGCAAGCTGACGGCGCAGCTCGGTGAGCTTCACCTGGTATTCCTTGAGCGTCGGATCGTCGAGCACTTCGGGGAGCGAGTCCGCCGACGCCGTAGTCGCCAGCTCGTATTTAGATTGCCTGGTGACGCGATCGGCTTGGGCCCTGGAGAGCTCCTGCTGGACTTGGCGCAGCTTCTCGTCAGCGACATTATCCTTCTCCGAGGTGAACAGAAGACCCGCGGCGCCAGCATAGGTCTGGAGCTGCTGCTCGGATTTCTCGAGCTTGATCCGAACGTCTTCCATCTGCCCGGTAAGCCACTCGCCGGTTTTCTGGGTAGTCTGCCAGCGGGACTCGAGATTCTGGCGGGTAAACTCGGCGGTCAAGGTGTTGGCGATGTCGGCAGCCAGCAGCGGGTCGGAGGAATCGTAAAAGATTTCGACTATCCTGGTGTTGGCTTGCATGCGAACCTTCAGGTTCCGGGCCAGCACTGGCAGGATATCTTCGACAGTCGAGGCCGGCTTCGACTCGGGGAGATGCAAGGCTTTACGCCAGGCGGAGAAACGGCTCTTGTCCTTCCCGGCAAGCAGCTTCGTCCCGAGGTCAAGTTTGACAATGACCCCTCCAAGGACGGATTCGCTCCGGAGAATACTGACCTGTGTCTGAAGATCGGATTCCGCGGGATTCGAAGCGCCCTCACTGGCGGTGGGGCTCACATCGCGCATGTTGAGAAAGTTCTCGTTGAGGTTCTGGATCTCAAGCGTGGTGCGGGCCTGGTAGACAGGCGTCTGCGGAAGCGTGAGGAGAACCGCGCCGAGGAGGCCGAGGACAGGCCGGGGCCCTGGTCGTCTGTCACCGCGGGTGGCGCCACTTCGAAGTAAGATGGCCTTGCAGGTAGATTGGGAGCGGCGTTCCTGTGCAGGGTCGGGGTTTGGCCAGGAACGTTCAGCAGTGGTTGGTCACTCATAGCGCGCTCATTAATGTACCGCTCCGGCGTAGATCGCGGCGCTGACCGCGCCGGCTAGGGTCCCGGAGACAAGAACCGCGAAGGCTTTGCGGCTGCTGGTGGGGACCACGAGAACGTCCTGGGGCCGCAAGCCGATGTCTTCCGCCTTTCC
Organism: Terriglobia bacterium; assembly: GCA_020073115.1. Lineage (GTDB taxonomy): Bacteria > Acidobacteriota > Terriglobia > Bryobacterales > Bryobacteraceae > BOG-224. The sequence continues at coordinate 2,701 of JAIQFU010000529.1, forward strand.
GTCGAGAATCTGCTTGATGTTCACGGCGATCTCCTCGTGTTTCCGACCATCCGGGGAGGGGCGGAAGACCTTGGCTCTGTCCGGCTTGGCGGTGCGTCCGAACCCGCCGGCCAGGGAGAGGGCGCTGAGGACGGATATGGTGCGCTGCCCGCCCAGGTTGAAGGCGCCGGCGCGCTGCACGTCGCCGACGACGTAGACCAGGCGGGCGTTGCCCTGGGAGACGGAGATCACGTCGTGGGGCTTGATTTCGATGTTGGCGGCGGGGTTCTTGCCGTCGAGGATCTCCTGTATGTCGAGCGCGGCGCTGCTGAATTGGCCGGTTGAATCCAGCGAGGCGCCGGGCAACGGGATTTCGCCATTTTCGCGTCGGCGCGTGATGGAGACAATGGATCCGGCGGTTTCGCGCGGCCCACCGGCCATGGAAAGGACTTCGTAGAGCGTCTTCCGGCCACGGAGTTGGACGACGCCGGGGGTTGTGACGGCGCCGAAGACGGAGACGGGCTGGCTGCGGAATTCGGTCACGGTGACCGAGATCTGGGGCTCCTGCACGTAGGTCTTCAGGCGGGAGGCGAGCTCGGCTTCGAGCTGCTCGACGGTGAGACCGGCGGCCTGGAGCCGTCCGATCAACGGCAGCGTGATGTTGCCGTTGGCACCGATGAGAACGGGCTTGTCGGCGAGGTCGAGACCTTCGAGGGCGCGGATGACGATTTGATCGTCGGGGCCGAGGACATAACCGGAAGCAGGCTGCGCGGTGGCCGCGGGGGGCTGCTGGGCGGCGCTGGCCACTGCAAGCAGGCCCAGGCATAGGGCCACGAGGGGATTTTGGAAGATGCGCATACGGAGGTCCAATTCAAAGATGAATGCTTATGCCAATTCTTTCTCCCGCTCCAGCAGGAGCGAAACATGGGACTCCAACTTGTGGAGCCGATCATCCAGTTCCGACAGCCTGGCGGCAAGCATGTCCGGTGAACCGGGCGGTGCAGTCACAATACGCTGCAATGCGAGGCGCGCAAACTCGGAGACGTTGCGCGTGCCCCAGTTGCGATACTGCGCTTTGAGAACTTCGTACTCCGCCTCGGAGAGTCGGAGGCTGATCATCTTTTCTCTGCGGCAGGAATCAGACATGGAGGCGGCCCCAGTGGCGAAGCGACCAATTGAAAACCACCCAGGCGGGGCTGCGGAAAGAGGCCAGAGCCTGGTTAGCCACGGATCCACACGGATTGACACGGCATTGCCCAACCCTTCCCGCGGTGGAGGTACGGTTCCTAGCCTAACGGAGGAGTCCCCCCGGCTTTGTTGGGGGATGTTTACCCAGCCTTTGGCATGGCAAGAGGCGCGTACGTGCGGGCATGGTAACGGCGCGGGGACCCATACGACCGAGGATCGGGCGGGCCCACTCGCGGTCGACCTCGACGGCCACGGAACGCTGCAGCAGGTTGACAGAGACTACTAGGCGATAGACCTTGTCGGTGTTGGCGATTATGCCTTCCACGCCCGCCAGAGGGCCGCGCTCGATATATACCTTGGCGCCTACTTGAAGAAACGGCCAGGGTTGGGCCGCCAGCCCGGAACGAAGGATCGCCCTAATGGCCCCGATTTCTTCGTCGTCAACCGGGACGGGGGTCTTGCCGGCGCCGACGATACCAATCACGCCGGGCGTGGTCAAAATGGGCATCAGGCGATCGCTGACGTCAAACCGGCAGAACAAATAGCCGGGGAAGAGAGGGAGTTCCAGTTCTTTGACCCGGTCGGACCAACGCCGCCGGGACCGATAGAGTGGAAGGAACTCTTCGTAGCCTTTGCCGCGCAGGGTGGCGGACGCTACGCTTCCCAATCTGGACTGGATCCGAATGGCGTACCAAGACAGATTGTCCGGCCGCGACCACGTCGCACGCTGCATCACCGCCAATCCCGAATTCCCGCCGCATTCAGCCGAGGACATTATGGCTTCTCCGCATTTCGAGGTATTGGGACAAGCTGCCGCCATTAGAGTCCCAACGGTTGGACCTACGCCTGGAGGATCAACCCGACTCTTACCGTATGTCAAAAGCCATACACGGGACGCAGAAGGAAATTAGAGGGTCTCGGGTCTTAAAGTAAAGATAAATAAAACACACGGACAAGTACTGCACGGTATTGAAGAACACACAACCCGCCGCATGACATCGTGATACACCGCACTTGGTCATACATATTCCCGGGGGGGATGTAGGCATTGTCTGACGCGGAACCGTAGTTCCAGGACCCCGTGAGTTGAGGACGCGAACGATGGAACCCGCGGGAACAGGGGTTCGGGATTCGGGCGGGCGCACGTCTGATCCCTATTCAGGTTTGCATGTTTGCATGGAAGGTAGCTTGTGGTCGATCACATAGCGAACGAGGTCGGCTGTCGATTTGAGGCCCAGTTTGTCAAGTGCCCGGCGCTTGTAGGTGCTGACTGTCTTAGCGCTCAGGGTTAATTCGGCTGCGATCTCGCCGGTACGCCTGCCTGCCGCAAGCGCCAGCAAGACCTTAAACTCCTGAGCCGAGAGATTCGCGTGGAGGACGGGACTCAGGTCACTTCCCCGGAGAATCCGTTCACTGAAATGCTTCTCGCCATTGAGAACACTCCTGAAAGCTTTAAGCAGATCGGAACGGCCGCAACTCTTTGCTGAGATATAACCCGCGGCGCCAAGTTGCCGGAAATGGGCGGCTTCCGCCGAATTCCCATGCATGCTCAGCATCAGCACCGCGGCCTCGGGGCAGAGGGTGCGGAACTCCCGCAGTACAGAGAAGCTGTCGTTATCGGGGAGACTGTCACCGAGAATCACCAGACGCCAGGGATGTGCCCTGATTTGAGCCAACGCCTTTTCGGCGGTTCCGGCCTCGCCAAAGACGACGGCGCGGTACTCGTGGCTAAGTACCAGCCTCAGACCCAGACGGACGAGCAGATGATCATCGACAATCAGTATCGATAGCTTCTGTGTCTGCCGCATTTTCATCATACGGACCGAATCCCCAGCCGCTGTCTCGATTCGACGCCGCGCGGAAGACCACATCGGCCAGAAGGAATCTGGCTGATTGATACGATCCGGCCAAAACGGCGCGCCATGGCGAGGGCTGGAATCGCGGCCGGTACCTTGAAGAACGTAGCGTGCTCTCCTGCCATGGTTCGCCCTAATCAGTTTGCCACAACTGGTACGGTGCCGAGGCGACGTGACATCGCCTGTGAATGCCGGGAGATCTTCTGCGCTCACAGCCGACTGGGCCACGGACCCGCTCGCGTTTGGGAAGAGGATAATCCGGGGCGCCCCGAACACCGCGCTTCTGCCGGTTGCCCCGACGACGGTCCGATTCATCTCAATGGCAGCGGGCGGCGATTCACGGTACTCGGCATAATACAAAAGCTCTCTGTTACAGGCCGTCGGAAGTTTGACAAGACCATCTTGGCGGCCCTGCGGATCTCCTTTGTTTCTCGATGCTTATGGATGGCTGATTCTCCAGTTCGAACTTCA
>JAIQFU010000530.1 GCA_020073115.1 Terriglobia bacterium
TCCGCTGGCTGGCCGCCGCCGCCCGGCAGCGGATCGCGACCTTTGCCCTCGCGGCGGGGGTGGTGATGCTCCTGGTCTGGGCGGGCTACCGGTTCTCTTTCGGGCCGGTGAGCTTCGCGAGCATGCGGCTGCCGGCTCCGGAACTGTTCGCAGGCATCCAGCAGGTCCAGCAGCACGATGCGAAGGGCCACCTGTCTTACTTCCTGGGCGACATGAGGTATACCGGCTGGTGGTACTACTATCCCGTCGTGCTGGCCGTGAAGACGCCGCTGGGCTTTCTGCTTTTGCTCGGCGCGGGCTTCGTGCTGGCGCGGCGAAAGTCCGGTTTCGCCAAACGGGTCCGCCTGCCGCTGGCATTCGCCGGAGGCATCCTGCTGGTAGGGATGGCCAGCCGGATCAACATCGGCAGCCGCCATGTGCTCCCGGTATATGCCGCGTTTTCGCTGGTGGCGGCGGCCGGGGCTGCGGAATTCCTGCGCGGCGCGAGTACCGCGAACTGGGTGCGCTTCGGCGTGTTGCTGGCGGGCCTGTGGTTCGCTGCTTCCTCCGCCCTGAGTCATCCGGACTACCTGGCGTATTTCAACAAGCTCGCCGGCAATCATCCGGAGAACATCGTGGTGGACTCCGACCTCGACTGGGGGCAGGACGCCAAGCGGCTCGGCCAGCGCCTGCGCGAACTCGGCGCTCCTTACGTGAGGTTCGCCGGATTCGTGAACGCCAGGTTCGATGATCTCGGCTTCCCGCCCGTGTACGCCGTAAGAGCGGACGCGCCTACCCCGGGTTGGAACGCCATCAGCGTCAGCAACTTGAAGCTGATCCGTCTTGGGTTGTACGCCCAGCAGCGCGAGATGCAGCTCTGGCCGGAGCAGATGCAACCCGAGGAACGGGTTGGGAAGACGATCTACCTTTATTACGTGCCCGTTCCCGCGGGCGTTCGGCTCCCGGGGCGGTAGGGGTACCGCCGGCTCACATCCTATGAAGCGCCTGGCGCCGCCACACGGCGAAAGCCGCGACGCCCGTGGCCAGCACGCCCAGCCCAAACAGCGCGTAGGTCCATCCGGAAGTCAGGAAAATGTAGCACCAGCCGGCGAGCGCCACCAGTGAGGGGAGCGGATAGAGCCACATGCGGAAAGGACGCGCAATATCGGCCCTCTTCCGGCGGATGTGGTGCAGGGCCGCGATCTGCGCGATGAACTGCGCCAGAATACGGGCGGTGATCAGCGCGGAAATCACCCAATCGAGCTTGAAAAACGACGCCCCAACCGCCAACCCGCCGATCACCAGCAGTGAAAGGCTGGGAAAGCCGCCGGGGTGGAGCTTGCCGAAGGCTTTGAAGAAATAGCCGTCGAGCGCGGCCGCATAGGGCACTCGCGAATAACCCAGAAGCAGGGCGAACACCGAGGCGAAGGCGGTCCACAGGATCATCACGGTGAGCGCCGCCGCGGCGCGCGGCCAATGCAGTTGCTCCATGAAACGGGCGGCGACGTATCGCGATTGCATGGCTTCGCGCCACGGCACCACGCCGACGATCGCGAGGTTCATGACCACGTAAATCAGTGCCACCCCGATCACCGAAAACAGAATGGCCCGGGGGATGACGCGTTCCGGCCGCCGCACTTCCCCGCCTACGAAGCAAATGTCGTAATACCCCAGAAAACAGTACATCGAAAGCAGCGTGGCCCCGCCGAGGCCGAGGAAAAAGCCGCGCGTGAAGCTGAAGGCGTTCCGGGAAAAATCGAAGGCCAGCGAGGCATTGAAGTGAGCCATTCCGCTCACGATGATCGAGCCGACGGTCAGCAGCATCCCGACCCACAACACCACCGTCATGCGCCCGATGGCGGAAATGCGGCGGTACAACAGGACCATCACCACCACGCCCACGGCCGCGGCGGTGAATTTCATGTGCCACGGCGACATGGAGCGCCAGAAGTAGCTCAGGTACTGGGAGAAGCCGATGTACCCCGAAGCGATTTCCAGGGGCGCGCTGAAGATGAACTGCCAGATGAACAGGAACGGCAGCAGGGCCCCCCATCGCGTGTCGCGGAACGCTGTGCGAAGGTACAAATACGTACCGCCGCTTCCCGGCATGGCGGCGGCCAGTTCGCTCCACACCAGGCCGTCGGAGAGCGCCAGCACGGCCCCCAGCAGCCAGCCCAGCATGCACTGCGGCCCGCCCATGGAAGCGAGGATCAGGGGAATGGTGATGAACGGGCCGACCCCCACCATGTTGCACATGTTCAGGGCGGTGGCCTGGAGCAGGCCGAGGCTGCGTTCCAGGCGGGGCTGGTTGGCGGAATCCACGAAGGGTCCATTGTAGCGGTGTTGGCCGGTTTAAAATAGGGACATAGCGCTCTTGCGAAATCTGGGTTCGACAAAATGAATTTTGACGTTTTCCGGCTGCCCCTATGGGGCGCGGCTTTAGCGGGCGTGTGCGCCTCCGTGGCGTGCTCCAGCCACGCCGAGAATCGCGCGGCCGCGCCGCCCCCGCCACCCGTCGAGGTCGCCACGGTATCGGCGGCCGACGTGCCGATCTACGCCGAATATCCCGCGCAGACGTACGCGCGGAACATGGTGGACGTGCGCGCGCGCGTCGAAGGCTATATCGAGAAATGGCTCTTTGCGCCCGGGTCGGAAGTGCGCCAGGGCCAGCCTCTCTATATCCTGGACCTGCGCCCGTACGAGGCCTCTTTGCAGCAGGCCGGCGGGAACCTGAAGCAAAGCGAGGCCGACCTGGAGTTCGCCCGCCAGCAGGTTTCGCTGCAGCAGGCTCAGGCCAACCTGGCGGCGGCTGAGTCCAACCTGGTGAAGGCGCGCCAGGACTACGAGCGCGTCAAGCCCCTGGTGGAGCAAGATGCGGCCCCCAGGCAGGACCTGGACGCCGCCACCGCCGCGCTGCGCGCCGCCGAGGCCAACGTTCGCGCCAACCAGGCCAACGTGGACCAGACGCGGCTCCAGACCAGCACGCAAATCCAATCCAACGAAGGAAAGGTGGAGGCGCAACGCGGCCAGGTCGCCACCGCCCGCCTCAATGTGGAACCCTGGTCTCCGTGGGCGGCCTGGTGACGCCCACTTCATCCCAGCCGCTCACCACCATCGTGCCGCTCGACCCCATCTGGGTCCGCTTCAAGGTCGGTGAAAACCAGTACCTGACTTACAGGCGCCGGTTGAACGAGCGCGCCCCGGAACAGTCGCAACTGGAACTGATTCTGGCGGATGAGACGCATTTCCCGTCGCGCGGCCAAATCGAAAACACGCAGAACCAGGTGGACCCCAAGACCGGCACCCTGGAACTCCAGGCGCGTTTTCCCAACCCGCGGCATACGCTCCTGCCGGGGCAGTTCGGCCGCGTCCGCTTCCAGACCGAGGAACGCAGGGGCGCCATCCTCGTTCCGCAGCGGGCCGTGCAGCAGGTTCAGAACGTGCAGACCGTGTTCACCGTGGGCCTCGACAACAAGGTGCAGGCGCGCGCGGTAACCACGGGCGAGCGGGTGGGCGAGGACTGGATCATCAACGAGGGTCTGGAGCCGGGAGACCGCGTGGTGGTGGAGGGCCAGCTTCGCATCCGGCCGGGGATGGCGGTTCGCCCCGTTCCGTATCGCGGTCCGCGAGGCGGCGGCAAAAGCGGGGCGGGCGCGTAGCGCATGGCGCGATTCTTCATCGACCGCCCCGTCTTCGCGATGGTGATCGCCATCGTGATCGTGATCCTGGGCGCCGTGGCCATTCCCAGCCTGCCCATCGCCACCTATCCCGAAGTGGTGCCGCCCGTCGTGCAGATCACCACCAGCTACCTGGGCGGCAACGCCATCGACCTGGAAAAGACCGTCGCGCAGCCCATCGAGGAGCAACTCGTCGGGCTCGACGGCATGCTCTACTACCTCTCCAACAGCGCCAATAATGGGTCGCTCACCATCTCCGTTACGTTCAAGCTCGGCGTCAACCCGGATATTGCCGCCGTACAGACTCAGAACCGGGTCAGCGTGGCCCTGCCGCGCCTGCCTCCCGAAGTGCAACGGCAGGGAGTGGTGGTGAAGAAGGTCTCCAGCGCCTTCCTGATGGCCGTCAGCCTGGTTTCCAGGGAGAACCGTTACGACTCGCTGTTCCTCGCCAACTACGCGCAGATCAACCTGGTAAACCAATTGGGCAGCCTGCCGGGCATCGGCGATTCGCGCCTCGGTTCGGCGCAGATCTACTCCATGCGGGTGTGGGTGAACCCGGACAAGATGGCCAAGCTGGGACTCACCGCCACGGACATTTCCAATGCCATCCAGGCGCAGAACCGGCAGAATCCGGCGGGCGCCATCGGGCAGGCGCCCTCGCCGCCGGGCACCGATTTTCAGTACGCCGTGGCCGCCCCGGGCCGCCTCACCAACCCCGGGCAGTTCGACGACATCATCGTGCGGGCGCAGCCCGACGCCTCCCTGGTGCGCATCCGGGACTTGGGCCATACCGATCTCGGCGCGTTGAGCTACAGCGGGTTTAGCCGGCTGAACGGCGGCCCCTCGGGAAACGTCATCCTGTACCTTTCTCCCGGCGCGAACGCGGTGGCCACCGCCAAATCCGTCCGCGACTACATGGAGCAGGCGAAGAAGACCTTCCCCGCCGGCATCGACTACGTCATCCCGTACGATTCGACGATGTTCGTGCGCGCGGCCATCAAAGACGTGCTCTTCACTCTGCTGGCAGCCATCGGGCTGGTCATCCTGGTGGTGTTCCTCTTCCTCCAGAACTGGCGCGCCACGCTGATTCCGCTGTTAACGGTTCCGGTGGCGGTGGTGGGGACGTTCGCGCTCTTTCCGCTCCTCGGCTTCACCATCAACATCACCAGCATGTTCGGACTGGTTCTGGCCATCGGGATCGTGGTGGACGATTCCATCGTGGTGGTGGAAGCGGTGCAGCGTAATATCGACGAGGGCATGCCGCCGCGTGAAGCCACCGTCAAGGCCATGCGGGAAGTCTCCGCGCCGGTGGTGGCCATTGCGTTCATTCTGGCCGCGGTCTTCATCCCGGTGGCGTTTTTGGGCGGCATCAGCGGGCAGATCTACAAGCAGTTCGCCCTGACCATCGCGGCCTCGGTGCTGCTTTCGGCCTTCAATGCGCTCTCCCTCAGCCCGGCGCTCAGCGCCCTGATTCTGCGGCCGAAGACGCAGAAAAGGAGCCTGCTGGCGCCGGTGTTCGATCCGTTCAACCGCTGGTTCGACCGGACCACCACCCGCTATCTTTGGGGCGTCCGTTTCCTGAGCCGGCGCTGGGCGCTGGCCTTGGCCGGGTTGGCGATTTTCGTCCTGGCCGCCGTCCAGCTTTACCGGACTCTGCCCGCCGGCTTCCTCCCGGACGAGGACCAGGGGGCCTTCTTCGTCTCGGTGCGGCTTCCGGACGGGGCCTCGATGGACCGCACCGACGCGGCCACTCGCAAGATCGAAGCGGTGATCAGCAAGCTGCCGGGCGTGCAAACGTACTTCACTCTGGGCGGGCTCGATATCGCCACGGGAACCGCAAATTCGAACGTCTCGACCATCATCGCCGCGCTGAAGCCCTGGGACGAGCGCGACTCCAGGGACGAACAGCTCGGCGCCATCCTGGCGCGCGCGCAAGCCGGATTCTACAACGTGCCGGAGGCCTTCACCTTCGCCTTCGGGCTGCCGCCGATTCTGGGGCTGAGCACCACCGGTGGGTTCCAGTTCATGCTGGAAGACCGCTCCGGCGGCGACGTGGAGGCGCTCAACCGCACCGCGGACGCGCTGGTGGACGCCGCGCGCCGGCGCCCGCAACTGGCGAACGTGATCAGCACCTTCCGCGCCAACGTGCCGGCCTACGGGGTCAACATGGACGTGGCCAAGCTGCAGACCGTGGGCGTGCCCGTGAGCGACGCCTACAACGCCCTGCAGACCTTCCTGGGAGGGCTGTACGTGAACGACTTCAACGTGTTCGGCCGGACCTGGCAGGTGCTGGTCCAAGCCGAGCCGCAGTTCCGCGACCGTCCCTCGGATATCAACCGGTATTACGTCCGCAGTTCTTCGGGCGATATGGCGCCGCTGGGCACTTTCGCGTCCATCACCCCGACCACCGGGCCGGACGTGGTCTACCGGTACAACCGCTTCCGCGCCATCCAGATTCTCGGCGGACCGGCGCCCGGATACTCCAGCGGCGACGCGGTGAAGGCCATGGAGGAAGTGGCCGCCGGCCTGCCCTCGGGCTACGGATACGAGTGGACCGGCACCATCTACCAGCAGAAGCTGGCGCAGGGGAACGAACTGGCGATCTTCGGTTTCGCTTCCGTGCTGGTATTCCTGTTCCTGGCCGCGCTGTACGAGAGTTGGACCATCCCGCTGGCCGTGCTCTTCGCCGTCCCGCTGGGCATGTTCGGCGCGCTGCTGGGCGCCTACGTGCGCTCCTACCCTTATGACATCTACACGCAGATCGGGATCGTCACGCTGATCGGGCTGGCGGCCAAGAACGCGATTCTGATTGTGGAGTACGCCAAGGAGAGCCACGCGCGCGGCCTGCCGGCGCCGGATGCCGCGCTGGAAGCGGCCCGGCTGCGGCTGCGGCCCATCCTGATGACCTCCTTCGCCTTTATCCTGGGAGTGACCCCGCTGGTGATTTCCACCGGGGCGAGCTCGGGCGCGCGGCGGTCGCTGGGGACGGCGGTATTCAGCGGGATGCTTTCGGCCACGCTGCTGGCGGTTTTCATCGTGCCGGTGCTGTACGTGGTGATCCAGGGATTGGCGGAACGGCGAAGACCGCTCCCCGGCCCCAGCCCCGCCACGGAGCCGGCGCAATGGGTTTCGAAGCCAGTCCCCGCAGCGGGGGTCGTCGTACTGGTCGCGGTCGCCTTGTCCGGTTGCGCCGTGGGGCCGAACTATAAGCGCCCCGCCGTTCCCCTGCCCGACCAGTTCCACGGCGCTCCGCAGCAACCTTCCGCCGCCTCCATCGCGGACGCCAAGTGGTTCGACCTTTTCCAGGACGATACCCTGAAGCAGCTCGTCTCCACCTCGCTGGAACGCAATTTCGATCTCCGGATCGCCGCCGAGCGCGTACAGGAAGCGCGGGCGCAACTCGGCATTACGCGCGCCAACCAGTACCCGTTCCTCGACGTGCAGGCCACGGGAGAATCCACCAGGCAATCCAGCCTGGGCGCGTTCCCGCTGCCACCCGGCCAGACCATCGCCGCCACCTACACCCAGATCGGAGCGTCCGTTTCCTGGGAATTGGATCTTTTCGGACGGCTGCGGCGGCTGACGGAAGCGGCGCGGGCCCAGTACGTGGCCACGGAAGAGGGCCGGCGCGCAGTGGTGGTTTTGCTGGTGGCGGAAGTGATGAGCGCCTATTTTCAACTCCTGGAGCAGGACCTGGAGTTGGACATCAGCCGCAAGACGCGCGACGTGGCGGCCGATAACCTGCGGCTGGTCAGCCTCCGGCACGACCGCGGCGCGGCGTCGGGCCTGGACGTGAGCCAGGCTGAGCAACTGCTCTACACCGCGACCGCCGCCATCGCCTCCGCGGAGCGCGGTGTGGCCCAGACGGAGGACTCGCTCAGCCTGCTGCTGGGCCAGGCGCCCGGAGCGCAGCCGCGCGGCAAGCCGCTGGACCAGGTGTCCCACCCGCCTCAGTTGCCGGCGGGATTGCCCTCGACGCTCCTGCAACGGCGGCCGGACATCCGCCAGGCGGAGCAGAACCTCATCGCCGCCAATGCGCAGATCGGCGCCGCCCGGGCCCTGTACTTCCCGCAGATCGGCCTCACCGGTTTCCTCGGGGCGCAGAGCCGCGCCCTTTTGCAGATCCTCACCACCCCGGCGCGCATGGAAAACGTCGCCGCGTCCGCGCTCCAGCCAATTTTCCACGCCGGACAAATCCGCTCCGAGGTGCGGTTCACCGAAGCGCAACAGCGCGAGATGTTGGCGGCCTACCAGAAGGCCGTCTACAGCGCGCTGCGCGAGGTTTCCGATGCGCTGATCGCCCACCAGCGCACGAGCGAGCAGCGCGAGCAGCAGGAACAACTGGTGCACGCGCTTACCGAGAGCGTTCGCCTCTCCACCCTGCGTTACCAGGGCGGCATCGACAGCTACCTGCAAGTGCTGGACGCGGAACGCAGCCTCTTCCAGGGGCAGCTCCAGCTTTCGCAGTTGCGCATGCTCGAATTGCAGTCCGTCGCGCAGTTGTACCGGGCTTTGGGCGGAGGTTGGGAGTAGGGCTCCCGGTGCTCATGCCGCCTGCTCGGAGATCAACTCGCCTTTCTCCAGGTGATGCACCCGCGTGGCGTGCCGGGCGGCGTGCGGATCGTGGGTCACGATCACGATCGTCTTCGCGAGCTCGCCGTTGCGCTTGGCCAGGATCGTCAGCGCCTCCGCGGCGGAGGCGGCGTCGCCCGGGCGATGGCCACGCGCTGTTCCTGCCCGCCGGAAAGCTGGCGGGGATAATGCGACAGGCGGTCTTCCAGCCCCACCAGTTTCAGCGCCGTGGCCGCGTGCTCCATCCGTTCCGCTTTCCTGAGATGGGTCAGTTTGAGTGGCAGTTCCACGTTTTCCAGCGCAGTCAACACGGGAATGAGGTTGAACTGCTGGAAAATGAAACCGACGTTCTCGTTGCGCCACCGCGCGATCTGGCGGCCGTTCAACTCGCGCAGGTTGTGGCCCAATACCCGGATTTCGCCGCCGCTGGGCCGGTCCATGGCGGCGATGAGGTGCAGGAGGGTCGATTTCCCCGAGCCGGAGGGCCCCATCAGGGCCACGAACTCGCCTTTCGCGACTTCGAGGGTGACGTCCTTCAGCGCCACGATGTGAAACTCGTCCCGCACGAACTCCTTGGTGAGGTTGCTGGCTTGAATGACTGCTTCGCTCATAGTGATCACGCTTTGCGGCGCACCTTGTCGCCGTCTTTCAAACCCGCCGGCGGGTCGACGATGAGGTCTTCGCCTCCGATCAGGCCTTCCTCGATCCGCACGCC
>JAIQFU010000531.1 GCA_020073115.1 Terriglobia bacterium
CGTGTTCATCCGTGGCCAATCATGTTTTGCGCTCACATCTGCATCCGCATAATCTCCTGATAGGCGCTCACCACCTTGTTGCGCGCCTGCAGGAACAGATCGAAAGCCAACTCCGCGCGCTGTACCGCCAGCACGGTAGTGTGGACCTCCTCGCCTTCCCCGGAAAGAAACCGCCCGGTCGAAGCGGCGGCGTCCTGTCCCAAACCCTCCACCGCGCGGACAGCCGTGGAGAACATTTCCTGAAACCCGCCGCCCGCACGCGGGCCGGCCGGTGATCCGATTTCCGGGGCAAGCGGGGCGGCGATGGGAAAAATGGGTCCGGTCACGGGATCTCCTTCAACGCAGCAGCTCGATCGAGCGCACGATCATGTCCTTGACCGCGCCCATCGCCGCCACGTTGGCTTCGTAACTCCGGGCGGCGCCCATGAGGTCCACCATGTCCTCGGCGGGGTTGACCCGCGGGAAGGCCACGTAGCCCTCGGCGTCGGCGTCCGGGTGGCCGGGCGCGTAGCGGCGCTCCGGCTCGCGCGAGTCCGTCACCACTTCCGCCACTTCCACGCCGCCGGCGGCCTGCGCCTGGGTGAAAACCGAGCCGAAGGGAGTTTCCACTTCGGCGCTGCGGAAGACCACGTCCTTGCGCCGGTACGGCCCGCCTTCGGGGGTGCGGGTGGTTTCCGCGTTGGCCAGGTTCTCCACCAGAAGCTCCGCGCGGGCGCGTTGCGCGGACATCCCCGAAGCGCCCACGGAAAGCGCCGCGAACAGGCTCATCCGTTCTTGCCCTCCTCAATCGCGGAGCGCACCAGGCGGATCTGGCCGCGCATCAGGTTGGAGGCCACCTGGAAGCGCAGCGCGTTTTCCGCCAGCAGCCGCGCCTCCCGGTCCAGGCTGACGTTATTGCCATCGTTTTTCACCCGTAACCCCTCCGTTTCGATGGCCCGCGGCGGCTCCCCCGCGGCGCTGCGCAGTTCCGCCTGGAAGTCGATATCCCGCGCGTGGTACCCGGGGGTGTCGGCATTGGCGATGTTGGAGGCGACCAGCTTCTGCCGCGCGCTGAGCAGGTCCATGTAGCGTTCGAGTTGTCCGGCGATGGGATCCAGCATAAGGCGTCCCCAGCAGGGTGAGGCAGGACGGGGGCCAAACGGAAAGAGCTTGAGAATCAATAGACGAACGAGCGCGAAGCGGCAAGTTCTTGCCGCGGCGGCATTATCCTGGCAGGAGCCGGGTGTACGCCGGAGTGCGGACACGGCACGCAGGCGCGGGCGCGACGCAGCGCGGGCGCTCTCGCCTGCCGTGTTTTGAGGGTTATTTCTTCCGCGCCGGCGCGGGCATCTGGGAATAGCTCACAAACGCCAGCCGGCGGCTGTCGGGCGACCACGACGCCCCGTCGATCGTTCCCCGCCCGCCCGTCAGTTTCGCCAGAATCGTGATGCTCTTGTTCGCCAGGTTCATGACCCGCAGCGTCACTTCCTTGTCCTCCGGGATACTCTTCATCTCCTTCGGATAGGAGAGAAACACGATCTGCCGCCCGTTGGGCGAGACGTGCGGAAAAACGTTGTTGAAGTCGTCGCTGGTCACCTGCTCCTGCGCTTTGCCGTCGGGCTTCATGCGCCAGACCTGCATGGCGCCGCTGCGGTCGGAGTGGAAGTAGATGTACTGGCCGTCCGGCGTGTACTCGGGGGCATCGTTCAGCCCGGAACCGTACGTCAGCCGATTCTCGAAGCCGCCCGCGACGGGGATGGTGTAGATATCGGTGGTCTTGCCTGCCCGCCGCCCGGCGAAGACCAGGGTGGCGCCGTCGGCCGACCAGCCGTGGACGTAGGAAGGCCCCTCCTCGGAGACGCGCCGCGGCGGCCCGCCGGCGATGGGCACAAGGTTAATGAGGGAGCGTCCGCCGCGCGATTCATCGCTGAACGCCAGTTGAGAGCCGTCGGGCGAAAAGGCGTGGGCGCTGTTCGCGCGGCGCGCCGTAACGGTGTCCAGCATCTCGGCGGCGCCGCCGGTCTCAGGGACCTTCTGGATACGGCCGCCGGCCGTGAACAGCAGCATTTTGCCGTCCCTGCTCCAGTTAGGGGCCTCGATGCGCTCGGGCGCGGCGAGAGTGACGCGCCGGTCGGTGGAGGCCACGGTGATCGTTTCCAGCGTGCTCCAAAGCGAGAGCGCGCGGCCGGTGGCCGGGGGGGCGGGCGTCAGTTCGACATTGGAAAATATCGCCTTCTCCACCCTGTCCTTGTCGTGCGAGCAGACCCCGATCCCCACGTAATACGGATCCTGGAGCGGCACGCGCATCGACGCGCCGGAAAACTGCGGCTCCCCGCTCGCATCGCCTAAGGACATATAGAAATACGCGCCGCGCTTGGTGAGGCGCAGGCGCTTGGGCCCCGAAACGTTGGCCTGCACCTCATGCGTGGCCGCGCCCTTCTCCTCGCGCGACTGGATCGAGGTCAGTCCCACCCGGTGCAGCGCCACATCGGCGTAGGCCGAATCCGCATCCAGGTTCTGGCGAAATATGAGGACCGCTTTCTTGTGCTCGTTCCCGCTCTGATCGGCGAAAGCGATATCAGCGGTGAGCGAGAGGTCGCCGGAAGCCTTTTTCCAGACGAACTGGAAGCCATCGGCGGTGGCCCACATGTTCTCGCCGCTTCCGGAAACCGCATAAGTCCGCGCCGCGGAATCGTATTCCACGGAGCCGGGATGCAGAACGGTTCCCACGTCGCCCTGGCCTTCGAAGATCCCCACCGGCCCCGCGGGGCCCTGCGCGCGCACGCCCACCAGCGCGCCCGAAATCAGCAGGCCGCAGGCCGCCGCGGCCATCCACATCCTCTGTTTCATGATGCCTTCCATGGTAACGCGCAACGGTGGGGCGGGCCTCCGGGCGGCTTTTCAGCCAGGCCCGGGGCTCACCCGGGGCTTTCGCCGCGCTACAATACTCCCCGCTGGAGGCTTTGTGCGATTTCTGTTCCTGCCGCTCTGGAGCGCCTCGCTCTCTCTCGCCGCGGTCTGCGGGCCGCCCGCGGCCGCTCAACGCGAGATCGACGCCCTGCCGGGCTTCTGGAATTCCAGCTTGCCCTATGAACAGAAGATGGCGCCGCGCCGCGCCCTGGCCGCCCAGTATCCCGAGGACTATTTCGCCCAAGTGGCCGCCATGCGGCCGCCGCATGAAGACAGCCAGTGGGAACGCAACCTGGCGCACTACCGCGCCATGAAAGACCGCGATGCCGGCGAGTTGCTGGAAGCGCGGCTCATGTTTCTGGGGCAGGGGCAGAATCCCCGGGTGACGGCCCTGATTCAGGCGGTGGTAGACCGCCGCCCCGATCTGCCGGCGGCGCGCCTGCTGATGCTGCAGACGGCCTGGAGGAGTCAGGCGTATGAACAGGCGGAGGCGCAATTCCGCGAATACCGCCAGCTCTGCCCGGCCGGCATCGCGGCCTTCGGCTTCCTGCGCGCGGTGCAGGATAATGCGGTGTGGAAGCCCGCGCTGGACCAGGCCCACCGGCTGCTCATCGGACGCACCGATCCGGAAGCCATCGAAGTCTGGGGCGAGGTCCTCACCGCGGAGCGGGTCGGAAGCGACAACCGCACCGAGACGGACCTGGCCCAATTGCGCGAGTTGGCTCTTTACGACCGCGACGACTGGGCGAACCTGCTTCTGATGCACATGGCGTACCAGGGGGACAGCTCCGGACGGGACGCCTTGCGCGCGGAACTGGTCAAGCGGCGCCCCGATTCGCGCTGGGCCGTCGAAGCCGCCGTGGCGGAGTGGGACCGCACCCATCCGCATCC
>JAIQFU010000532.1 GCA_020073115.1 Terriglobia bacterium
CTCGGTTCGAGCGCGGCGGCCCTGACCGCCGGCGTGGTGATCGCGGACCGGATGCTGGGGCTGCACTGGAAGGCGCCGCGTATTCTGGACGAGGCGGCGCGGTTGGAGGGCCATCCCGACAACGTGGCGCCCTGTACGCTGGGGTCGATCGTGGCCGCGGCCATCGATTCCGGCGGCGTGGCGCGCGCCGTCCGTCTCGATCTGCCCCGGAATTTCGCCGTGGCGGTGGTAATCCCCGATTTCGATCTGCCCACGGTCGAAGCTCGCGCCGTGCTGCCCGATTCCTACAGCCGCCAGGACGCGGTCTTCAATGTGCAGCGCGCCGCTTTACTGATCGCCGCCTTATGCGCCGGAGCCACCTGGGCGTTTCCGGCCGCCCTGGAGGACCGTTTTCATCAGCCCTACCGCGTTCCGCTGGTACCCGGGTTGAGCGAGATCCTGAAATTGCGGGCCCCGGGACTGCTGGGCTGCGCCCTCAGCGGCGCCGGCCCTTCCATCCTGGTTTTCTTCGAGCGGGGATACGAGGGCGTCTGCGACCTCGTGCGTCAGATCTTCCGCCTGAACGGCCACGATTCGGAAACCCTGTTCGCCGACATCGCGGACCACGGCTTCGAAGTCACGTAGCGCGGGCTTTGGAGCTTGCCGAAAGACGATTTCTGGCCCCGGATGAACACGGATAACTGATTCGTTTTCCGATTTGTGTTTATCTGTGGCCAAAGATCTTGAAACCCTCTCTACTTTTGCTCCGCGGCTATCGCCTTCACCTGAACCGTCTCCTTCGCGCCTTCCTTGAGCGTGACCGCTTCGCCCATGCTCTCCAGCGGTTTCATGAAGTCCGCATCCATCCACGCTCCGGATTCCACGTCCTCCCACGCGTATACCTTGTAGGCTCCGGGCGGCAGGTTCTTGAAGGTGAAGGTTCCGTCGCGCCCGGCGGCGGCCTGCTGGTAATACGCGCCTACTTCCCGGCGTTCCTTCTCCTGCGGGACGAGGACCACCACCGCATCCGGCTCGGGCTGCTGCGTCCTGCTATTCTGGACGCTCCCGCTCACCAGGCCGGCCTGCGGGCTGACGACGATTGCGAGCGGCTCCTGCGCCCCGCCGACTACGTCCAGTCCGGAAACCATAACGTCGGTTTCGCCGCTGTGAACGGACTTCACGTAGAAGCCGTCGGGGAGTCCGGTCACCCGGAGATCGTACCGATCGGCGCTCACGTCTTCCAGGCGGAACGTCAGGTCCTGCTCCAGTTTGCCCGAGCTCTCGCCCGGCGTGCCGCCCGCCATCGCGGAGCCCATGGCGCCCAGCACAGTGCCCATGTTCATCTCGCGCGCCTGCAGGCGCACCTGGACTTTGGCCAGGTCCTCCTTCGTCTCCCCGTCCACGCGGAGACGCCCGCTCACGGCGAAACCCGGGCCGATCGCGAGGTTCACGCCCTCGACATTGGCCGAGGCCACCTCCAGCGGCATGGAGGCCGAATACGTCTTGCTCCCCACCCGGGCGGACGACGAAAGCGAGTACGCGCCCGGCGCCACGCCCTGAATTTCAAACTCGCCTTTCGGATCGAGCCGCACCATGCGCAGCGAGAGCGGTCCCGACAGGCTACGCGGACTGAGGATGGCGAGCATTCCCGCGGGCGTGACGCGGCCCTTCACGGAGAAGGTGCGCCTTTTGGCCAGCGTCATGTCTATCCCGCGCGTCGGCGATCCGGCGACAATCTCCACGGGCACGGCGCCCGGCGCCTCGGAGGTCCCGGGATAGTAAGTGGGGACGTAGTTCTCCTGGGGACGGGGCGTCACGGACCGGTCCACGGCGATGAGGGAAGCCTCGGTAATGGCTTGCAGCGTGGCGCTGACGTAGTACTTCCCTGGTGCCATCCCGAACACGCGATACTCGCCCAGATCGTTGGTGGTGGCCGAGCCGTTGGTCTGAAGTTGCTTCTTGCCGTTGGCGTACTGCATCTTGAGGACCTGCACAGTGACGGAGGTGACAGGCTCGCCATCCTCGTCCAGGATGCGCCCGGCGACCACGCCATGCGGCGTCAACCGCACCGCAATGTCCTTCACCTCCCGTCCCGAGGCGAGCGGCAGGGTGGTTCCCGTGCCCGTCAACCGGCGCGCGCCATACTCCGTGGTGACGAAGCCGCTCCGGCTCACCCGCAGCCGGTATCCACCGGGATCGATGTCCTTCATCGCAAACCGGCCGTTCGCGTCGGTCGCTGTGCTGAACGCCTGCGGCAATCCCGCCGCGGTCTTCGGCCCGTCCGCGCGCAACAGAACCACCGAGGTCTTGTTCAGCGGTTCGCCCGTGGCGGCGTTGACCACCCGCCCTTCGAGCGTGCACTTCTCTGGAGCAGCCGGCGGCTGCACGGCTTGGAACGCCTGGAGCGCGGCGGCGCAGGCGAACAGGAGCGACATTCGGCTTGACATCATAGTGATATACTGTTATATATCACTTATGCAGGTCGCCGTCAACCCCTCCGATGAACTTCCCATCTACCGCCAGATTATGCGGCAGGTGGTGGAAGGCATCGCCGGTGGTGGATTGAAGCCTGGCGAGAAGCTGCCCTCCCACCGTGATCTGAGCGAGCAGATCGTGGTCGCGCCGCTCACGGTGAAGAAGGCGTACGACGAGTTGGAGGCCCTCGGATTCATCGAGACCCAGCGCGGGCGCGGCACCTACGTTTGCGCGGCGCTGCCCAAGGTGGACCGCGACGGGCAGATGGAACGCCTGCGCCAGGATGCCCGCAAGCTGCTCTCGCAAGCCTACCTGGCCGGGCTCCGCTTGCCTGAAATTGTGGAGCTGGTACGCAGCGCCAACCGGGAACTCACAAAAAAGGAAGAAGCATGACCCCCGTACTCGAATTCCTCAACGTATCCCGCTCTTTCAAGAAAGGTACGCCGGTCCTCGACGGCGTGAGTTTTTCGGTAGGCGAAGGCGAGGTGGTCGGCCTGCTGGGCCGCAACGGCGCGGGCAAGACCACCCTCATCCACATCGCCATGGGACTGCTTTCGCCGCACGGCGGGGCGGTGCGCGTGTTTGGCGTTTCGCCTTTGGACGATCCGGTATCGGTAAAGCGACGGGTGGGCTTCGTTTCGGAGGAGCAGGTTCTGCCGCCGCGGTCGACGGTGGCCGAGTTGATCGCGTTCCATCGATACCTCTTCGAGCGGTGGGACGACGCTCTCGAACGCCAGCTCATGGACCGCTTCGGCCTCTCCGGCCGCGACAGGATCCTGCGCCTGAGCAAGGGCCAGGCACGGCAAGTAGCGCTCCTCTGCGCGGTCTGCCACCGTCCCGAGCTGCTGCTATTGGATGAGCCCGCCGGCGGTCTCGACCCCGTCGCCCGCCGCGAATTCCTGGAGACCTCGATCCAGTTGCTGAACCGCGAGGGCACGGCCATCCTTTTTTCCTCGCATCATATGAGCGACGTGGAGCGCATCGGCGGCCGGGTGGTCCTGCTCGATCAGGGCAAGGTGCGGATCGACCGCGACCTGGACCGCCTCCGCGAAGACATCTGCGTGGCCATGATCCCGCGCGCCTCGGCCCCCGACCCGGCTGCGCTGGAACGGCTGCCGGGCTGCCTGCGCGTGCGGCCCGTATTCGACGACTGGCACGTGGTCTTCGAGGGCGATCCCGGCAACGGCATCCGTTGCGTGCGGGTGCCGCTGGAAGAGCTGTTCATCGAACTCGTAGGCGGCGAACGATGATCTACGAACTCGTAAAGCGCGACCCGGCCTGGAAGGTTATGCCATGGTGTGCCCTGGCGGGCGCGGCGCTCT
>JAIQFU010000533.1 GCA_020073115.1 Terriglobia bacterium
GTGGGCATATTCTTCGGCATCTGGCCCGCCGCCCGCGCCGCCCGCCTGGACCCGGTCGAAGCCCTGCGCTACGAGTAATGCCGTGGGGCAGGTCTCCGGCCGGCCCCGCAGCATCACATCTCCCGTCCCCCGCCCACAAAGAATTTCTGTCCCGTCACCCACCGCGCCTGGTGCGATGCCAGGAAAACCACGACGTCCGCGACGTCATCCGGCGCGCCGATCCTTCCCAGCGGGATGCTCGGCAGCACCTCCCGTTCCAGTTCCGGCGTGATCCACCCGGTCTGCACCGGCCCCAGGGAGATCGCATTCACCGTGATGCCGAATTTCCTCAACTCGCAGGCCGCGCTCCGCGTGTAGCTCTCCAGCGCGTACTTCCCGGCCCCGTATGAGACTTCCGAAGGGAAGCACTCGGCCCCGCCGGTGCTGATATTGACGATCCGCCCCCACCGCGCCCCGCGGGCGATACGCCTGCGCGCGAACTCGGCCATCAGCAGGACAGCGGCGCGAACGTTGACCGCGAACAGACGGTCGAAGCCGCAGCCGGTGATGCTCCGCGGACGGTCCGTCCACAGTTCGTCAAGCCTATTGGCCAATTCCGCTCCCGCCGGAACGAACGTATCTCCCTCCCAGTGCGCCGCATTGTTCACGAGAATCCCGACCGGCCCCACGGTCCGCTCCGCCTCCTCGAACAGGACCGGGATCGCCGCCGGGTCCGAGAGGTCCGCTTCAAATGCATGCGCCGGAACCCCCGAATCGCGAATGCTCTGGAGCACTTCCTCGGCGGACTTTTTCTGTTGAGACCTGTAGAACGCCTGCCCCGGCCCTTCCGCGGCTTCGCCTGAAACCCCGGGGCCCTCCGGCCGGAAGTAGTGCAGGAAGACGCTCGCCCCCTGGGCGGCGAACGCCCGCGCAATGGCGGCTCCGATGCCGTGCGGATTATTCGCGCCCGTTACCAGCACGGTCCTGTCTTTGAGTTGCGGATCCAACATGCCGCGGCGCCTCCGAACGCGAGTATGTCACATCAGAAGAGGAAGCGTACCGTGAAGACAGCCACCTGGAAACCCGCGCCGGGCGCCATCACCAGGCGGCCACGCAGCCTGAATCGTCCGAAGATCAACCCCGGAGTGACGAACGCTTGTCTCCGTGGATCATGCAGGTTGGGTGCGCGCAGAACAGCGTACGACACGGCGTGCGCTCGACGCCGGGCTCGATGGCGGCAGGCTCCTTTGACGGGCCCGGCGGGATCCCCTAAGAGCCGGCGCTAGCCCCGGCAGGCGAAACCGCCTGTCCCACCCTGATCGGCGCGCAACGTTCAATCCCCGCGCTGCGCCGGCTCCTGGTAGATTCCCATCACGTTCCCCGCCGGGTCCCGGAACCTGGCCGTGATCTCGGGCGCATCCGCCCCGATCGGCTGAACGATCTCACCCCCGTTGGCGGCAATCGCCTTCAAAGTGTCCTCGGCATTGTCCACCATGATGTAGATGAGAAACCCGGGACCGGATGCGGGCGGGCGGCCGAGCACCCATGTCCCACTCACCTCCCCGATGGCGTCGTCAAAGGCGGTGTGGCCGTCGCCGCGTTGCCGGATGCGCCAGCCGAAGACGCTTCCATAAAACCCGGCCGAGCGCGCGACGTCGGTGGCGGGAATCTCGATGTAGCAGATCTTGCCGTTGGCGTGTGTGGGCGGCATGCGTAGCTCCTCTGGCGTAGAAATTCTATCACCGCCTGAAGCTTCGCGCCGCAATCACGAACCAGGGCGTCTGCGGCTGCCCATCGCCATTCAGGTGAATGCGAAACCCGCCTTGCGTCCGCTGGATTTCGGACCGCGGCAATTGCCCGGCGGCGTTGCCCGCCCCGTCCAGTGGATAGACTACGATCGACGCCGCATCGGTCCGCAGCGTGATCCACGCCTCTACCCGCTCCATGAACGTCGGACGCCAGCCGCCGTTCATGTCGCCCCGGCGCTTGCCCGGCTTCGCGCTGTTCATGCTACCGGCCGTCCACCAGACTGTAGCCGGGCATCGAAAGCAGTAGCGTGCGGGATCGGCGCATCGGTTCGGAATCGAGCGCGGTGAGGAGAACCGACGCGAATCCGCGCGCCGACGTCGCGAGTTCCACCTCCAGCGGCCCCGCCGTCACTCTGTTTCCGCCCACGTTCCCGAAAATTCCCGCCGCCGTCCGGGCATCGATCCGGAGCAGCCTCGAGTCCTTATCGAAGGTCAGTTCGCCCGTATCCGAGACGTAGGGTGCGGCGGGCGCCGCTTTGGCGCTTTCCGGTACGGCGGCGGCCGAGTCTTTCGCCAGCGCCACGCTCCGCACGAACGCGGTTTCCCTGGGAATCCCGGCTTGACTGGCGATCCAGGAAACCACCGGCTGCCCGGAAGCCGCCGCCTGAAGCCGCTGATCGGCGCTCACCGGCACGGCCAGCGGCGCCTGGCTGGCTCGCACGGCGCCCGTGCGGAAGATCCACGCGGACTGGCCCACCACCGGGAACTTCGTCCAGTCGCCGTTGATGTTGAACCCGTTGGGAACGCCATCATCCCAGTTCCGGCCATGCGAGTAAGCGAAATGCATGATGCCGTCCCAATCCTGCATCGAAGCGAAGGCCGCCAGCGAAGGGTCGATTTCCGCCCCGTGAGTATTCGGCCAGGGCTGATTGTACTCGCTCACGGTATAAGGCCGCCCCGCCTCGCGCGCCCACGCCATATTCAAGAACGCCGACCAGCCGTCGTCCGCGGCCGCCGCGTCGCGAATGCGCCAGTCCAGGCCGTCCCACGCCGTGTTCGGGAAATTGTAGTGGTCGATATAGAAGTGGTTGTCCTGGTAATCCAAGCCGTCCTGCGAATCCAGCAGCGAGAGGCCGCCGTATCCCATCTGTGTGCCGGTGATGGGCACGAGCGCATCGGTCGCCGCCCGCACCGTGTCGCGCAGCGCGTTCATGTAATTGCGATCCGTGGCGATGAGAAAGGAGACGTAATCGCGCAGGCGCGCCGGCGTTGCGCCTTCTCCCGGCCCCAGCAGGCTGACGTTCCCGGCTTCGATCGATTCCCCCGCGGCCAGTCCGCGCTGCCCGGCCTCCAGCAGGGTCATGTTGCGGGCGTACACCGCTCCGTTGGCGTACTGCACATCGAGGCTCACCCGGCCGCTGTCCTGGACGGAGAAGGACGGCGTTGCGGAAAAAGTGAACGTCTGCCACTGGTTCGTCAGGGTAACGGTCGAATGGAGGATTCCGTCCCACGGGCTGACGTCGCGCATAATCGAAACCGCCGTGGACGCCGTCTGCCCGGCCGCGAGATCCGCTTTGGCTTCGAACGTCCACACGTACCGGACGCCGGCCGTCAGATGAAAACCGACCTGTTTCAGGAACAGCCAGCCGTCGCCGACGCCGCTCCTCGTGATGCCTTGTACCTGCGCCGTCGGCAGACCGTCGGTAGCAATCAGGCTCAACGATCCGGTCGTGCCGTGCCCCTGCTCCAGAGCCCATTTCCCGCTCAGCAGGTTGGGCCCGTCTGCCGTCCCCGCGCCCCACGCCTTCGCCAGCGCGTCGGGATTCGGGTAGGCCGCCGACAGCCACTGGTTCCACTCCTGCTGCAGCGCGGCGCGATACTCCCCCGCCAGCAGCGGATCGAGTTGCCCCGATTGCCACGCCTGCACGAGAGATGTCTCGTTATCGATCTCCACCAGCGCCAGCGCCGGGTCGTTCTTCAGCCGCAGTTTCCCGATCAACTGCTCCGCATAGCGCTGCTGTAGCCCCACCATTCTGGGATAGAAGATATGAAGCGGCTTGCTCTGGTCCGGCATCGGCTGGTTCGGTAGCGCGGGGACCTGGTCGATGCTGGGGCGGAACAGATAGCCGACGTGCAGGTTCAAGTCGGCGTAGATCCCCTCGGCCGCCAGCGCGGTCAGGAAGTCGCGCAGCCGTTGCACGCTGATCTCGTTGAAAGTCGGATACGGTCCGTTGGTCAGGATCCCGTTGGCGTTCGACGGGCTGTTCGCCGGATCCAGCGTGGAGTCCATGTGATGCAGCCGGACCAGGTTTACTCCCAAGCGGCGCAGGCGCCGGGCGATGCGTGTAGCATCGGCAGTCTCCGGAAAATTCGCCCCAAACGCCAGGTTCACGCCGAAGAACCGCACCCGCTGGTTGTCGGCGGTATAGAAGTGCCCGTTCTTGACGGAGACCCGGTCGGCGGCGGTCAGCGAATGGTTCAGAAAACTGAAATCGGGCGCTCCCCGCAACTGGTCCTGGTCGATGCCCCAGCGATACAGCGGCGAACTCTGGTCCGCCGCGGCGGCCGCCAGGAACAACGCCAGGCCGGCGCCGGCGAGCGGAGTAAAGATCCTCGCCATGGTATCCGCTATAGTAACCTGAGTCTTGCATCTGTCCAGAGACTCCGCTCGTTGCCTCTTTTGCGCTCTCCTGGCCCTGTTGCTCGCCGCCGGTTGGCTGTCCCTCACCGTGCGCTGCAACGATCAGGGCAACTGGAGCGCACTGTTCATGACCGGCGGGAACCTCCCGCTCCCCGCGGGCCCCGACTTTCGCGGCACGTATCTGTTCCCGGGGAGCAACGGCTATGACGGGCAGTCCTACCGCGTGATCGCCCACGACCCCGGCCTGCGGCGCGGCCTCTGGATCGACTCGCCCCGCCTCCGCTACCGCAGGATACTCCTGCCGGCCCTGGCCTACGCGTTCGCCCTCGGCGCTCCGGGACGCGTCGACGGAGCCTATATCGCCGTCCAACTCGGTTTTCTTTTCCTGGGCGTATACTGGGCCGCGCGCTGGGCTGCCTTGCACGGTAGAAGTCCGGCCTGGGGCTTGTGCTTCCTGGCCCTGCCCGCCACGCTGGTCTCGTTGGACCGCATGACCCCCGACCTGCCCCTCGCCGCTCTCTGCTGCGCCTGGGCTCTCTATCGAAGCGGCGCGGACATTCCGGTCTGCGGCGTCGGCGCTCGTGACGGCATCCGGCCCCTGGTGTTTCTCGCGCTGGCCCCGTTCGCCCGCGAAACCGGCCTGCTCCTGGTTGCCGCCGCGGCCCTCGCCGAAGCCGGCGCCCGGCGTTTCCGGCGCGCCCTCTGGACCCTGGCTGCGGCCGTCCCCTACGCCGTCTGGTGCATCTATGCCTGGATGCGCACTCCGCCCGACGCCACCAACCTGTTTGCACGCCTTCCGTTTTCGGGCATCGCCGCCGCGCTGTTCCACGGCCTTCCGGAGCCGCGGGGCGCATTTCGTCCGGCGCTGATCGCGCTGGATTACGCTGCGCTGGCCGGAATGGTGCTCGCGATGGTGCTCGCCGCCTGGTTGTGGCTCCGGAACCGTCGTGACCCCATCGCCATCGCGGCTCTGCTCTTCGCGCTGCTGGCAGTCCAGGCGACGCACCCCGAGATCTGGGCCCACGTCTTTTCTTTCGGCCGGGTCTTCTCGCCGCTGCTCCTGTTGCTCGCTCTCAGCGCAGCGCGCAAAGCGGCCCGCCACCGCGCACTTCTGTTGGCCCCCGTGATCCTCATGCTGCCGCGTGTAGCCGCGCAGTTCGCGCCGCAGGCATTCGGCGTTCTTCGGGGCCTGCTCGGCTGACCCGCCCTATTGCACCACCACCGTAATCCCCGTCTGGCTTGCGAC
>JAIQFU010000534.1 GCA_020073115.1 Terriglobia bacterium
GGTCGAACCACTTCATCGAACTGCTGGACATGCTGCACATCAAGATGCCCCTGTGGCTGGCGTACGATCACTGGACGGCGCTGCGCACGGCGCAGAACATGATCGCGCGACAGATGGCGCAGGCCGACGGGTCGCTCGTCCCGGGCTCGCAGGCGTTTCTGGACAAGGTTGCGCACATCATGGCCCAGCAGCCGCAGGAACTGGTGCAGCGCGCGCATGCCGTACTCAACGCTCCGCATTTCATGGGGCTGGAGCTGGGCTTTAATCTCCCCGCGTTTCTGATCGCGCTGGTGATCACGGCGATCCTGACCATCGGAATCAAGGAGAGCGCCCGCTTCAACGCCACCATCGTGGTGATCAAGGTATGCGTCGTGATCTTCGTCATCGCGCTGGGCGTGCAGTACGTGCGCCCGGCGAACTGGGGAAGCGGCTGGTCCACGTTCGCGCCCTATGGTTTTTCGGGAATCGGAGCGGGGGCGGCGTACATCTTCTTCGCCTACATCGGATTCGACGCGGTGTCCACCACCGCGCAGGAGGCCAAGAACCCGCAGCGGGACCTGCCCATCGGGATCATCGCTTCGCTGCTGATTTGCACCGTGCTGTATATTTCCGTGGCGGCGGTGTTGACGGGAATGGTGCCCTGGCAGGATGTGAACGTGGAAGCGCCCATCGCACGAGCGTTCATGGACCGCGGGCTGGGCGTGGCCTCCAACGTGATCACGCTGGGCGCGCTGGCCGGCCTCACGAGCGTGATGCTGGTCATGCTCCTGGGCCAGACGCGCGTCCTGTACGCCATGGCCAACGACGGGCTGCTGCCGCGAAAGTTCTTCGCCGCCGTCCACCCCAAATTCCGCACGCCGTGGAAGAACACCATCCTGGTCGGCGTGCTCGCCGCCGTGGTCGGCAGCCTGACCCCCATCGACGACATCGGAAAGATGGTCAACATCGGGACGTTGCTGGCGTTCGTGATCGTGTGCGTGGCAGTGGTGTTCCTGCGCCACACGAACCCGGACCAGCCGCGGCCGTTCCGCACGCCGTGGGTGCCCGTAATTCCTGCGCTCGGGGTGCTGTTCAACGGCTACATGATGTACAAGCTGGGCTGGGTCAACTGGGCGCGGCTGATCGGGTGGCTGATCATCGGGCTGATCGTGTACTTTACTTACAGCCGGTATCACAGCCGGGTGCGGGCGGCGACCACGCAGAAAACCGTGAAATAGAACGAGTCGGCTTGATTGCCGCCACGGCGCGCCGATAGCGTACGCCACGTGGCGTACGCACTTTTGCGTTTACCCGACCTTATATCCTTCCCACCGCGCCACCACGGCGCTTGCCAGGCAGTTCCCCGTCACGTTGATGGAGGTGCGGCCCATATCCAGCAGGGCGTCCACGCCGAGCAGCACGGCCACGCCTTCCATCGGCAGGTGAAACGTCGCCAGGGTTCCCGCCAGGATCACGAGCGCGGCCCGCGGCACCCCGGCCACACCCTTGCTGGTAAGCATCAGAGTCAGCATCATGAGCAACTGCTGGCCGAGTGAAAGATCCACGCCCGCCGCCTGGGCCACGAACACCGAAGCGAGCGACAGGTACAGCGTGCTGCCGTCCAGGTTGAAACTGTAGCCGGTAGGGATGACGAAGCCCACGATGTGTTTGGGCACGCCGAATTTCTCCATGTTCTCCAGCGCCAGCGGCAGCGCCGCCTCGCTCGAAGCCGTGGAGAAAGCGATCAGGAACGGCTCGCGCACGGCGCGGTAAAAGCCGGCGGCCGGAACGCGAGTAATGATCAGGACCAAGCCCAGGACGACGAACACGAAGATCAGGAGGGCGCCGTACATGGTCAGGATCAGCTTCCCCAGGCCGAAGAGGACGCCGACGCCTTTGGACCCGACCGTGACCGCAATGGCCGCGCCGACTCCGAGCGGCGCCAGGTACATGACATAGCGCGTGTAGCGGAACATCACCTCCGCCAGGGCCGCGCAGAAGGTCACGACCGGCTGGGCTTTGGCCCCCACGGCCGCGCAGGCCGCGCCGAAGAGAAACGCGAACACCACGATCTGGAGGGCGTCGTTGCGCGCCATGGCGTCCACAATGCTGGAAGGGAAGGTATGCTCCAGGACCGCCGCCAGGCTGGTCTGCGATTGCGGGGCCACGGCTTCCGCCGCGGTGCGCTGAATCGCGACTCCGACGCCGGGCCGCACGAGGTTTACCGCCGTCAACCCGACGAACAGGGCCGCGGTGGTGACCAGTTCGAAGTAGAGGATGGTCTTGGCGCCGATGCGGCCCATGCGCTTCATGTCGCCGCCATGCGCGATTCCGGCCACCAGGGTTCCGAACAGCAGCGGCGCGATAATGGTCCGGATCAGCCGCAGGAAGACGTTGCTGACCGGTCCCAGTTCCCTGGCCACGCCGGGCGCGGCGATGCCCAATGCGACCCCCGCCGCCATCCCGATGAAGATCCAGCCGGTGAGCGAGATGCGCCTCATCGCTCGCCCCACTTGAGCTTGGCCCGGAGCACGTCGAAGAACATCATGCGCGGCGGCCGGATGAGGAGCAGGGAATAGGTCGAACTACGGCACACCAGCGCGTCGCCTTCGCGCAGGGGAGCGCCCACCTGGCCGTCGATGGTCAGATACGCGCTCCCTTCCGGGGCGCGCGAGACCACGCGGATGAGACTGGTTTCCGGCACCAGCACGGGACGGTTGGTCAGCATATGGGGGCAGATGGGCGTGAGACAGATGGCCGGGACCGAGGGGAAAATGATGGGCCCGCCAGCCGAAAGCGAATATGCGGTCGACCCCGTGGGCGTGGAAACAATCAGCCCGTCCGCTTTGTAGGCGCATACGAACTGGTTGTCGACGTGGGCATCGAGATCGATCATACGCGCGAGGGCCGACTTGGCGATGACGGCGTCGTTGAGCGCCTCGTAGCCTGCCGCCACGCGACCTTCGCGGACAAGTTCGACGCTCAGCAGTTTCCGCCGCCCGATGCGGTGCTCGCCGCGGAAGGCGCGCTGCAGTTCGGGGTACAACTCATCCACCGTGATGGCGGTGAGAAAGCCCAGGCCGCCCAGGTTCACCGGAAACAGCGGGATCTCGCGCATGCCGATGGCGCGGGCGGCCGAGAGCAGGGTGCCGTCTCCGCCCAAGACCACCACCAGGTCGCAGCCTTCCGGCACGGTATTGCGCGGGAGGCCTGCTTCGCCGGCGTAGAGCGCGGTCTCCTCGTCGATCCGCACCACCAGCCCGCGGTCGCGCAGCCACCGGATGAGCTGCGGCGCCACCTCACCCGCCCTCGGCGCGCCCGGTTTCGAAATGATCCCGACCGTCTTAATGATGGGCATACAGGAGGAACTCTTTGTTGCCTTCGGCGCCGAGAATCGGGCTCTCGATGATAGCGGTTTCGAACCCGTATTCGCTCACGGCCCGGGCCACGCGATCGCAGGCGGCCTGGTGGAGCGCCGGATCGCGCACGATCCCGCCCTTGCCGACCTGCCCCTTTCCGGCCTCAAACTGGGGCTTGACCAGTATAACCATTTGCCCGCCGGGACGAAGAAGCGGGACCGCGGCAGGCAGGATCAAGGTCACGGAAATGAAGCTCACGTCGCAGGTGATCAGGTCCGCCGTTTCGCCCACGTCTTCGAACGCCAGGCGCCGCGCGTTGATGCCTTCATGGACCACGACGCGCGGATCGGTGCGCAGCGACCAAGCGAGCTGGCCGGCACCGACATCCACGGCGTGGACGCGCGCGGCGCCGGCCTGGAGCAGG
>JAIQFU010000535.1 GCA_020073115.1 Terriglobia bacterium
GGACTTCAAGGACGTGGACAACGACGGGTGGGACGACATCTGGCACACCGCCATCGAAGGCGAGTCGTTCCCGCTGTTCCGCAACCTGGGCAGGAACGGCGAGTTCGCCGAGATCACCGCGGCAGCCGGCCTGGGCCACGAGACGCGCAACATGTCGGGCTGGTCGAACGGCGTTTTCGATTTCGACAACGACGGCTGGAAGGACCTGTTCGTGGCGCGCGGCAACGTGCAGGATAATCTCGCGCTGATGTCGTCGCGCAAAGCCGAGGAGCCGAATACCGTCTTCCGCAACCTGGGGAAAGGGAAATTCGCGGACGTGAGCGCGGAGGCGGGACCGGGCGTTCAGAAGCCCGCGGCGCACCGCGGCGCGGCTTTCGGCGACCTGGACAACGACGGCCGGATGGACGCCGTGGTGACGGTCCTCAACGGGGATGTACAGTACTTCCACAACCTCTCTCCGGGCGGGAACCACTGGATCCTGCTAAAGCTCGTGGGCGTGAAGAGCAACGGAATGGGCCTGGGCGCGCAGGTCCGGGTGACCACTCCGGACGGCATGAAGCAGTGCAACCACGCCACCACGAGCACGGGCTATGCCGCTTCCAGCGATCCCCGCGTGCACTTCGGCCTGGGCGGTTCGAAGAGGATCGCGGAAATCGAGATCGCCTGGCCGAGCGGGATTCACCAGGTGTTGCGCGATGTGGCGGCGGACCAGATATTGACGATTCAGGAAAAGTGAGTGGGGCGGGGCTCCGGCGGGCGAAAGCCCGGCTGCCGGGAGCAGAAGCCGCGCCCCACAGCGGGTAGAATCGTATTATGTGGGCCGTGGCCGCCGCTCTCCTGTTCCTGCAAGCCTCCGATCCCGTAGCGGAGGGAACCAAGGCCCTGGAGGAAGGGAAGTACGAAGCGGCCGCGGAGGCCTTCAGCAAGGCCGTGGCCGCGGATCCCAAAGACTACTACTCGCATTTCAACCTGGCGCTGGCCTACACTTTTCTGCACCGCGATGCCGAGGGCGTGGCCGAGTACCGCAAGACGCTCGAATTGAAGCCCGAACTGTATGAGGCGCAGTTGAACGCGGGGATCCTGCTGATGCGGGAAAAGAAAGCGGCCGAGGCGCTGCCCCTGCTGGATGCGGCCGCGGGCCAGAAGCCGAAGGAGTTCCGGCCGCTCTACTATCTGGCGGATGCGCAGCTTCAGACGGACCAGCCGGCCGGGGCCGAGGAGAATTTTCGGCGGGCGCTGGAAGCGGACCCCAAGGAGCCTGCGGCGCACCTGGGGCTGGCCCGCGCGCTGGCCCGCCAGGGAAAGCTATCCGAGGCCGCGCCGCAGTTTCGCGAAGCCGCGGCGCTGGATCCGAACGGCCGCGACGCCCTGCTGGAACTGGCGGAGAACTACGAAAAAAACAAACAGCCGGCCGAGGCCATGGCCCTCTACCGGCAATTTCCGGGGAACATCGGCGCGGAAGAGCGGCTGGGCGCCCTGCTGCTCGAAACCAAGCAGTACGCGGAAGCCGCCTCACACCTGGAGCAGGCCTATGCCAAGGACCCGACCGACGCCAATCGCGCCGCCCTGGCCCAGGCGTACATGCTGAGCGGGGACGCCGCGAAAGCGGTTCCACTGTGGGAAAAGGCGGTGGCATCCGCTCCCGCGGATTACCGCCTGCGGATGGCCTATGGGCGGGCCCTCCGCGATCTCCGCCAATTTCCGGCGGCGGCGGCTCAATTCCAGCAGGCGACCCGCCTCAAGGCGGACGATCCCCGGGCCTGGAGTGAACTGGGGGCGGCGTTGTATATGGGCGGCGATCTCCAGGACGCTTTGGGGGCCTTCGACCGGGCGCGGGAACTCGGCGAAAACACCCCCGGAAACTGGTTCCTCCGCGCCATCATCCTGGATAAGCTGAGACAGTTGAAGCCCGCCCTGGAGGCGTACCAACGTTTCCTCTCGCTCAGCCAGGGCGGGAACCCGGACCAGGAATTCCAGGCCCGGCAGAGGGCCAGGATCATCCAAAAGGAACTGGAGAAACGGTGATGCGGTCCAGGCGAGGGATGTTTCGCGCGGCGATGGGGGTTGTGGCTCTGGGGCTGGCGTTCGCGGCGCCGTCGCGCGCGGACCTGAGCGCCGCGCGGGCCGAACAAAACCTGGAGAAGCGCTCCAGGCTGGCCCTGCAAAACGCCGCCGCGGCGCTGAAAGCCGCACGGACGGCCTACAACAAAAGCGACGACGCGCAAGTTGCCTCCGCGACCGCCGAAATCCAGGAATCGGTGGACCTGGCCTACGATTCGCTGAAGCAGACCGGCAAGAATCCCCGCAGCCATCCCAAGTATTTCAAACAAGCCGAAATCGACACTCGCGATCTGCTCCGCCGGCTGGACTCGTTCCAGCAGGAAATGAGCTATCTTGACCGGCCTACGCTGGACAAGGTCAAAGCTCGCATCCAGCAGGTGCATGACGACCTGCTGCTGGGGCTTATGGAGGGTAAACGCAAATGAAGGTCCTGCTATGCCTGGCGCTGGCAGTTGCGCCGCTCGCCGCGCAGCACGATTTTCTCAACGCCGACGAGATCGACCAGATCCGCGAGGCCCAGGAACCGAACCTGCGCCTGGAACTCTATGCGAAGTTCGCCAAAGACCGCGTCGAACTGGTGAAGAACTATCTTTCCAAAGACAAACCGGGCCGGTCGGTGCTGATTCACGACGCGCTGGACGCCTACGCGAAGATCCTCGACGCCATGGACGACGTGGCGGACGCGGCGGCGGCCAGGAAAACGGACCTGTCCAAAGGCATGTCTGCCGTGGTGGCCGCGGAGAGGGCCGCGCTGCCGGAATTGCGAAAGATCCAGGAGAGCCAGCCGAAGGACCTGGAGCGCTTCGCCTTCGTTCTGAAAACGGCCATCGAAACAACCTCCGACAGCCTGGAACTCGCCCAGGAGGACCTGGGGAAGCGGGGCGAGGAAGCGGAGGCCCGGGACGCCAAGGAGAAGAAGGAGGCCGAAGCGTCGATGACTCCCGCCGAGCGCGACGCCAAGAAGGCCGAGGACAAGAAAGCCGGCGCCGACGAGCAGCAGCAAAGGAAAGCTCCGACCCTCATTCGCCCGGGGGAGAAGAAGAAGCAGTAAGCGGACCGTGAGCGAGCGGATTGTTACTCGTACCTGAGGGCCGCAATCGGGTCCACTTTCATGGCCCTCCTGGCCGGGACGTAGATCGCCAGGGCGGCGGAGGCAATCAGCGCAGCCGGGATCGCCAGAAACGTCGCCGGGTCGGTAGCGGTCACTCCGAAAACCAGCGAAGCCAGCAACCTCGCCATTCCGTAGGCGGCGCCCAATCCGAGCGCCAGTCCAGCCAATGCGGTTGTCATACCGCGCCGGAAAACCGTCCCCAGGATCTCTCCGGCGGATGCTCCCAGGGCAATCCTCACGCCAATTTCGTGCGTCTGCTCGGACACGAGGTAGGCCATTACTCCGTAGACGCCGATGGAGGAGAGGACCAGGGCCAGGACTCCGAAGACGCCCATCAACACCGCGACGTAGATCATAGCGGTGGCGTCGTTGCGGATCAGGCGGCTCATCGTGAAAACGTCCGAAACCGGCGCCTCGGGGTCGGGCGGGCGGATGGCGGCGGTTACCGCGGACGCGAGCCGCAGGGGGTCGCCCTCGGCGCGAACCCCCAGATCCATCCAATCCGTGGGCTCCTGGACGAAGGGAATGTAGAGCACCGCCCGCGGGTCGCGATCCCAGATATCGTGCCGGACGTCGCCC
>JAIQFU010000536.1 GCA_020073115.1 Terriglobia bacterium
GCAAATCCGAGATCGCGCGTCGCCTTGAGATCGGGCGGACCTCGGTGCGCCGGATCTTGACGGCCGATTCCTCCCAGAAATAGGCCCCGCACTTTCGCAAGAGCCCGCCGCTGCCCTGTGGTTCACGTAGCGCTCACGTTGTTTCGTTGCCGCGAATTTTTCCGGAGGATCCGGTCGAGATTCACAGACTACTGGCCGCTTGGGAGAGCTTCGTGGTCTTTAATGATCCGAACACCGCACTCCTTCCCGTCCTGCGACCATTCTATCGAGCAGCCATCGACAGAGTCTCAGCTGTCCCATCTCTCATGAAACATCCGGCTGCTCCGGAGGATCGCCTCGCCGAACACCTTGCCGTCTACTACTGGTACGACAAACTGCAACTCGATGAAGACGGCGGGCTGCTTCCCTATTTCTTCCGGTCGGTCCCGCCAGCAGTGCGGGGTCATCTCATCTGGTTTATCGGTAGTGCAGTCGCCGAGTGGCACGATAACGTGCCAGCCGTGGTTTTTGACCGACTTCGCCGGTTGCTGGAACAAAGGCTCCGGGTCGCTCGGGAGTCCGGCTCGCCCGCCGAATTCAGCGCGGAACTGTCGAGATTCGGCCTCTGGTTCACTTCCAGGAGGTTCGGTGATCAGTGGAGCATATCCACGCTTCAAGAGGTGCTTGATCTGGTCGGGGAAGTCGACCTGGACATGAGCGTGGGGGAAAGGCTGGTTGAATTGGCTCCAAGGTTTCCACAAGAATGCGTGAAGGCTCTGACGACAATGATTGCGCGCGCGAAAGAACCCTGGCTGATCATGGCAGTCCAAGAGAGCGCGAAAGAGGTGCTCCGTATCGCACGGGGCAGCGGAAACCCAGATGCGGTCTTCAACGCGCGGAAACTGGCAGAGGATTTGATCAGCCGGCAGTATTTCGATTTCAGAGAGGTTCTTTGAAACACGAACCGTCTGAGTGATGTGCTGATCGTGCCCAGTCTTGAGTAGCCCATTGGAATTAATCGTTTTGTCAGTGCCTCCGGGCCGCAAAATACCTTTGTTGACTTGGGGAGCCAGGCCGCGGTTATCCGAGGCGGTTTCCTCAGAGGCCCGCAAGTTGTTGAATCTGCGAGAACACGGATCTGATCGCCGGCGGCGGGCAGGTCGCAAAAGTTCGAAACGCGTCCACGATGGGGAGCCACACCCTTCTGGTCCCAACTCCAGACCGCCAAATTCTTGACAGCACAGGCGTTCCGCCGGTCGCCGATATCCGTGGCCAACGTCATGCGGCCATACCTGGAGTCGGCAGTATGAAGAAAGTCCGGAACGTCGGGGCTTCGCACCGCGCGAAGCTGCTGGCCGTTGCGCAGAGCCGCGGCTATTTCCGCATCAGCCGGGGATGCCGACGAGGATCGAAGCGCTGCTTGCCATCCTTGGGACCGCGGTATTGGTTCGCAACTTCGTCCAGTACAGGCAAAATGATCGCGTCCGGATCAGCAGAAGGCAACTGCTGCATGACCTGAGCCGTGGCGCGCCGCAGTTTCCTGTTTGCATCTCACTTCCATTCCTTCTCCGATTCGGCGGTAGTGATGCCCGTGACTGGTTCGCTCCGCTTGGATCTGCTCATCTGGCCGGTCCTATTAGAGTATCCCGCAAGCAGCCATCCGATCATATGGCCGCGGCCACCGGAGCCATCACCACGCCGCCCGGATGTCGATGCTTTCCGCGGCAATCAGGGTGGCGCGCTCCTGCCCCAGAGACTTGACCGCATGGATGACAGTCCTTGGGAATCGTCCGGCTCACCGGCCGCCGAGCATCTGGATCCAGAGCCGGATTGTCAGGTCGTGCCGCTCTGCGGCTGCGAGGTATGGGCGAAGTTCCGAACGATAACGATCTTCAAGAACCGCGAGATCGAGCGGTACGGCGCGAGCCAGGAATTTCACGTCCTCGCGATCGCGGGCCGAGTTCCGTTCCAGTTTTGACAGCGCGAGGTCGTATCCGTCGAGGCCCAGGAGCCGCAGGCGCCGATATGCGGACGGGAACATCGGCGTCAGCCGGTCCTCATAGCTGTCAGGCACTGTGACGATGCCCACGTGCTGGACGTACACGCCGTGCCTGGTGGGAAGCGCCGATCCCATTCCGGCCAACGACTCCAGATTCGTGGTTTCGTCGAGAGGGATCACAGACAGATAATCAACGTCGACGGTCGGCCGTGGCAGACCGTACAACATTGCGATGGTGAACCCGCCTATGCACCGGAGTTCAACTGGCTGAACACGTCTTGTCGATGTCCCGAAAGAATGAGTGCCAAGGCTCCGGTGGTCGCTTACGCGGCATAAGGCAGGACCTCCGCATTGAGATCCGTCAGAAGGTTCCAGTGAAGTGCGTCGGCGGAACGCTCCTTCCGAAGCCATCGCCGTTCCGCCTCGGAAAGCGACTGTTGACACAGAGTGTCTTCACGTGCCAGGCGCGCGCGGTCCAATGACTCCTCCACCTCGCGCAGCTTGACTCGGGCTGCGGCCGCGCTGCTCTTTTCAGCCACCTGTCGGCCGAGCGTGACAACGAAGCCGAGCCGGTTCTGAGCATCGCGCAATTTGGCCTCGCGTGTCAGCCACTCCCAGTCGAGATCGTGGTATTCGATAACGAGCCAAGGCAGGCTTTCGACGACCCGTACCTCCAGATCACTGCAGGAGATTGCCTCCAGGAGGACCACTGCCGGGTTTAGGCTTCTCCCGTCGCGCAGATGCCGGAAGCCAGGGTAGCCGAGATTGGCAACTGCTTTCGCTAAGGAGGCGGAGTTCCACGTGTTGAGCTCGCCCGGTTCCAGAGGCAGAGCGGTCGCGGGCAGCCGGTAGAAATGGACCATTTTCGACCCCAGTTGATCGGTAACACGCCGGCGGCCGGTCTCCATCATCGCAAGATAAGCCTGTGACACACCCAACTGCGCGGCTGCGCTTTGTTGCGTCAAGCCCGCCAATTCGCGCGCAGATCGAAGCTCGTTCGGCCGAAAGGTCCACACGACCGCATTATAACAACTTCTGTAATAACGGCTCTCGCCTGGGCGAGATCGTAGTTCGCCTGCAGATTGATCCGGAACTGAGGAGTCGTGCCGAAATACCGCGCCAAACGCAGGGCGGTGTCCGCCGAAATGGACCGTCGGCAATGCGCGATATCGTTGATCCTGGTCACCGGGACGTGGAGTTCCATCGCAAAACGATTCGCGCTGAGTCCGAGAGGCTCCAAGAAGTCCTCGCGCAACGTTTCGCCCGGAAAAATCGGTGGGAGCTTTGCAGATTTCGTCTCCATGGTTTCCTCAATGGAGTCCACGATCTCGACTGAGTAGGCGTCTGGGTTCTTCCACTCAGCCCGCGCCGCGCGTTTGTCCGGTCGCCTCCGTCAAGTTCTGCGCCCTCTCGAAGAACTGGCGCCGGGGCTCCGGCTACTTGCCGGGTGGATCGTCGGCCGAAGCTGTTCGCGTCTGCAATTCAAGGCGGATCCGTGCGGCCTCCTCCTTGTTGAATAGGAGCGAACGCCGGCGCGCCGCCTCCACTTCCTTTCGGCCCCAGGGGCTCTGCATTACGCCATCCCTGGCATGACCGGGACCAAGCAAAAGATGACCCAGCTCGTGCGCGATCACGAAGCCCAACAGTGCTCCGTCGTCCGGCTCATGCCGCTCGGCGAAGTCCTGGACCGCTTGGAGATAAGCGTCCGCCATCGAGCCGGCGCCGCTGGGCTCCGTGGGGAACGCCCTGCCCATCAGGTCCAGGGCGGCGGGGCCGGCTGATCGAAAAACCGCCTCGGTTTCCCGCCTCGCGTTCGATACGAGGGACTCGGCCACCTCGTCCAGATTGCAGACCGAGACGTTCATCTCCTGGCCGGCAAAGAGGGAAGTCGCCGACCAGACTGTGAGCGTTATCACGTTCCATTTCATCTTTGGCCTCCAAGGGAAGCCCTTCTCACGACGGGCAATCCGCTTTCGGCCTGGGTCGCGATATACTGCCTCGCAAGACACAACAGCGCGGCAAAAAAAATGAGCTCGCCTGCTTTTTCACCGGTCACCGGCCTGTTGCTCCGGTGGAACGCTGGGGAAAACGACTGTCTCGATGAGTTACTCCCGCTGGTGGAGAGCCAGTTGCGCCGCATGGCCCATCGCGAAATGCGGAAGGAGAGGCGGGGACATACGCTTCAGACCACCGCGCTGGTCAATGAGGCGTATCTGAAGCTGGTGGACCAGTCCCGAGCCAACTGGCGGAATCGGGCGCAGTTCCTTGGCGTCGCCGCCGGTCTGATGCGCCATATCCTGGTGGACCACGCGCGGGGCCTCAAGCGGACAAAGCGCGGCGGAGCCGCGGTGCATTTACCCATCGACGAAGATCTGGTATTCTCTCCCGCGAAATCGGCCTCACTGATTGCGCTGGACGACGCGTTGCAGGAATTGGCGAAAATCGATCCGCGCAAGGCGCAGGTAGTGGAGTTGCGCTACTTCGGAGGCTTGAGCGTGGAAGAAGCCGCCGAAGCGCTGCGCGTCCACCCGAACACGGTCATTCGCGACTGGAAGCTGGCTCGGGTCTGGTTAAAACGCGAGTTGACGCGAGGATCGCCCGCCCATGCGAGCTGAACGCTGGAAGAGCGTCGAAGACCTGTACGAGGCGGCCTCCGCGCTTCCCCCCGAGAAGCGCGCGGGGTTTTTGCACGAAGCGTGTTGCGGGGATCCCGAATTGCGCGCGGAAGTGGAGTCGCTGCTGAAAGCGGCGGAGGCCGGAAACTCGCTCCTCGACGGGTCGCCCCTCTCGTCCATAGCGGACCGCCGACCCGCGCTCAAGCCCGGCGACAAACTGGAGAGCTTCGAGGTGATGGCGCTGCTGGGGCGCGGCGGGATGGGAGTGGTCTACCGTGCGCGCGACAC
>JAIQFU010000537.1 GCA_020073115.1 Terriglobia bacterium
TGCCACTCCGCCTCGCTCGGCAGCCTCATCCCGCGCCATCGGCCGTAGGACTCGGCTTCGTCGTAGGTGACGTACACGGGCCAATCCAGCGGGAGGGGGAGTTCGGAGAACATCCCCCGGTACGCCCAGCGGCCGCCGCGTTCGGCCCAGAAAAAGGGCGGATCGGCCCCCGCGCGCACGAAATCCAGGTACTCGCGGTTGGTCACTTTGTAGCGGCCGATGGAAAACGCCGCCAAATCCACGGTGTGCGCCGTGAACTCGTTATCCCAGCCGAAGCCCTCCGAGGGGTCCCGGCCCAGACGCACGGAACCGGCGGGGATCTCGACCATACATAATTCGGGGACAGGCAACGAAACCCCCGCCGTTTGGGGATTTCGTTGCCTGTCCCCGAATTGCGGCAGCTTGCGCTCGTACGGCAACTGGTGCAGGATGTACGCTAACGTCTCGGCGTGCATCAGGCGGTGCTCGAGGGCGACGTGCAGCAACTGGTCCGGGGCCGACTGGAGCAGATCGTCGATCTCGTCGCGCGTGCGCTGGTTGTAGCGCTGCACTTCGCCGAGCGCCGGCCAGTCCGCGGGCTGGTCGGCCGGGAGTTGGCCGGGCGGCGGGTCGATGCCGAAGGCGAACAGCATGTCGAACTCCGGGTGGAAGGAGGGGACGTCCAGGGCGTAGCGCGCGATCAGGTTCCAGTCGAATGCTTCCATGTGGCCGATGTAGAAGACGATGCGATGCCGCTCCGGAATCGGGCGGTCGTATAGCGCATCGGAACGGACCAGCCGGAAAAGCTCGTCGGTTCGCTCCCGCGCCTCCTGAAGCGCACGGCCTGACTCGGTCTGCGTGGGCAAATCACGAGTCTACCGGAGGCGTTATGGCGCCGCAGTGTGGAACGTCACAAAGTACCGCTGGTAGCCGGGCGCCCTACTTCTTCCCCATGGGCGCGGAGCGGTCGCTCGAAGGCGGAACGATGTTCTTCAGCCGCAGGTAGACCGCCAGGTAGCCGTACTCTTCGTCTTCGTGGCCCAGGTTGTAGACCAGCGTGCCGAGGCGCGACCGGCGCCCGCCCTGCGGGATCTCCGCGGCATTCGCGGGAGTGAGGCTCTCCCAGGCGGCGTCGCACACCTCGAACGAAGCCTTAAACGCAGCCACCAGCTCATCTTTGGTCTTCTTAGACGCGGCGTCGGCGGTTTTCTGCTCGCCCAGAACCTGGGCGCACGTCCGCGTCTGCGAATCGGCCACATGGGCGATGGTTTCGCCGAAGGAGCGGATCTCCGGGACGGGTTTGAAGCCGTAATCTTCCGCCGGCATCTTCTCCGCCATGCGCACCAGGTTGTTCTTGAGCATGGTGTACATCTGTTTGGTTTCCGAAATCGTGGGATTGGCGGCGGGCTGCGCGTTCGCCACGGCGGCGAAAGCGAAGACGATCGGGAATAAGGTAGCTTTCACGTCGGTGTTCTCCTTCCGGGGGATGAGTCGGACGACAGCCATTCTATATCAGGATCGTGGCGGGCGCCGCGATTCGGCTATTTCTACCGCGCCGCCACGACTACCCTTTCCGCCGCTGCAATTCGCGACGCATCATGCCCGCCATTTTTCGAACGCCGCGCGGCCAGTCGGGGAACAGGTCGATGTACTGCCACTCGCGCTGAATGGATCGCGGCACGCGGCAATCGTCCAGGCGCACGGGGACGAGGAAGATCTCGTCCAGCGGCACACGGCGGGCGCAATCCAGCGCATATCGGATCTCCGCCTGAAAACCTCCGCGTTTGTTCACCGACCGCGTCGAGAAGCATGCTACGAAGAAATCCGACGCCTCGATGGCGCTCTCGATGGCGCGGGGCCAGTTTTGGCCCGGGGCCAGTTTCCTGGCGTCCATCCAGGGGCCGAAACCGGCGGCCGCCAACTCGTCGTAAAGCCGCGACCCCAGCCCGTCGATTTCCACGGGTTGCCCGGCGGCCAAACCGACAATCACCGCCTGCGCCACCTGTTCCGCCGAAGACCGGTCAATCATCGCGGCCGCTCCGCTCGAAGCGCACCGTTCCGTCGGAGCCCCGGGTAAAGCGGCCCAACCCGGGCAGGTCGGCCTCCCCGCTCTTGCGCAGCGCGGAGAGAATATGGCGCACCACGCCGTCCAGGCGGTCGGCGGCCTCGCCTTCGGTCACGCCCGCCTGGCGCGCCATTCTTTTGGCCATTTCGAGCTTTCTCATCCCGCTTTCAATCTAGCAGCGAGGCCGGTTCCAGCCGCTCGCCGCGGAGCCGGGCCGGAACGCCTAAACGCTTCTGCGCAGGTAAATTAATGCCGTCGAAATAAAGCTGGAACGCACGTGACCGCCGCTCAGATGAACCGATTTTAATTGCCGCTTAACCGGGCATTCATGTCCGGTTCGTTATCATAAGCCCAGACGAGGAGATCGTCGGTCCCACAAGGAGATACGCAATGAAGAAACTGATGACGTTGATGCTTGGCCTGTCGCTGTTGGGCGGCACCGTGGCCCTGTTCTCGCAGGAGACGCCCAAGGCCGAAAAGACGCAAAAGGCGAAGAAGACGAAGGCCCCCAAGAAGGCCAAGAAGACCGAAGAGAAGAAGTAGCGCTGCACGCGCGCTTCCAGTAGTAAGTCGCTGGGAAGCCGCGTAGTGCGCCAAAACCTACGCGGCCATCCAGTGCAGTTTCCTCCTCCATTCCTTTCTACTGTGTCCTCCCGCACCCGTACGTAGCCCATAAGAGCTATCCGGTAACCTTTCAATCCCCCGCCGGCGCCCCTTATTCTAGAGTCAGAGGATCGAGGGGATCGGCATGACATTCTGGGGGGAAGCACTCGCTATCTGTGTTCTTTTCGCCGGCGGGATCTCCGCGCAGACACCCGCGGCGGACGTTCCATCACAAGTCGTGGGCGAAGTCACGGCGCTCGACGCGGCATCCAGGCAAATTACCGTCAAAAGCGATAAAGGCGCGACTTTCGCCTTGACGGTCCGCGAGAATGCCCCCGTGCTGCGCCTCCCGGCGGGCTCCCGAGACATCAAAACCGCGCAGCGGATCACCCTGGCCGAAGTCAGCGTCGGCGACCGCGTAGCGGCCACGGCGCATCCGGCCAACGGCAAGATCGAAGCCGGGTCCATCATCGTGATGACCAAATCCGATCTCGCGCAGGAGCGCCAGCGCGAGCAGCAGGATTGGCAGAAGCGCGGCGCCGGGGGAATTGTCAGCGCCGTGGACCCCGCCGCCGGCACGTTCAGTGTAAGAGCCGGGGGCCGGACCATTACGGTCCGCACCAATCCCCAGACGGATTTCCGCCGCTATGCCCCCGATTCCGTGAAGTTCAGCGACGCCCACCCCAGTTCCCTGGCCGGGATCAAGGATGGCGACCAGGTGCGCGTGCTCGGAGACCGGAGCGAAGACGGCAGCAGCATCGCCGCCGACCGCGTGGTTTCGGGTTCGTTCCGCCAGATTGCGGGGACCGTTTTCTCGATCGATGCTCAAACCGGCGAAATCAAGATCACCGACCTGGCTACGAAGAAGCCGGTCGTCGTAAAGGTCAATCCGGATTCCACCACCATGCGGAAATTGCCGCCCATGATGGCCGCCATGCTCGCCCGGCGTCTCCAAGCCGGCCGCGGACAGCAGCAGGCGGCCCGGCCTGAGGCGCAGACGGCAGGGGCGGGCCGCGGCCAGGGCGATCTCAACCAGATGCTCGACCGCCTGCCGCCCCTGACGCTGGCCGATCTGAAGCCGGGCGACGCCATTATGCTTTCGAGCACCGAGAGCGCCGACCCGGCGCGCGCCACCGCGATCATGCTGCTGGCGGGCGTGGAGCCGCTGCTGACCGCCTCGCCCACGGCCACGCGCGATCTGATGGGCGGCTGGATGAGCAGCGGGGGAGAGGGAGAATCCGGTTTTGCGCAGTAGCGTTGGCGCTGCCCGACATCAGAGGATCAGGATGCTTAATCTGCGAACGCTCAGCTTTTTTCTTTTGACGGCCGCGTTATTCACGTCGCCGGACATGGCCCAACCGCCGGCCGGGGTTTTGAAAGGCGTATTGACCGACGATTCCGGCGCCGTCATTCCCGCCGCGTTCATCTCCATTTCCGGCAACGGCGTGCGGAAGGCCGTGCAGACCCAGGCCGATGGCAGCTACGTCATCTCCGGGCTGGCGCCGGGCCAGTACGCCCTACACGTGACGTACCCCGGCTTCGCCGTATTCGACAAGACCGTGGAGGTCCACGCCGGCGCCCAGGAGTTCCCGATTCAGTTGACGGTCACGGCCGAGAAACAGCAGGTGGAGGTCAAAGCCGACGCCGGTCCTCAGGTGAGCGTGGAGCCCGACAACAACGCCACCGCGCTGGTCATCAAGGGCGACGATCTCGCCGCCCTGCCCGACGACCCCGACGACCTCCAGGACGCTCTCCAGGCCCTCGCCGGTCCGGGAGCGGGGCCCAACGGCGGTTCCATCTATATCGACGGCTTCAGCGGCGGCAACCTGCCTCCGAAGGAATCCATTCGCGAGATCCGCGTTAACCAGAACCCCTTCTCCCCGGAATACGACAAGCTGGGCTACGGGCGCATCGAAATCTTCACCAAGCCGGGCAGCGATAAATTCCGCGGCGCGCTCTTCCTGCACGACGGCAACGGCGTGCTCAACTCGCGCAACCCGTTCTCCGCGAATAAGCCGGACTACTCCAGCCGCATGTTCGACGGCAATATCGGCGGCCCGATCAACAAGAAGTCGTCGTTTTTCCTCGACTACAACCGCCGCGACATCAACGACAACGCCGTTATCTACGCGCCCAATTTCATCGATCCCCAGACCCTGCGGGTCACCCCCATCCAGCAGTCCGTGGTCACGCCCAACATGCGTTGGAGCATCGCCCCGCGGCTGGATTACCAGTTGACCCCGGGCAATGCGCTGACGGTGCGGTTCGAGGAAGAAAAATCCAACCGGCAGAACGTGGGGATCGGGGGCTATTCGCTGCCCGCGCCCTACGCCTCGCTCGGCTACAACACGAACACCGACGAGCAGAACCTGATGCTCACCGAGACCGCCACGCTCAACACCACCATGATCAACGAGACGCGGTTTCAGTTCGTGCGCAACAGCGTTGCGTCCCTGGGGAACAACGCGCTGCCCACCATCAGCGTAGCCGGCGCGTTCACTACGGGCGGCAACCAGACTGGGAACGCCTACAGCCTCGGGCATCACTACGAGTTGCAGAACAATACGTGGCTGACGCACGGGACCCACACTGTCCGCTGGGGAGTCCGGCTGCGGCAGACGGACACCGCCGCCAATTCGCCGGGCAACTTCGGCGGGTCGTTCTCGTTCTTCGGCGGACTGGGCCCGGTGTTGGACGCCAGCAACCAGCCGGTCCTGGATGCCAACGGGCAGCCCGTGATGGAACACCTGCTGGCCGTCGATCAGTACTACCGCACGCTGCTGTTCCAGAACCTGGGTTACGCCCCGGCGCAGATCCGCGCCCTGGGCGGCGGCGCCTCGCGGTTCACCATCAGCGGCGGGAATCCGTACGCCAGCATCTCGCAGTTCGACGCGGGGCCGTGGGTGCTCGACGACTGGCGCGTGCGGCCCAAACTGACGCTC
>JAIQFU010000538.1 GCA_020073115.1 Terriglobia bacterium
GACAGCAAGGTCGCATTGACACAATGGCGAAACATCATGACCGGCGTGAGGAATTACGATTGGACGGTGTGGCGGTGGATCAACTATCTGCGGTGGAAGAGCCTCTTTCGGATTACCGAATAGATCAGATGTTGAGAACTGCGAAATAATGAGGTGCATATTTGGTCAACGTGAATCCGGACTCGGTTTAGTTATCGCACTTCACGAGATGGCGGACCTGATTTATTGGGCAGAAGCATAGCGTCTGCGGTCGGACTTTTCCT
The DNA here is from genome assembly GCA_020073115.1 of Terriglobia bacterium. GTDB lineage: Bacteria > Acidobacteriota > Terriglobia > Bryobacterales > Bryobacteraceae > BOG-224. Next base: position 264 of record JAIQFU010000538.1, read on the forward strand.
GTATGAATGCTCACGTCTGTATTCTGTGCGCGGCACATCCGCCCGGCGATGGTCGGGTGACGTACAAGATCGGGAAAGGTCTTCGCGATGCCGGCATCCAGGTGGAAACTGGCGTCGAGCCGCCGCCCGTTTGGGTTGAACAGGAAAAGGTAGCCCCGATCCCCGATGATCGAAGCCGTCCCATCCACCTTGCCGATGGCGGGTTGGCCCAGGATGGTCCTGGTATGCCGCAGGTATTCCTTGTTGGCGGCGGTCCATTCGAGCCAGCGCCGGAACCACTGTCTGTCGGCTTGGGAGAAGTTCTTAAACTCCTCTGGATCGCGCGCGGGGATCATGTCAAGCACGTTGTTCCATCCGGCGACGGCGATGGAGGAGAGCAGGGAATAGCGCCAGCCCAGGTAATCCCAATCGCGCTGGCGGAAGGGAAGCAGTGTCTGGCCCGTGCGCGTGCGGGCTTCCGGCATGCGGCCGAAATCGTCGTTGCGCCCGGTCTGGTGGGTGATGAAGCCGGGGACGATTTCACTGGGGGCGAACTCGTAGTTGCGGTAGCGGTACGCGGTGTACCGCTCGCGGTCGGCCGAAACGCGGTCCAGCTTCAAATCGGGGAAGGAGACGAAGCTTTCGGGCTGCTCGTCGGTCCCGGTGGGATGGGGATAGCTGCCGGCCAGCCAACTCCACGGGCCGTAGAGCTGATAGGCCTGCCGGCCGTCGATGGCGATATCCGGAACATCGCGGCGCAGCGATTCCATGACGCGCCGCCAGCCCCACCACTGGGCATATTTGCTGGTTCCTTCGTAGCCCAGAAAAGTGTGGTCGAACGAATACCCGGCAATACCGGTGTGTTTGAGGAAACCTTCCAGCGCGGCGATGAGCCAGTCCTGGAAACTATGCACGCCGAGGTTGGCGCGCGCGCCGCGCGCCCCGAGCAGCCACTCCTTGTTCTGGGTGAAGCCCATCACGGGGTACACGTAGGCCAGCAGCTTGAGGTTCTTCGCGGCGGCGTCATCGAGCATCTCCCGCAGGGCCGGCGGGATTTCGCCGGTGGCCGGGTTCCACTCGTCACGGCGGATCTTCTGCCCGAGCCCCAGCCAGAGCAGGTACTCCCACCCCCAGTCGTCGCGGCTGTCCTCGCGGCGGGCGATGGCGGAATTGGCAGGGGCGAATAGCACGTCTTCGGCGCCCAGGGTGGAAGCCATGTCGAAGATGCGCTTGTACTCGGCGCGGCCCTCGGGCGTGGCGATATCGATCTGGTAATCGTTGACGCACCAGCCGACCATCAGGTTCAGGGGCTTCCCGGGCTTGTAGAGCAGGAACGCGCGCACCAGGCTGGTGAAGGCGGCCACCTCGGCTTCGTCCATGCCCGGGGTAGCGTCGATGGGTCCGAGCCGCCACTCGGGCAGCATGCGGTCCGGTTCGGTGCGGCCGGAGAGGGCGTAGGGAGCGAGCAATCCGCGGTCGGCCTCGAACGGGCCCCAGGCGATGTCCCATTCCATATCCGGCTGGTAGCCGAGGGAGAACTCGCCGCCCTGGCGGCTGAAGGCCAGGAAGGGGTTCTGCGCCGTGACCAGCAGGCCGCGCGCGGCGTCGAAGCGCAGGAACGCGCCGTAGTCGCCGGTTCCCAGGTCCTTGCGTCCCCGGGAGAGGACGTAGGCGTCGCGCACCGGTTCGGCGATGGCGTCCCGGAAAACCGCGATTTCGCCGATCCTGAATTTCCCGGTAGGTGCGGAAACGATCGACAGGCGCTTGCTGAGGAAGCGCCAGCCGGGGCGCAGTTCGTAGGTGAGGGTGAGCTTGTACGGCCCCGCGGAGTAGGCATAGGTGACGCGATCCGGGGCGGTTGTCTGCGCCGGCGCGGAAAGGGCGGCGCTGTCGAAGCGCTCATCTCCCAGGGTGAGGGCGAAACCGTGCTTGGGGAAGTGGTACGTGGCGCGGGTGGCCGTATCGGTGAGGGATGCCAGACCGGCGCCATCGAATTCGGCCGTGATTTGGCCGTTGGAAAGCGTGGCGGCGGAAGCGGAAGCGATTGCCAGCGCCGTGGACAGCAAGATGAGCGTGCGGCGTGGTGGGGCGGGGCTTCTGCCCCGCTGCCCGGCTTCGGCCGGGCGGAAGCCCGGCTGCGGGGCAGAAGCCCCGCCCCACATTCCTCTCGTCAAAACTTCACCTCAGCCGGCTTGCCTTCGAATACCAGCGTCCGCCTCGCACCGCCGAGTTTCACTTCGAGGTTGCGGCGCAGAGGCGGGAGCATACGGGAGCCCCGGGCCAGCCGCAGGGACAAGACCCGCCGGGCGTCGTTCCAGGCCATCTCGACACCCATCCACTCGCCCTTTCTGTAGTTGAAAGAGCGGCCGTCATCCTCGTAGAGCAGGAACGTCGCGTCCGCCCCCGGGTAAACGGTGACGGCCAGCGGCGCATCCACTTGCTCGTCGGCGTACTGCTTGACCGGGCCGAGCGGCAGAATCGAACCGGCGCGCACATACAGCGGGATGGTTTCCAGATCGACCTTACGCTCGATTTCGCGGCCGCCTTCGAGGCGCTCGCCCGTCCAGAAGTCGAACCAGGCGCCGCGCGGAAGGTAAAGCCGGCGCGTCGCGGCGCCTGGCTCCACCACCGGGGCAACGAGCATGCTCCGTCCCCACAGGTACTCGTCGCCGCGCCCCACCGCCGCCGGATCGTCGGGATAGTGCAGCCAGAGCGCGCGCATCACCGGCATCCCCGTGAGAGCGCCCTCGCGGACGGTGCTGTAGAGATACGGCAGCATGCGGTAGCGCAGTTCCAGGTACTTGCGGCAGATGGGCTCGATGCGCGCGTCGTGGAGTTCGCTGGCATCCGGAATCGCCGCCCCGCCGTAATTGGTGATCTCCATCGGGCCCGCATCGCCCGTGTTCCATCCCCACGGCAGGCGCAGCTTCCAGTTGCGCCCGTGCGAGCGGAACAGCGTGCAGAACGCGCCGAACTGGAACCACCGGACGTAAAGCTCGCCGGTGAGCTCCTTCGTGGGAACGAACCCGCCGATGTCGGTTCCCCAATAGGGGATCCCGGTGAGCCCGGTGTTCACGGCGATGGGAACGTGGGTGCGCAGCGTCTCCCAGGTGGAGTAGACGTCGCCCGACCAGAGAAAGGAGGCGTAGCGCTGCATGCCGGCATAGCCGTTGCGGTGCAGCGCGTAGGGACGTTCGTCAGGCCGGTCGAGCTGCGGGGCTTCCCAGTACATCCGGTTCCGCACCAGGCGCGAGGGAGCATCCAGCGGATCGCCTTCATCCGGCCACCAGCCGTCCACGCCCAGCGCGTACACCGGCTGGTGGATTTTCCAGTAGCAACTGGGCTGCTGCTCCACGGGGCGGTTCGGGTCGCATGCGTCGCGCACCGTGCCGTGCATCTCGCGCGCGCGGATAACCGCATGCAGCACGATCTTGAAGTGCTCGGCGTGAAGCTGGTCGAACATTGCCTTGGGGTCCGGAAAAACCTTCGGGTTGA
>JAIQFU010000539.1 GCA_020073115.1 Terriglobia bacterium
CGGCAGCCACCGTTGGCTGCGTGCGGGGCCGGTGGGCGTGCAGCCTTCGGAACTGGCGAAGCCGGCGCTCGTGATCTTTCTGGCGTTCTTTGTCACCTGGCGGGGGCGGGCGATCAACAACGCGCGGTATACCCTGGCGCCGGCGGCCCTGGCCGTCGGACTGGTGATCTTTGGGGTGGTCATCAAAGACCTGGGAACCGCGATGGTGCTCGGCGGGACGGCGGCGATCGTCTTTTTCGTCGCCGGGCTGGAATGGCGCTACTGCTTCATCGCGGGCTCGGTGGCCATGGCCGGCGTGCTGGTTTTTATCGTGCTGGAGCCGTACCGGCTGGTGCGCGTGGTCCAGTTCTTCGACCCGGAGTTGAAGAAGATCGAGAAGGTGGACCCGCACGGCGCTTTCAAGGCGTACCTGCAGAGAAACATGAATCGGTCATTGGCGGGACACGACACGAACTACCAACAGGAGCAATCCAAGGTCGCGGTGGGGGCGGGCGGAGCGATCGGGCTGGGACTGATGAACGGCCGCCAGAAGCTGCTTTATCTGCCGGAAGCCCACACGGATTTCATCTATGCCGTCGTCGGCGAGGAGATGGGGCTGATCGGCGCAATGGGCGTGCTGGTCGGCTTCGGCCTGATTTTCTGGCGGGGGCTGCGAGCCGCGTGGAAGATGCAGGACGGCTTCGGCCGGTATCTGGCGCTGGGGGCCACGTCGGTGGTGGTGGTGCAGGCGTTTTTCAACATAAGCGTGGTGTTGGGGATCCTGCCCACGAAGGGCATTCCACTGCCCATGATCAGCTACGGCGGAAGTTCGCTATTGAGCACCCTGGCGCTGATGGGAATTTTGATGAACGTGAGCGAGCATGCGGGATGAAGCCCAGGGGCTGGGGGCCGGGGAGGATGCCGTGAATGGGTAAGACAAGCCATTTTCGGGAGTTGGAGGTGTGGCAGCGCGGTATGAACATGGTGGAGCAGGTCACACGGGCCGCGTTCTCTGTACCCTCGAATATCGCGGAAGGCGACACCCGGGCTTCGACGAAGGAGAACCTCAATCATCTTTCGATGGAGGCTCCCGGCCCCCGGCCCCTGGCCCCCGGCCCCCAGGCTCCCCGGCGTTTCCTGATGGCGGGCGGCGGTACGGGCGGGCACGTTATCCCCGCGTTGGCCGTCGCGCGGGAATTGCGGCTGCGGGGGCACGAGGCGTTCTTTGTCGGCACGGAGCACGGCATCGAGGCCAAGTTGGTACCGGCGGAAGGGTTTGAGCTGAAGACGATCGAGATCGGCGGATTGAATCGGGTAGGGCTGAAGCAAAAGGCGGTCACGCTGTGCCGGCTGCCCTTTACCGCGCTGCTGCGCCGGGTTCCGGTGGTCGTGATGGAGCCGAATGCCATCCCGGGGTTCACCAACCGGGTTATCGGGCGCCGCGTCGCCCGCGCGCTGGTCTCGTTTCCGGAAACAGCGCGATTTTTCCCCGTGGGCCGGACCGACGTCACGGGGTTGCCCGTGCGGGAGGAGTTCTTTCAGCTTCCGCCGAGATCGTGGAACGGGACGCTCCATATCCTGATCACCGGCGGGAGCCAGGGTTCGCGCACGCTGAACAACGCGGCGCGGAAGAGTTGGCCGCTGTTTCGCCAGTCGGGAATGTCGGTGAGGATCGTGCACCAGACCGGCGCGGCCGGTTTCGAGGTGCTCCAGGAAGAGTTCAAGCGGTCGCGGCTGGAAGGCGAGGTGGCGCCGTTCATTCGCGATATGCCCTCGGCGTTCGCCGCCGCCGACCTGGTGATATGCCGGTCGGGTGCGGGAGCGGTTTCGGAACTGGCCGCGGCGGGAAGAGCGTCGGTTCTCGTACCGTTTCCCTTTGCCGCGGACGACCACCAGACGCGCAACGCGGAAGCCCTGGAGCGCGGGGGAGCGGCGCGGTTGGTGCGGGACGCGGAGTTCACGGGCGAGCGGTTGTTCTCGGTAGTTTCGGAGTTGGCCGCCCCGGAGACGCTGGAGCGGATGGGCCAGGCCGCGCGCCAGTTCGCAAAACCCGGAGCCGCCCGGAGAGCGGCGGAGATATTAGAAACGGCGGCGCGCTGATTTTCATTGACAGCCGCGCCGTAAGCCGAAACAATACGGAGAGGAAATGTTTTTTCGTCCCCAGCACCTGCATTTCACGGGTATCGGCGGGATCGGGATGAGCGGGATCGCCGAGGTGCTGCTGAACCTTGGCTACCAGATCAGCGGTTCCGACCTGAAACTGTCGCCGACCACCGAGCGCCTGGCGGCGATGGGCGCCCGCATTTACGAAGGGCACGACGCCGCCAACGTGGGGGCGGCGCGCGCGCTGGTGGTAAGTTCCGCCGTGGACGAGCAGAACGCGGAGGTGCAGGAAGCGCGGCGGCTGCAGATCCCGGTGATCCCGCGCGGGGAACTGCTGGCGGAGTTGATGCGGCTGAAGTACGGAATCGCCGTCGCCGGGAGCCATGGCAAGACCACCACCACGTCCATGACCGCCACTATCCTGGCCTACGCCGGCGTAGACCCCACGGTGGTGGTGGGCGGCAAAGTAGGGACGATGGGCGGGTCCAACGCGCGCGTGGGGAAGAGCGACTTCCTGGTGGTGGAGGCGGACGAGAGCGACGGGTCGTTCCTGAAGCTGGCGCCGATTATCGCCGTGGTGACGAACATCGACCGCGAGCACGTGGACCACTACCCCACGCTCGAGACGGCGCTCAGCGCCTTTACCGAGTTCGTCAACAAGATTCCGTTCTACGGCGCCGCGATCCTTTGCCTGGACGATCCCAACGTGCAAGCCATCCTGCCCGCGGTCAACCGGCGGACCATCACCTACGGAACCACGGCGCAGGCCGATATGGAAGCGGGCGACATCGGCTTCGGCCATTTCGCCAGCGATTTCCGCATCCGCTACCGGAACGCCGACCTGGGGCGCTTCCACCTGTCGCTTCCGGGCCGGCACAACGTGCTGGACGCCGTGGCGGCGGTGGGCGTGGCCATGGAACTCGGGGTCAAGCCGGACACGATCCGCGAGGCGCTGAGCACCTTCAGCGGCGTGGACCGGCGTTTTCAGGTGCGCGGCAAGGAGCGGGGCATTACGGTCATCGACGACTACGGGCACCACCCCACCGAGATCCGCGCCACCCTGGAGAGCGCGCGGCTCTGCGGTTTCCGGCGGATCAACGTGCTTTTCCAGCCGCACCGTTACACCCGCACCTATCACCTGATGGATGAGTTCGCCCGGGCGTTCAACCAGGCGGACAACCTGTTCCTCATGGATATCTACCCCGCCTCGGAGCCGCCTATCCCGGGCGTTACGGCGGAGGCGCTGGTGGAGCGCATCCGGCAGTTCGGGCACCGCGGCGCGGAGTATGTGGGCACGCTCGACCGCGGAGTGGAAGCGCTGCTCGGCGCGGCGCGCGAAGGCGACCTGGTCCTGACCCTGGGGGCGGGGAACGTGTGGCAGGCGGGGGAGAAGGCGCTGGAGAGATTGCGGGAAGGGGCGGGAGCCCAGGGGCCGGGGATGGGGGAGACGGCAGGTTAATGGCGCGGGAGTCCAAGAAATCCGGGGGCGGGATCCGGTGGCGCTTGTGGTTCGGGCTGGCCGGCGGCGCCCTCGTGTGCGTTTCCACGGCGATGGCGGCCCTGAAGGTGAGCCATTTCGTCCGAACCGATCCGCAGTTCACGCTCTCGCGGGACCGCAAGGGCGCACGGGCGGTCGAAGGGCTCCAGTACGCGGCGCGGTCCAAAGTGACCCGGATCTTCGCGGGCGATTTCGGGCGCAGCGTCTTCTCCATCCCGCTGGCGGAGCGCCGGCGGCGGCTGCTGGGCATCGACTGGGTGGCGGACGCTTCCGTTTCGCGCATCTGGCCGGACCGCCTCCTGGTACGGATCCGCGAGCGCGCTCCCGTGGCCTTCGTCGTGTTCCGGTGGGGTGCGATGCTGATCGATTCCGAGGGCGTCCTGCTGGAACCGCCGGCCCAGGCGCAGTTCACTTTCCCGGTGCTCGGCGGCGTTCGCGAGGATGACACGGACGCGGCGCGCGCCGAACGGGTGCGCGCTCTTCTCGGATTCCAGCGGGACATGGGGCGCCTGGCGAAGGATGTCTCGGAAGTCAACGCGGCCGACCCCGAAAATCTGCGCATCGTGGTCCGGCTGGACGACCGCGCGCTGGAGCTGGTCATGGGCGGCGAGGGCTTTGCCCAGCGCTACCAGAATTTCTTGAGCCATTTCCAGGAGATTCGCAAACGGTCGCCGGAAGCCAGGCTCTTCGATCTGCGGGTGGACGACCGTATCACGGCGAAGGAATAACGGATGCCATGGCAGTAAAACCGATCTACGGCGTAGGGTTGGACGCGGGCAGCAAGACCACGCGCATGGTGGTTTGCCTCCTGGAGGGCGGGCGCATGCGTTTTCTGGCGTACGCCGCGGTCGAGTCCCAGGGTTGGCTGAGGGGCAGGATCGCCGATCAGACGGCGGTGGCGGAGTCGTTCATGACGGCGTTGCGCGAGGCGGAAGCCCGCGCCGGAATCTCCGTGGAATCGGCGACGGTGGGACTGGGCGGCCCCACGGTGCGCGGCGCCAACGGGCGCGGCGTGCTGGAATTGGGGTACGTCCGCGAGATCGACCAGCGCGACGTGAACCGCGTGGTGGACCGCGCCTCCCGGGTGCAGTTGCAGGAAGACCGCATGCTGCTGCAACTATTCCCGCAGGACTTCGTGGTGGACGATCATCCGGGCCATCGCGATCCCCTGGGAATGCTGGCTTCGCGGCTGGAGATCAACGTCCACCTGGTCACGGGCTCGGTCCAGGAACATACGTCGCTGATCGGGGCGGTGAACCACGCCCACCTGCTGGCGGAGGAGACGGTTTTCGAAGGCTTGGCCTCCTGTTACGCTGCCGTGCTTCCGGAGGAACGGCGGGAAGGCGCCGCCGTGGTGGACATCGGCGGGCAATCCACCGAGATGGTGGTCTATTACGGGGATGCCATGCACCTTGCCTCGAGCGTGCCGGTTTGCGGCGACCACTCGACGAGGCCGAACTGGTGAAACTGGAGTTCGGGGGCGCGGCCGCGGAGGCCTGCGCGTCTAACATCCGGGTCGAGTTGCCGACGCCGGAGAACCGGGAACGGCGCGAAGCCAACCGCCGTTTCATCAACGGCATCCTGGAAGCGCGGGGCGAGGAGCTGTTCGAGTTCGTGCGGTCCGAACTGGCGCGGGTGGGAATGGAGCACGCGCTGCTCGGCGGCGTGTTTCTGACCGGGGGAGGGGCAAGGCTGCCGGACCTCTGCGACGTGGCGGAGCGGGTCTTGCAGTGCCAGGCCCGTTACGGCCTGACTACCGGGATCGAGGATTGGCCGCTGGAGCTGAACGCGCCGGAGTGGAGCGTGGCCGCGGGCCTGGCGATGTATTCGGCGAAACTGAAAACGCAAGAGGCTAAGAAGAAGGAGACCGCGGGCTGGCTGGGGAGGATGTTGAAGTGAAGGAGAGGCGGCGATGGCGATGGTGGATTCGGACATGGACGATCTGAAGTACGAAATGGAAGAAGAGGCGCGCACCGGCGCCCGGATCAAGGTGATCGGCGTCGGCGGGGGCGGCTGCAACGCCGTATCGCGCATGGTCCAGGAGGGACTCGAGGGCGTCGAGTTCCACGCCATGAATACCGACATGCAGGCGCTTTCGGCCTGCCAGGCGCCGCACAAGCTGCAACTCGGGGCCAAACTCACCAAAGGCCTGGGCGCCGGGTCAAATATCGAGGTCGGGCGCCAGTCGGCCCTGGAGAACACCGATGACATCGTGGAACTCCTCCAGGGAGCGGACATGGTATTCGTCACCGCGGGACTGGGCGGCGGAACGGGTACCGGCGCGGCGCCGGTGATCGCGTCTCTCGCCAAGGAACTGGATGCCCTGACCATCGCCATCGTGACGAAGCCTTTCTCCTTCGAGGGGCCGCGACGGATGAAGATCGCCGACGAGGGCTTGCGCAAGCTGGCGTCCTCGGTCGATACCGTGATCTCCATCCCGAACGACCGGCTGCTGTCGCTGGTCCCGCGGGGCGCCGGGTTTTTCGATGCGTTCAAAGTGGCCGACGATCTCCTGCGGCAGGCGGTGGAAGGGATCAGCGACATCATCAACGCCACCGGTGTGATCAACCGCGACTTCGCCGATATCAAAGCCGCCATGGTGGGGATGGGCTACGCGATGATGGGCACGGCCACGGCCAAGGGCGAAAACCCCGCGGTGACGGCGGCGCGGCAAGCCATCAGCTGCCCGCTGCTCGAAGACACGAGCATCGCCGGAGCGCGCAGCATCCTCATGATTATCACCGGGTCCGGCAAACTGGGGTTCCACGAGGTGAACGAAGCCTGCAGCATCGTCCGCGAAGCCGCGCATTACGACGACGTACAGCTCAATTTCGGCGTGATCCTGAACGATGCCATGCAAGATAACGTGAAAGTCACCGTAATTGCCACGGGATTTCAGCCGGATGCCGCGCCCGCGCAGGAAAGACGGCTGGTGACTCCGGTCATCAAGGTGCAGGAGCTGATTCCGGAACCGGAGCCCGAACCGGTAGTGGAACCCGCCCCGCCGGAGCCGGAACGGCAGCCGTCGCTGATCGCCGACGCCGAGCCGCAGATTGATCTGGACGATTTGGACACGCCGGCGTATTTGCGGCAGGGAAGACTACTGAATTGAGTACCGCCGGTGGCCGGTTTTGGCCACCGGTTGTTTTGGTTTGCGGCCAAAAGAACCGGTGGCGAAAATCGACCACCGGCGGTACCGGCTAC
>JAIQFU010000038.1 GCA_020073115.1 Terriglobia bacterium
GACTATCTGGACATCTGGTACCTGCACTCGCGCAACGACCCGGCGGAAGTGACCGACGACCTGCTGGAGGCGCAGCGCAGCGCCAAAAAGGCCGGCAAGATCCGGTTCGCCGGCGTCAGCACGCATTTCAACATGGACCGCATGCTGGCGCACCTGGTGAAACAGGGCCAGACCGACGTCGTGCTGTCCACCTACAATTTCGCCATGCGCTCCGTGGACGCCGCCATGAACACCAACCAGCAGGCGCCCGCGACGGATATGAGCGCAGCCATCCGCGCGGCACGGAAGGCAGGGATGGGGATCGTCACCATGAAGGCGCTCGCCGGCGGCGTGGGCCGGGTGGAGCGCGGAGACCGCCTGTACGGCGCGAATCCCCAGTGGCTGGTGAAACAGCTCAAGCAGGAGGGAGCACCCCTGGCGGCCATCAAGTGGGTGCTCCGGAACGAATCGGTGGACACGGCCATCGTCTGCATGACGAACCACGAACAGCTCGAAGAGAACCTGCGCGCCATGGCCGAGCCCTACGCCGATCGCGACGAGAGACTGCTGGCCGCGCAACTCGCCGCCATCGGGCCTTATTACTGCCGCATGTGCGGGGCATGCAACGGCGCCTGCGACAAGGGCGTGCCGGTTCCCGACGTGCTGCGGATCCTGACGTACGCCGAGGGTTACGGCCAGTTCGCCCTGGCGCGGGAAAGATACCTGGAACTGCCCGAGACCGCACGGCGCGTCCGCTGCGGCGATTGCGATTCCTGCTCCCTAGCGTGCCCCCATGGCGTGAGGGTGCGGGAGCGCGTCACCCGGGCACAGGAAATCCTGGCATAGCGCGGCGGCATACGGCCCGGAGGGGGGCACGAATGCCCCTACGGCGGGCAGGAACGCCCACCCACGGTCCCCTGTGACCAACCTCGACAATCGTTCATCATAGAAATAGCCGGATGCCGTCTGCCGAGGAACACCCCCAGGTAAACCCGTGGATTGTCGCCGTTTCGGTTATGTTCGCCACCTTCATGGAGGTGCTGGACACGACGGTGGTGAACGTGTCGCTGCCGCACATCGCCGGAAGCCTCTCGGCGAGCGTGGATGAGGCGGCGTGGGCCCTCACCTCCTACCTGGTGGCGAACGCCATCATCCTCCCCATGACGGGCTGGATCGCCAACTTTTTCGGCCGAAAACGGACTTTGATCATCGCGGTGTTCGGATTCACCGCCGCTTCGTTTTTGTGCGGGTTGGCGCCCAGCCTCTCCATGCTCATTGTCTTCCGCGTGATCCAAGGCGCCACGGGCGGCGCGCTCCAGCCTCTCTCGCAAGCCGTGATGCTGGAAGCCTTCCCCCCGCAGGACCGCGGCAAGGCCATGGCTTTCTGGGGGTTGGGCATCGTGGTGGCGCCCATGCTGGGACCGGTGCTCGGCGGCTGGCTGACCGACAACTACAGTTGGCGCTGGGTGTTCTACATCAACCTGCCCGTGGGGTTGGCGTCGATCGTCATGACCCGCCTGTTCATCTTCGATCCGCCGTACATCGGCAGGGTCAAGCGGGGCATCGACTACTGGGGCATCGGGCTGCTCGCGGTGGGCATCGGCGCGCTGCAGGTAGTGCTCGACAAAGGCCAGGAGGAGGATTGGTTCGCCTCCCACTGGATCACGGCGCTGGCGGTGATCGCGACCGCCGGGATCGTGCTATTCGTCGTCCACGAACTGCGCAGCCGCGATCCCGTGGTGCACTTGCGCGTCTTCAAGGACCGGACCTACGCCACCGGCGTCTTCCTGATGACAATGCTGGGGTTCGTGCTCTACGGCAGCATGCTGCTGCTGCCCATCTTCCTCCAGACGCTGCTGGGCTACCCGGCGTTGGACGCGGGCATCGCCATGGCGCCTCGCGGGTTGGGTTCGTTCCTCATGATGCCCCTGGTGGGCACGGTGCTCTCCAAGTTCGACCCGCGCAAAGTGCTGGCCGCCGGACTGGTGGGCGCCGCCGGGAGCCTTTACGCGCTCGCGCGCCTCAACCTGCAAGCGGGATATTGGGACATCTTCTGGCCGCAGTTCATCCAGGGCGCCTGCCTGGCGATGTTGTTCGTGCCGCTGACCACGGCCACCATGGACCCCATCCGCAAAGAGGAGATGGGAAATGCCACCAGCATGTTCAACCTCATGCGCAACATCGGCGGCAGCATCGGGATTGCCGGCGCTACGACGTACCTCTTCCGCCGCCAGCAGCTCCACACCAACCTCCTGGGCGCCCACGTAAACCCTTACAGCCCGATGACCATGGTCTACGCCAAGGGGCTGCAAGCCGCCATGGAAGCGCGGGGTACGGACCCGGCGGACGCCATGCGCCGCTCCTATGGCGCCATATGGGGCATGGTGCAGCGGCAGGCCTCGATGCAAGCCTTCGTGGACACGTTCCTGGCGTTCAGCGTGGTGTTCCTGCTGGTGCTCCCGCTGCTGTTTCTGATGAAGCGTCCGAAGCACCACCGCGGTCCCGTGGGCATGCACTAAGTGGTTTTGAAGTAGCGGGAACGGGCCGGGCGGTCAGCGCACTCTTGCCACGGCCAGGCAACTGCCGCCGAGAACAACCTTGCGGCCGGTGCGGATACGCGCCAATTCCCGGTGGAGCGAGCCTTCCAGCAAGCTCCCGATCATCCCCGCCGGCGCGCGATGGTCGGCTTCCCCCGCGCGCCGGCGCCGGATGCCGAGCCGATACGGGAGCGCCCCTACTCAGCAGAATCGGCGCGGGCAGACACGCAAAAAAGTAGGTCAGGTACTCGGCTTCCAGCCCAGCCCGCTCCAGAACGTTCCGCAACTGCCGCAGCGTGTATCGCCGGTAATGGCCGGCGTCGTTGTCCTCCTGCGACCAAAGGGCGGAAAATGCGGGGACGGTAAGGTAGAGCCGGCCCCCCGCAAGCAGCCGCCGGGCCAGAGACTTAAGAAAGCCCAGATCGTCTTCGATATGTTCGAGGACATCGAAGAGCCCGGCCGCGGCCATGCTTCGATCCAGAAAACCTGCATTCTCCACGGTCGCGCAAATCACGGAACGAATGCCGCGCCGGCGCGCATTCCTCGCGCCGTCGGGCCCGGGTTCGACGACCACCACATCGAATCCGGATTCCTGGATGGCCAACGCAACATAGCCGTTCCCGCCGCCAATGTCGAACACCGCGCCGGACGGCGGAAAACGCCTGATGGTCTCCACCAGACAGCGGTTCCGATGTTTGAACCAGAACGAATTCTCTTCGATCCGAAAGCAGGATTCATTCCCGGATGCCGGGTAAGAAACGGACGCTGCGGCGCTCGAAAACCAGATGCCCTCGCCGGAAAGGCCGATCCCCGTCGCGATCTCGTTCAGGTTAGTCACACGCTTCAATCCTCCGCCGCCCCGGTTCCAATTCCATCGATCGTAGCAGGGGTCCGCCGGCCTCGAAACGCCGGCCCGCGTCCTTCTTCACGAATCCGGCGCCGAGGCAGAATGCAGATGTTCTATTTGCAGCAGAGCGGAATACCGCCGAAGTTCCGGTCCTCGGCCGTGTCCTCTGACTCCCGGCCTCTATACTTTGTATATGGGGTTGTTCCTTCGGCTCAACGTTCTGGCCGCCATGAGCGTGCTGGCGTCGCTGGCGGCGGATCCGGGCAAGGCCCTGCTGAGCGCCGCGCGGAACGGCGACGCGGCCGCTGTAAAGAATCTGACTTCCTCCGGGGCCCGCCTGGAAATCAAGGATAAGAAGGGCCGGACTCCTCTCATGCTGGCGGCCGCGAGCGGCCACGCCGATACCGTGAAGCTGCTGCTCGAAAAGGGCGCCGACCCCAACGCCCGCGACAAGGACGGATTGACCGCCTATAGCCTGGCGCTGTTCAGCCTGAGCGGGTCGGAGCGCGACGCCGTCCTCGCCGCCCTCCCCAAGCCCGCGCGCGTCCGGGTGAACCTGGTGTCGGGCTGGTCGCCGGAGAACGTGGTGAGCTCGTGTTTCCTCAGCCGCGAGGCGCTGGCCAACCTCATGACCTCGATCCATCCGGACGGGCTGGTTTCGGGAGCGCTGATCACCTACGCACGAACCTCGGGGATGGACTTGGTGGAGATCCTCGCGGTGGAGACCAGGGGCCCGATGACAGGGCCGGCGTCCCAGTTGCCGCCCGACAATGCGACCGCCGCGATCGCCCTCAATGTCCGCCCGGGCACATCCTGCGTGCGGGACTCGGACAACCTGAGCCTGGCGATTGACGTACGAGTCACGCGCGCCGGAAGCCAGTCGCCCATTTTTGAAAAGACGTTTGGCGGAGGACTGCGGGGGCTCCACGCCCAGTCGGTGACGAATATCGGGCAGTACCAGCCGTTTTTGGAGCAGTGGGCGGAGGCCCATGCGGCTTCGATCTACTGGGGCGTGGTGAAGGCGCTCATGAAGTAGGTCCGCAATAAGCGATATCCTCTTGGTAATGACGCGGAGAGTGATCCTCTGCCTGGCGCTGGCCCCGGTTGCGGCCTTCGCCCAAAACCGGCCGCTGCGCGCCCCCGATATCCACTACGATCCTTCCACCATGGCGCATACCGAGGCCATGCTCAAGCTGGCGGGCATCACCAGGAAAGACATCGTCTACGACCTCGGCTGCGGCGACGGCCGGCTGGTCATCACCGCCGCCAAAGAGTACGGCGCCCGTGGGGTGGGGATCGATATCGACCCAGTGCGCATCCAGGAGTCCACCGGGAACGCGAAGCAGGCGGGCGTCACGAAACTGGTCAAGTTCCGCAACGAAGACCTGTTCGAGGCCGACATCCATGAAGCCACGGTGGTGATGCTATACCTGTGGCCCTCGGTAAACCTGAAGCTCCGGCCCAAGCTTCTGAAGGAGCTGAAGCCCGGCACGCGGGTGGTGTCGAACCTGCACGACATGGGAGACTGGGCGCCGGACAAGAAGATCGAGGCCGACGGCCACCCGATCTACCTGTGGACGATCCCCGAACGGCCGGCGGACAAGTGAGCGTGCGAGTGGGACCGGCGATCGCTTCTTGCCGCGCGTGCCACCTTATCCGTACGGGTTCTTAGCGCCACCCGGCCGGGCGCCGAAAGAAAGGCAATGGGCCACGGATGAACACGGATTAACACGGATAAGAAATTGGTGTTCATCGTGTTCTTCCGTGGCCAGTTGGATTTCTCGGAATAGAGCCGCCCCTCCGGGCGTGGCCAAGAACCTGCCGGCCTTTATGATCACCTCGCCTCTGGTACAGGCCCGCACCGGCGGATGAGAGATTTGTTTTATCCGTATTCATCCGTGGCCCATTGTGTTTTGGCCGGCGGTCCGTCTGCGGCGCAAATCCCACGCAGTACGATCCGTGAAGGGCAAACCGGGTACAGGCGCGAAGTTCCGCAAAAGCGGCGAAATTCGAGCCAGTCCCCGCTTTGCAGTCTGTGCCGACTAGAAGAGGCTGGGCTGGTTGTGTTACCTCTTCCGGAACACCACCACGGCCAGCGGCGGCAGCGTCACCGCGATGCTGAACTTGCGGCTGTGCTTGGGGATCGGCTGCGAGGAGACCAGGCCGCCATTGCCCAGGTCCGTGCCCCCGAACAGTTCCGAATCGGTGTTCAGGATCTCCTCGTAAAACCCCTCTTCGGGCACGCCGAACTCGTAGGACTGCCGGACCACGGGGGTGAAGTTGCAGCAGAAGATCAGGAGGTCCTTGGGGTCTTCTCCACGGCGCAGAAAGGCGATGATCGACGACTCCCAGTCGTGGAAGTCGATCCACTCGAATCCCGTATAGTGGAAATCCACCTGGTAGAAGGCCGGGTACTCGCGGTACAGCCGGTTTAATTCGCGGGCCAGGGCCTGGAGCTTGCGGTGGTAGTCGAATTCGAGCAGTTCCCAGCGGACGCCGACATCGTGATTCCACTCCTCGCGCTGGCCGATTTCCTGTCCCATGAACAGCAACTTCTTGCCAGGATGGCCCCACATGTAGGCCAGAAAGGCGCGCACGTTGGCGAACTGCTGCCACTCGTCGCCCGGCATTTTGTTCAGGAGCGAAGCCTTCCCGTGCACCACCTCGTCGTGCGAAATGGGCAGGATGAAATTCTCCGTAAAAGCGTACAGCAGGCTGAAGGTAATGTCGTTGTGGTGGTATTTGCGGTGGACCGGGTTGTTGCCGAAGTAACTCAGCATGTCGTGCATCCACCCCATGTTCCACTTCATGGTGAAGCCCAGGCCATTGAGGTACACCGGCTTGGAGACGCCCGGAAACGCGGTGGATTCCTCGGCCACGGTGAACACGCCCGGCGTCTGGTGGGCCAGTTCGTTGAAACGGCGCAGGAAGTCGATGGCCTCCAGGTTCTCGTTGCCGCCGAACCGGTTGGGAATCCACTCCCCGGGCTGGCGGGAGTAGTCCAGGTAGAGCATGGAAGCGACGGCGTCCACGCGCAGGCCGTCGATGTGGTACTCCTTCAGCCAGAACAGGGCGTTGGAGATGAGGAACGCGCGCACCTCATTGCGCCCGTAGTTGAAGACGAGGGTGCCCCATTCGCGATGCTCGCCCATGCGCGGGTCCGCGTGCTCGTAAAGGGCGGTGCCGTCGAAGAAGACCAGGCCGTGGGCGTCTTTGGGGAAGTGCGCGGGGACCCAATCCACGATCACGCCGATTCCCGCGCGGTGGCAGCAATCCACGAAGTACTTGAAGTCGTCCGGCGAACCGAAGCGCGAGGTGGGGGCGTAGTAGCCGATCACCTGGTACCCCCAGGAACCGGAGAACGGGTGCTCCATGATGGGCAGCAACTCGATATGGGTGTAGCCCATCCGTTTGACATACTCGACCAGCTTCACCGCCATTTCGCGGTAGCCGGGAGCCCGGCCGTGCGGGCCGCGCATCCAGGATTCGAAGTGAACTTCGTAGATCGAAACGGGCGATTTCAGCCAATCGGTTTGGGCGCGCGTCTCCAACCACGCGGCGTCGCCCCATTCATATTTCCGGAGATCCCAGACGAGGGACGCCGATTTGGGCGGCGTCTCGCAATAGAAAGCATAGGGATCGGCCTTTAGCTGCTGGTAAGCGGCGACGCGGGAGCGGACGTTGTACTTGTAAGCGGCGCCCTGGCGGAGACCCGGGATGAAAATTTCCCACACGCCACCGCTGCGCCGGCGCATGGGGTGCCGGCGAATATCCCAATCGTTGAACTCGCCCGCCACCGTGACGCACTCGGCGTTCGGCGCCCAGACGGCGAAACGCACGCCTTCGGCGCCGCCGGATTCGACGATCTGCGCGCCCAGAACCTTGTACGCTTCGTGGAGGGTACCCTCGTTGTGGAGGTAGAGATCGGCTTCGGCAATCTGCGGGCCGAAGCGGTAGGGGTCGTCGATTTCGACCTCGCTCCCGTCCCACAGCCGGGCCCGGATGCGGTAAGGCGTGGGGGAACCGCTCAGGGCGGCGCAGAAGAAACCCTGAAGGTGTTCTTTGGACATGGGCGCGGTCCGCCCATCGGCAACGACTTCCGCCGATTCCGCCTGCGGCAGAAAGGCGCGCACTTCCCAAACGGGCGGCCCGCCCTTTTCTCCGGCGCTGTGCGGGCCCAGGATGCGGAATGCGTCGCCGTGATGCCCGCCGACAATGGCTTCGATTTCTTCGTGAGTCATGTCTAATAGCAGTATGGCCGATTTTCTGCTGGAAATGCCCAAAGCCGAGCTGCACGTGCACCTGGAAGGCGCCGTCGAGCCGGAGACGCTGCACGAGTTGGACCCTTCGACCCCTGTGGAGACGTTCCGCGCTTTCTACGCCTATGAGGATTTCAACGGCTTTCTGAAAGCCTTCGGCGAGGTGGGCAAACGGCTGCGCACCCCTCAGGATTATGGACTGGCGGCCCGGCGCCTCCTGGAACGGCTCGCGGCGCAGAACGTGCGCTACGCCGAGATCATCCTGGCCGCCGGGGTGGTCCTGTGGAAGCAGCAGGAGTTCGCGCCGATCTTCGATGCCGTACGGGAAGCCGCGGCCTCTTCGCCGGTGGAGGTGCGCTGGATCCTGGACGCGGTCCGGCAATTCGGCGTGGAACAGGCGCAGAAAGTGGCGGAACTCGCGGCGGAGCGGGCCGGACAGGGGGTGGTGGCGTTCGGCATCGGCGGCAGCGAGGAGCGCGGGCCGGCGGAGTGGTTCGCCGGCGTTTTCGCTTTCGCGCGCAGCGCCGGTTTGCGGCTCACCGCGCATGCCGGCGAGAGCATGGGCCCGGAATCCGTCCGCGCCGCCCTGGGGCTCGGCGCCGAACGCATTGGGCACGGCATCGCCGCAGCCCAGGACCAGGACCTCATGCGATGCCTGCGCGAGCGCGACATCCCGCTGGAGATCTGCATTACCAGCAACCTGGCTACCGGAGTGGTGAAGCGACTGGAGGACCATCCCGTCCGCCGTCTTTACGAGGCGGGCGTGCCGATCGTTCTGAACTCGGACGATCCGGCCATGTTCGGCTGCACGCTGGTAGGCGAATACCGCCTCGCGGCGCGGCATTTCGGGTTCAGCGAGGCGGAGTTGCGCGCCATCGCCGAAAACGGGTTCCGTTACGCGTTCCAGCCGGACCGCGGGGCCCGATTTTCGTCTTCCCCACGACTGGTGGTATAACGCACGCTATGGACTGGCATGCGCAACTGATCGATGTCGCCAAACTGGCCCTCGCCTACGCGTTGGCGCTGCCGGTGGGCTGGTACCGCGAACGAGAAGCGCACAGCATCGGCGTGCGGACCTTCCCCCTGGTGGCGATGGCCAGTTGCGGATACGTGCTGCTGGGCATGCCGGCGTATCAGCATACGGTGGAAGCGCAGTCGCGGATCATCCAGGGTCTCGTGGCGGGCATGGGCTTTATCGGGGGCGCCGCGATTTTCCGTGCCAAGGGCAACGTTCACGGCACCGCTACCGCCGCCAGCATCTGGAACACCGGCGTAGTGGGCGCCGCGGTGGCGCAGGACCGCTGGCTGCTGGCAATCAGCCTTTCGCTGCTGAACCTGTTCGCACTGCGCGTGCTGCTGCCGCTGAAGACGAAACTCGACGAGCGCGAGGATCGTCAGCCGCCGGAACAACGGTAACGTTGAGCAGCGCTT
Source organism: Terriglobia bacterium (assembly GCA_020073115.1). GTDB lineage: Bacteria > Acidobacteriota > Terriglobia > Bryobacterales > Bryobacteraceae > BOG-224. Next base: position 9,054 of record JAIQFU010000038.1, read on the forward strand.
CGGTGCTTTCACACCATTGGCCCTGCGATTGCCTCTTTCCAACCGGAGGGGAGAAGTATGCATTCCAACTTACTGAAAGCGGCCTCGGTGGGCCTCGGCGCATTTCTCTGGGCGGCCGCGCCGCCGCTCCGGGCCCAGGACGCCAATCGCGACGTGGTCATTTCCAAAACCGACGTGGGCAGCGTGATCGACCGGGTGGCCAAGCGAAGCGGCGATTTCAAGGAGGAGTTCGACAAAGCCGTCGAGCACAGCCTGATTGACGGCACGAAACTGGAGGGCCGCGCCAAACAGCGCGCCGACGACCTGCACGACGCGGCGAAAAAGCTGAAAGATGTTTTTGGCGATAAGAGGGACAAGAACGATCCCGCGGTGCGCGACCAGGCCGATAAGACGCTGGCCGCGGCCAGCGACGTGAATCAGGTCATGCAGAATCACCGCTTCACCGACAAACTACAGCGCGATTGGGATCTGCTGCGTTCGGACATGAACGCCCTGGCGGCGGTCTACGATCTATCGCTGCTTCAGTAGATCGGCCAGCATGGCGCGGAGCGCCTGGCCGCGGTGGCTCACCGCGAATTTCCGCTCCGCGCCTGCCTCGCCGAAGGTGCAGCCGAAGGGGGGGTGAAGAAACAGAGGGTCGTATCCGAACCCGCCAGAGCCGCGCGGCGTATCGAGGATGACGCCTTCCACGGAGCCGCGGTAGACGCCGCGCAAAGCTTCGCCTTGGACGAGCGCGATGGCGCAGACAAACCGCGCGGCGCGGTGTGCGACTCCGCGCAGCTTGTCGAGTAACAGGCGGTTATTGGCGGGGTCATCGCCGTGATGCCCGCAATACCGAGCCGAGCGCACGCCCGGCTCGCCCCCAAGCGCATCGACCTCCAGCCCGGAATCGTCGGCGAAGAGAAGAATCCCCGGCCCCGGCTCGCCCCGCCCGGCCGCTGGCCCCCGGCCGCCGACCCGCGGCCCCCGGTTCGCGTAGTGCTTCGCCTTGATCACGGCGTTCTCTTCGAAGGTGGCGCCGTCTTCCACGGGGGGCGGGATCTCCCGGAAACCGGGCAACAGTTCGATCTCCACCGGCGCGTCCGCCGCGGCCAGGCGAAACTCCCGCAGCTTTCCCGGGTTCCCGGTAGCGCAATACAGGCGGATCAGATGAGCACCACTTTTTTTTGCGCCTCGATGAGCTGCGCGATCCCGGAGCGGGCCAACTCGACCAACTGCGACATCTGCGCGTCATCGAAAGGCGTGTGCTCGGCGGTGGCCTGGACCTCGACGAACCGCCCGGCTCCGGTCATTACCACGTTCATGTCCACGTCGGCCTGCGAATCCTCCTCATAGGCCAGGTCAAGCATAGGCACGCCGCCCACCAGTCCCACGCTGGTGGCGGCCACGTAATCGCGGAGGGGCATGGAGCGGAGAATCCTGAAGCGCACGAGGTCGCGCAGGGCCGCGGCGAGCGCCACGAACGCGCCGGTGATGGCGGCGGTACGGGTGCCGCCGTCGGCCTGCAGCACGTCGCAATCGAGAACCACGGTGCGCTCGCCCAGCGCCGCGCCGTCCACCACGGAGCGCAGGGCGCGGCCGATCAGCCGCTGGATTTCGTGAGTCCTGCCCGAGGGGCGCCCCTTGTTCACTTCACGCGCCGTGCGCTTGGCGGTGGCGCGCGGAAGCATGGAGTACTCGGCCGTCACCCAGCCTTTGCCCGTGTTGCGGAGGAATTGCGGCACGGCATCCTCCACGCTGGCGGCGCAAAGCACCTGGGTGTTGCCGATCTTGATCAGGGCGGAGCCCTCCGCCGTCATGAGATATCCGGTCGTGATCTCGACCGGGCGCATTTGGCCATTCTGCCGATTATCCGCTCGCATAGGCTACCCCGCGGAATTCTTGAGCACCCAAAACATGAACAGGACCACCAGAACCATGCCGATGAGGATCAGAATCACGCACGGCAGGCCCGCTTTGGGCGCAACCGGCCGCGAGGACTTGGCCCTCGACGGCTTGAATTTCGCCATAAGCCCGATGGTATCATCCGCTTCCGGGGGAGCGTGCCACAATCGGAACAGATGACGCGCCGCACGTGGGTGTTTCTTACTGTGGCGGGGGGCGCATGCCGGCAAACCGGCCCGCCACGTCCGGAGCTTTTTCCGGAGACCGCCGCCGGCGTTTGGCGCCGGAGCGCCGTAAGGGATTCGCCCATCTCCGATTCTCCCGATCCCGTGCCGCGGTCAGCCGTGAGGCGACTGCGCATTGCGGAGTACGACGGCCCCGGGAAAGTGCAGGCGCGCGCTTACGAGCTGGATTCCCCCGCCGTCGGCCTGGACTTGGCGCAGCGCTGGCGCCCCTCGGCGGATACGGTGTTCTTCAACCGGGGACAATACTTCGTTGTGGTGAAATGGCAATCCGCGGACCGTGCGGCGTTAAAAAGCTTCGTGGAGGAGTTGGAGAAAAGGATCGGGCGATAGGGGTTTACTGGATGCGGGAGCCGATCTGCTCGTTGGAAATCAGGCCGTCGAAGATGGCTAACACCTGTTTGCGGTAGGCGTATACACGCTGCAAGTTCTCGCGGAAGGAAGCCTCGAAATCGTGGGCTTTCATCCATTTTTCCAGCATGGCCCGGGGGACGTCGATGTCCTGCCTGAGTGTCTCGATGTCATGTCCCCTGAGGAAAAGGCCGTAAAAGAACGCCGCTTCCCGCTGGGGCGCCAGGGGGTCAAAATTGTCTCTCGCCGTCATAAACGTCTCAGCGAAATGCCAGTATAGCCGCGCCCCTGCGTTGACGGCAAGTCCGATTTATTGCAATCCGGCGGCCCGGCGTGTTTTGAATTCGTAGCGCTCGATGCGCACGGCTGCAAGCTCCGCTTCGGCGCGCACCACGCGGCCTATGGCGACAAATTGCAGGGGGCAGGTACCACCGAGGCGTGCGGGCCAGTTCACGGAAATTTCCACGAGACGGCCCATGGGCAGCTTCTGTTCGGTGGTAAACAAAATGCCTCCACTACTGATGTTCAGGGTTCTTCCTGTGCCCGCCAAGGGGGAGGATTTGGCGTGGAGGATCCTGTAGCGAAGCTCCTCCCGGACCGGAAACCGGCTGTTTCCACGTCGGTCGGGCGCCGCTCCCACATTGGCGAAACTTTCGGATGCCGCTGTATTCATGGCGTATACATATCATCCCGGTATGCGGGGGCAGCAACAATAGGCTAAAAGCTCTAAAACGTCCTTGATACCCTCTAGTACCAAAGTACCTACGTCGAAACGACTAGGTCCTTCTGGTATGCTGGCCCCATGGATCAGGAGCAGCTCCGGTTGTTGTTCGAGCAGGTGCGCAGCGGCGCCGTGGAGATCGAGGCGGCGATGGCCCGCATGCGACATATGCCTTTCGAAGACCTGGGGTTTGCGAAAGTGGACCATCACCGCGCGCTGCGCCACGGTATACCGGAGGTGGTGTTTGCCCAGGGGAAAACCCCACCGCAGGTGGCCGCGATCGCGCGCAGTCTGGTAGCGCACGCGCCCAATGTGCTCATCACCCGCGCGGATCCAGCCTGCGCGGAGGTGGTCAAGGCGGAAGTGGACTGCGGCGAGTATTTCCCGCTCTCCCGGGTGATCCGCTTCTGGCGCGACCGGACCCTGCGCGGCAAAGGCAAAGTGGCGGTGGTTTGCGCCGGGACCAGCGACATGCCGGTGGCCGAGGAGGCGCGCCTGACCGCGGAGACGATGGGCAACGAGGTGGTGGAGATCAACGACATCGGGGTGGCCGGCATTCACCGCCTGATGCACAACCGGGAGCGCCTGGCGGAGGCGCGCGTGGTGGTGGTTTGCGCCGGCATGGAGGGCGCCCTGCCGAGCGCGGTCGGCGGCCTGGTGTCCTGCCCGGTGATTGCGGTGCCGACGAGCGTGGGTTACGGCGCCAGCTTCCACGGCCTGGCCGCGCTCCTCGGAATGCTGAACAGTTGCGCCAGTAACGTGACCGTGGTCAACATCGACAACGGCTTCGGAGCGGGATACGTGGCGGGCCTGATCAACCAGTTGTAGGCCAGACTCGTGGCGCACGCCCGCGACGGGGTTCGGAAACCCGAGGTGGAGCGGGCCCCCTCCCCATTGTCAGCAGTTTACCGGTGGGTTTCGGGAGAGCGCTCACGGCGAGCTGCAGTCCGGCACGCCAGCGTATCGCTCCACACCGCACGCGTCGGCGCCCGCTGGGTACGGTGGGAGTATGACGCTCAGCGGGAAGAACGCGCTGGTTACCGGCAGCGACCAGGGGATCGGCCAGGCGATTGCGCTCGAAATGGCGCGGGAAGGCGCCGGCGTGGTGGTGAACTATCGCGCCAACCGGGAGGGAGCGGAGGAGACGTGCTCCCAAATCCGCCAGATGGGGCGCAAGGCGGCCGTCATCCAGGCCGACGTCGGCCAAGTCGCCGAATCCAAGCGGCTCGTCCGCGAATCGGCGGCGGCCCTGAACGGGCTCGACATCCTGGTCAATAACGCCGGCATCGAGAAGCGCGCGCCGTTCCTGGAGGTGACGGAGGAAGATTACCAGGCGCTCCTGGACGTAAACCTCACCGGCCCGTTCTTCCTGAGCCAGTCCTTCGCCCAATTCCTGAAGGATGCAGGCCGGCCGGGCAGAATCATCAACATCAGCTCCGTGCATGAAGAACTCCCGTTTCCTCACTTCGCCCCGTACTGCGTGAGCAAGGGCGGGTTGAAGATGATGATGCGCGATCTGGCCATCGAACTGGCCTCCTGCGGGATCACGGTGAACAACATCGCGCCCGGGGCCATCGAGACGCCTATCAACCGCCATCTGATGAGCGACCCCAAGCTGCTGGCGCCGCTGCTGAAGAACATCCCCCTGGGCCGGATCGGGCAGCCCGAAGACGTGGCCCGGGTGGCCGCCTTCCTGGCATCCTCCGGCGCGGACTACATCACCGGGGCCACCATCGTGGTGGATGGCGGGCTGCTTTGGAATTACAGCGAACAATGAGCTATCTGCCGATCGCCCAACACGGCGTAATCGGGGACATGCGCTCCGTGGCCCTGGTCGGACTGAACGGTTCGATCGACTGGTGCTGCCTGCCGCATTTCGATTCGCCGAGCATCTTCGCCGCGATCCTGGACGACCGGAAGGGCGGGTTCTTCCGCCTGGCGCCGGCCGAAGAATGCGACGCCCGGCAGATGTACCTGCCCAACACCAATGTGTTGATGACGCGCTTCTTCAGCGACCGGGGCATGGCGGAAGTGATCGACTTCATGCCCATCGGGCGCGAGTCCGGCGGCCAGACGGAGCAGGGCTCGCGGCAGGTGGTGCGGATCGCGAAGGCGATTCGCGGACCGATCCATTTCCGGCTGGAGTGCCGCCCGGCCTTCGATTATGCGCGGAGGCCGCACGAAATCCACATGGGCCGCGACGAGAAGAGCGCGGTGGTCGCCTCCGCGGACCAGCAGTTCGCGGTCAAGGGCGGGCAGGCGCTGCGCGCCGACGCCGGGGGCGTGGTTGCGGAGTTCGTTCTCGAGAGCCACCAGCAGGCCGTGTTCGCGCTGCGCCACAGCGGCAGGCAGGCGGACTCTTCGCTGCTGGAGGAAACGGTGGACGGCGACGCGCTGCTCACCGAGACGGTCCGGTTCTGGCGCGGCTGGGCCGGCCGCAGCCAGTATCACGGCCGCTGGCGGGAAATGGTGACCCGATCCGCCCTCCTGCTGAAGCTGCTCACTTTCCTTCCCACCGGCGCGATCGTGGCCGCCCCCACCACCAGCCTCCCGGAGCAGGTGGGCGGCGTGCGGAACTGGGATTACCGCTATACCTGGGTGCGCGACGCGGCTTTCACCGTCTACTCCCTGATGCGCCTGGGCTACACGGAAGAGGCGGGCGCCTTTGCCCGCTTCATGCAGGAGCGCGCCAAAGAGGCGGAGACCGAAAACGGGCCGCTGAATGTCCTGTACGGGATCGACGGACGCCACGACCTCCGCGAGGAAACGCTCGATCACCTCGAGGGCTACCGCGGCTCCAAACCGGTGCGTGTGGGCAACGCGGCCGTCGGCCATCTGCAACTCGACATCTACGGCGAATTGATGGACTCCCTCTATCTCTACGACAAGTACGGCTCGCCGCTCTCCTACGACATGTGGTCCACCGTGGAGCATATGCTGGACTGGCTGGCGGCGAACTGGCGCCAGGCCGACCAGAGCATCTGGGAAGTGCGCGGCGGGCGGCGCGAGTTCACCTACTCCAGGCTGCAATGCTGGGTGGCGCTGGATCGCGGCCTGCGGCTGGCGCGCAAGCGGTCGTTTCCCGCCGAAGGCAGCCGCTGGCGGGAGGAGCGGAACAACATCTACCACGCCATCATGAAGGATGGGTGGAACGGCAAGGACAATGCCTTCACGCAGTTCTTCGGCTCGGACGCGGTGGACGCCTCGCTCCTCATGATGCCCCTGATGCTGTTCGTATCTCCCACCGACCCGCGCATGCTCGCCACCATCGACCGCATCCGCCAGCAACTCGCCTCCGACAGCCTGGTGCGCCGCTACGACACGGACAAAGCCGCGCGCGACGGGCTCCCGGGTTCGGAGGGTTTCTTCACCGTGTGCTCCTTCTGGCTGGTGGAAGCCATGGCCCGCGCCGGATATACGGAGGAGGCGCAACTGCTGTTTGAAAAGCTGCTCTCCTACGCCAACCACCTGGGGCTGTTTTCCGAAGAGATCAGCCCCAAAGGGGAGTTGCTGGGCAATTTCCCGCAGGCGCTCACGCACCTGGGCCTGATCAGCGCGGCGTATAACCTGGACCGGCTCTTGTGAACCGCCGGCCAAAACATAATGGGCCACGGATGAAAACGGATGAAAAAGAATTTCTTATCCGTGTGAATCCGTGTTCATCCGTGGCCCACTGGATTCCTATTTCTTATCCTTTTAACGGTCCGGAAACGCTCCACTCGGAGTTCAGGTTGGCGGCCATGCTTTCCTGGCATTTGACGCAATAGCGCGCCCAGGGAAGGGCACGCAAACGCTTGGCGGGGATCGCCGCCTCGCAAGCCAGGCACGCGCCGTATTCGCCCGAATCGAGGCGGTCCAGGGCCTCTTCCACCAACCGGAGCTGCGCGTAGTCCAGGCTGTTCAAGTGGAGCGACACGAACTCTTCGTGTGAAATCTGCGCCTGCTCGTCCTCCGCGACACGGCCCAGGCGCGCCATGGTGTCGAACCGAATTCCCAACCCGGAAAGAACAATCCGGCGCTTGTCCACCAGCATTCTCCGGTAGACGTCTTCCTCGCTCACAAAGGGGGCCCGCTTCTTCATAGCCGTCCTCCGCGCTGCTTCTCCGGATCGGATCACAGCATCTTAATGGTTCAAAAACCGTAACAGAATTCTCAAAGATCCACAATATTAATTTTGGGGAAGGGGTCGAATGACGGTGCGCGGGGTCACAGCGGAGGCAGCCAGGCATCGGCGAGGCCGGTGACGATCTGCTGCTCCTCGGGCGTGAACCTCGTTTTGAAGGCTTCGCTGCTCAACCGCGCCGCCCGTTTGCGGGGAGGGAGGCTCTCCAGCGCCTGCCACACCCGCCGGACCATGGCCTTGCGTTCCGGCGGCAACTGGTTGAAGGCCTGGATCTGGCGGCGGACGGCCATGCGTTGATCGGGCGTGAGGGCGGCGAACCGGTGGAGCCGCTGGATCTGAAGTTGCTGCTGGGGCTTGGGAAGGGCGTCGAACCATGCCAATTGGCGGCGAATCCGTTCCTGTTGTTGGGGGGAGAGGTTTTCGAGCGCTTTTTGCCGCTGCTCGGGGGTGGCCAGCATCAGGCGGGCGGCGGGATTGGCGGGATTGAGAAGCCTCGCCGGCGGGCCGGCAGGCATTTGGGCGGCAGGACCCT
>JAIQFU010000540.1 GCA_020073115.1 Terriglobia bacterium
CGGGCCGTTTCTGGCCAAGAATTTCGCCACGTCGATTTCGCCGTGGGTGGTCACGATGGAAGCGCTGGAGCCTTTCCGCCGGGCCCCGGAGCCGCGGCCGGAAGCCGATCCGCGGCCGCTGCCGCATCTGCGCACGGGCGGCGCGGATGCCTTCGATATCACCCTGGAAGTCTGGCTGCGCTCGGCCCGGATGCGGGCGCCCATGCTCGTCAGCCGCGCGAACTTCGCCTCCATGTATTGGACCCTGGCGCAGATGGTGGCCCACCACACCTCGAACGGATGCCCCATCCGGCCCGGGGACCTCATCGCCAGCGGTACGGTTTCGGGGCCGGAGAAACAGAACCGCGGATGCCTGCTGGAGATGACCTGGCGCGGCGCCGAGCCGCTGGCGCTCCCCACCGGCGAAACGCGCCGCTTCCTGGAGGACGGAGACGAGGTCACGCTGCGCGGATGGTGCGAAGCGCCGCATTTCCGCCGCATCGGCCTGGGGGAGTGCCGCGGAACGGTGACTCATGGCTGATACCATGGTGTTTAAGCTGCATGGGTTCTATTGCGATCCTTAAACCGTTTTGCGCCGGACGGAGCCTTGGTTGGCAACTCCTGGACGCCTCCGAACGCCTCCTCTCGGCCCTCCTCTTGCTGGCCATCGCGCCGCTGCTTGCCGCCGCTGCCCTGGTGATTTCTTTGGTCTCCCGCCGAACCCCGTTTATCGCCCACCGCCGCGTAGGCTGGCAGGGGTCGACGCTTTGGATTCTGAAACTCCGGACGATGTGGGATGAGCAGCCGCGGCCCAACGGCGGCGGGCAGTGGGTGGAGTACATCGAGGACGGTGCCGGCCGCGGCCTCAAATCCGCGGCCGACGCGCGCGTCCGGCACGGCTTGGCGCGTTTCTGCCGGCGGCACTCGATCGATGAACTGCCGCAGTTGCTCCACGTGGTGCGCGGAGAGATGGCCCTGGTTGGCCCTCGCCCGGTCACCCGGGCGGAACTGGAACGGTATTACGGCCGCGCGGCGGAAGAGATTCTCCAGGCCAAGCCGGGGCTCGCCGGGCTCTGGCAGGTTTCCGGGCGCAACCGGCTCACCTACGAGGAACGCCGCCGCCTGGACCTGGCGCTGGTCCGCAACCGCTCCTTCCGGATGTATGCCTCGATCCTGCTGAAAACGTTTCCGGAGCTGTGGAGCGGCGCGAACACGTGGTGAGTACCGCCGGGGGTCGTTTTTTGCCGCCGGTTGTTTGAAGTTGTCCCAAAGGCTCCGGCGGCCCGGCGCCCGCTACTGCGCGTCCTTCACGCACCGAAACCCGATGTTGGCGTCTTTCCAGCGCGCCGGCACGGTAGTCGAATCCCAGACCAGCGCCGGGAGCAATTCCTTGAAATCATACGCGCCGCCGCGGATGGCATACCACGGCTCCTCCGGCCCGGGCGGCGGCTTCAGCCGGCCGCCGATGCTTTCGCGCGTGTGCTCGCTGGGCGTGCTCAACTGGTCCACCAACTCCCAGACGTTCCCCACCATTTGCAGCGCGCCGTACGGGCTGGCGCCCTTCGGAAACGCCGCCGCCTCGACCGGCAGCAGCAGCCCCAGCGCGGCCCGCGAACGGTCGGGCTCCTCGCCCCACGGAAACGTCTGGCCCTTCTCCCCACGGGCGGCCTTCTCCCATTCGCGCCCGGTCGGCAGGCGCTTACCGGTCCACCGGGCGAAGGCCTGCGCGTCGATGATGGATACGTTCACCACGGGGTACTTCGGCTTGTCCTGCGGAAAACCTTCCGGCAGCGCGTGGTTCGTCTCGCCGCAGAACCGGGCGTACGCCGCGTTGGTGACCTCGGTCCGATCGATATAGAACGCCGGCAGCGTGGCCGGTTCCTTCTGCTCGCCGTAGAGAAAGGCCCCGGCGGGAACAAGCGTCATTTCTCCGGCCGGGGTGGTGATGCTTTTGGCCAGGTCCGATCCCGGCGCCGTCTTGGGCCGCAGGCCAAAGTACCCGGCCACCGCGAACAACACCGCGATCAGCGCCACCGCGGGAATCAGCCATGCCCTCTTCGACGGCTGCGCCTCCGGCTTTCGCGCCACGATCTCCAGCGTGGGCGCCTCGCGCGCCGCGATGATGCGCTGCAGTTCCTCGCACACGGGCCCGAACCCCTGCGGCCGTTCGGCCGGGCTTTTGGCGGTGCAGCGGGCGATAAGCCCGCAGACTTCCTCCGAAACCCCCGCCTCATGGAGCGGCTCCAGCTTCAGCGGTTCGTTCAGGATGCTGTAGAAGATCCGCTCCACCGTGTCGCCGCTAATGGGCTTTATTCCGGTGAGCAGTTCGAACAGCAGCACGCCGAAGGCGTAGACGTCCACCTGCTCGGTGATGGCGGCCCCCGTAACCTGCTCCGGCGCCATATAATACGGCGTCCCGAGCACGTACCCCGCGCGCGTCATGGAGAGGCCTTCGGTCTTGGCGATGCCGAAATCCATCAGCTTCACCGCGCCCGCCGTGGTGATGTGCACGTTCTCGGGCTTGATGTCGCGGTGGATGATCTTGAGGGAGTGAATGTACCGGAGCGCGCCCGCCAACTGGAGAGCGATTTTGAGCTTGTTGGTCAGGTCGCCGGTGCGGCTGTCCTTGATGGCGTGCCGCAGGTCCTCACCGCGCAGAAACTCCATCACCATGAACGGGTGATGCTGGTCGTCCTCGCCGAAATCGTAAATGCTGAGGACGTTGTCGTGCGCGATGTTGCCGGCCATGCGCGCTTCGGCCAGGAACCGCGCTTTCGCCTCGGCGTCTTCGCACCCCGCTTCCGTCAGGATCTTGACGGCCACGGTGCGTCCGATGACCGTATCGCGGGCGCGGTAGACATGCGACATGCCGCCGCCCAGGAACTCTTCGAGTTCGTATTTGCCGATGCGAAAAGGCAACTGCATAGCTATCAGCTCTCAGCTTTCGGCTATCAGCTCTCGGAGCCACGGCGTCTTAGCTGACCGCTGATAGCTGATCGCTGACAGCTTCTTTTCAAGGCCTCGCAATATCCGCCACGCAGCCGAAGCCCGTGAAGTAGCCCTTGTCGAATACCGGCGGATTCACCGCGACGTCCAGCCGCATGACGATGGGCTGGTTCGTCGAGGGGTTCAGCGCGGGGCGTCCGGCGCGGCCGCTGCGCGGCGTGGTTTCGATCAGGGTTCCGACGTGCTTGTCCGCCTCGTTGACGAACTGGAAGACGGACCAGAGGCCCTCGCCGCCGGTGAAGGCCACTTCGCTGCCGCCCTTGAGCTTGATGGTGTATTGCAGCCCGTGCGGACCGGGTCCCGGCCAGGCGAATTGCTTGCCGGGGCCGCCGCCGGTGAAGTCGCCGGACTGCCCGTCCACCTGCACCTTCACCGCGTCGATATCCTGCGATTGCAGCAGTTTCACGGTGTAAGCCAGGCGCGGCTCGGCCGCGCCTCCGGCATAGGCCGCATCGCTGAACGCCGCGGCCCGGCTGAGGAAAGTGACGAACGCGGAGTTGATCTGCAGACCGCCGCCGGGATTCGGAACGAACTGCGAGCCCTGCCGCGTGAGCGCCTTTTGCAGGTTGGCGTCGTAGAACTGCCAGATGGCGCCGTCCTTCGGCCGGAAGATGGCGTTGAGCTCTTCCACCGTGGCCTGTGAGGAAGCGTTGGGGCTGAAAGGATATTTGGCGAGGACCGGACGGATCTGCGAGCACAGCGCCTTGCCCTTGCCGTTCAGCTCCGCGCGTTGCCGAGGGTCTGGGCCGCGGCCGCGTCGTTCGGCTGGCCCGGCTGGTTGGCCACGCTCTCGATGGATGTCTGGAGCGTCACCAGCGCGTTCATGTAGTTCTGGTTGGGCGGCGCGATGTACCGCTCGGCGCACGCCGGCGGAACCACCGTCTGCACCGGCTGGAAGATGTTGGCCACGTTGGGGTCGTCCACGGCCGTGTTCTGCGAGGCCAGGCAGAACAGCGCCAGCAGCGGCGACTGGTTCCCCGAAAGCATGCCCAGCTTCTGCGAGGCGTCTTTCAGGCCGGCGTAGCGCGCCACGGATGCGGACTTGATGTACGTCCGCCACTCCAGGGTAAAATCCTTGCCGTAGCGGGCGCGCAGGTCCGCATCCAGCTTGGTGCGGTCGATGTTGGCGGCCGCCTGGTCGCCCAGGACCCACTGCTCGCCGCTGAAATACCGGTCGGCGTGCTGGATGGCGTCCTTCATGTAGGCCCAGCCGCCCTTGGAGAAGGCGCCCGGAACCTCGTGCGTCTCGATCACGGTCTGGGCGGAGCCGGGGAACTGGCGGTTGAAGTTGATGGGCGGATTCTTCGTGCCCGCCTCGGCCAGCATGAAGGCGTAGACGCGCTCCGCGCCGGCGAACTGCGCCAGGTACTTCCGCGCTTTTTCCACGGCGAAGCCGTCGTTCTCGCTGGAGTAGGGATTGGACTCCTTCAGCTCGTCGGCATAGAACTCGAACTGCTTTTGCGCCAACTGCGTGCGGTCGGCATCGACCGTCCGGCCCGCGACCCACCATTTCATCAGCGCCGGCGCCAGGAACAGCCGCGTGCTTTTGTCGTGGTGCGAGGTGGTGATCAGGTAGGCCTTCAGCGCCTCGTAGGTGGGCCCGTATTCGGGGCCGGGGGTGGCCGGCAGGCCGCGCAGGGATTGCAGGATTCCGCCCTGCGTCTGCCCGAACATCGCCTGCTTGAAGCGATCGAAATAGACGCGCCGGGCGGAGGGATGAAGCTCGTTCCCGGCGTAGAGGAACCAGCGATAGCTCCAGGGCGCCCCTTCGCGGCGATACTTCGAAAGGGTTTCGAGCGACAGCCGCAGCGTATCCAGCCGGCGCAGCGAATCGAGCGACGCCACGTCCGCGCCCGCCGGTTCCGCGGAAGCCAGCCCGCGCGCCGCGTCGCGCACCTGCGTTTCCAGGCCGCGGTTGCGGAAGAAGGAGACGGTAAACCCGATGATCAGGATGAGGCACAGCGCCGCTGCCGCCCCCAGCAGCAGCCGCCGGGTCCCACTGGTCTTGACGCTGGCGCCGCTGGCCCCCAAGGCCGCGCGGTCCGCCAGCAGA
>JAIQFU010000541.1 GCA_020073115.1 Terriglobia bacterium
TCGCCACCTCGAGGACGTATCGGCCGATGGGGGCCGCGGCGAAGAGAAAATCTCCCCCGGAGCCGGTCCGGGCCGTTTGCGCGTAGTCGGAGGTGACGCTGCGCAGGGTGATGGAAGCCGCGTCCACCGGGCGATGATCGGGATCGTGAACGATTCCACGAACGGTCCCGAAGCCGGCCGCCGCGGCGCAGGCGGCCAGCCACGAAATGGCGAAAGACAGACTAATCCCGTGAACGGCGCGCAATCCGACCCCTGAGTGCCAGATGCGTTTGCGGCCCTCGCCGCTTCACACGTGGACCCCGGCGAGATCTATTCCAGCTTCTCCTTCAGGATCTTCTCTCTCTGTTCGGCCCGGTAACGCTTTAGTTTCTCGCGCAACTCCGGCCGGCCGTTCGCCAGGATGGCGATGGCCAGCAGGGCCGCATTCCGCGCGCCCGCGGCCCCGATGGCCAGCGTGCCCACCGGGATTCCAGCCGGCATCTGGACCGTGGAGAGGAGGGAATCCAGGCCTTGGAGCGCGGCGCTTTCCATGGGGACCCCCAGCACCGGCAGGACGGTGTGGGCCGCACAGACGCCCGCCAGGTGCGCCGCGCCGCCCGCCGCGGCGATGACCACCTCCGAGCCACGCGATTCGGCCTGGCTGACGTAATCGGCGGTATCGGCCGGCGTGCGGTGCGCCGAGAGGACGCGGCATTCGTGAGGAACGCCAAAATTCGCAAGCACTTCGGCGGCAAGTCGCATGACCGCCCAGTCCGACTTGCTGCCCATGATCACGGCTACCAGCGGGGCGGAGGTAGGCATGGGGATATTATCGCAGGGGTGGGGGGCCGGGGGCGGGGGTGGGGGGCCGGGGGCCAGCCCCGGACTCCCAGTTCCGGCCCCTGAAGGCGGCCCGAAGGCTCCTCTTCCCCTGCCGCCGGGAACACGGTACAATATAATTTAAGAGGTCGAACAGTCCAAGTGGGCGAAAGCCCACTTTTTTGTTGGGTCCGACTCTTGCGGCGACGATGCAGGAAGCGATAGCGTCCAGAATTGAAGAAATTGCGCAGCGCGTGGCGGCGTCCGAAGGCTTGGAGCTGGTGGAGGTCGAGGTGAAGGGTGGCGGCAACAACCGCCTGGTCCGCATCTCCATCGACAAGCCGGAGGGCGTGAGTCACGGGGATTGCGAGACCGTTTCGCAGCAGGTGGGGACTATTCTGGATGTCGAGGATGTGGTGCCGGGCGGCCGATACACGCTCGAGGTCAGCTCCCCGGGAGTGGAACGTAAGCTCGTCAAACCTCAGGATTACCGGCGATTCCAGGGCAAGAAGGCCAAGATCACTCTCCGCGAGCCCCTGGAAGGACGCCGCCACTGGGAAGGCACGCTTGCCAGCTTCGAAGACGGCGTTGTGGCGCTGGAAACACAACCGGGAACCACTATCCGGTTCCCCTTCGAACTGGTCCAGAAGGCCAATCTGAAGTTCGAGTGGTAAGCCCCCCTGGGAGAGAACGCCGGAAAACTCAATCGCACAACGAGGGCATTTTGGAAACGATTTTTCAATCCATCGAGACTCTGAGCAAGGAAAAGGGCATAGATCCGCAGATCGTGCTGGACGCCGTCAAGGACGCCATGCTGATCGCCGCCCGGAAACACTACCGCACCAACGAGGACTACATCGCGGAGATGGACCCGAAGACCGGAGCCATCCAACTCTACGCCGTCAAGAAAGTGGTGGAAGAGGTGGCCGATCCGACGCACGAAATGCCGCTGGGAGAGGCGCGCCGCCTCAATCCGGCGGCGGAAGTCGGCGCCGAAATCCGGATTCCCAAAAACACCGACGCGCTGGGCCGGATCTCGGCGCAGACCGCCAAGCAGGTAATTTTCCAGAAGGTCCGGGAAGCCGAGCGCGAGACGGTCTACCAGGAGTATTCGGGGCGCACCGGGGAGTTGGTCAACTGCACCATCAAGCGCGTGGAAGGACCGGACTACATCCTCGATCTCGGAAAGACGGAAGCCAAGCTGCCCAAGAAGGAGCAGTCGCGCCTGGAAAACTACAGCGTGGGCGACCGCGTGCGCTGCGTCATCCGGCTGGTGGACAAGTCCGCCAAGGGACCGGGCGTGCTGGTTTCGCGCGCCGCGCCGGAACTGGTCATGCGTCTGTTCGAGCAGGAGGTGCCGGAAATCTACGACGGCACGGTGGCGATCAAAGGCTGCGCGCGCGAGGCGGGCGAGCGCACGAAAATAGCCGTCCAGAGCCGCGACCGCGACGTGGACAGCGTGGGCGCCTGCGTCGGCATGAAGGGCATGCGCGTGCAGTCGATCATCCGCGAGCTGCGCGGCGAGAAAATCGACATCATCGAATACTCGGAAGACCCCGTGGTCTTCGCCACCCACGCCCTGAGCCCCGCCAAGGTCAGCCGCATCAGCATCCTGGACCCGCTGGAAAAGCACATGGAAGTGATCGTGGACGATTCACAGCTCTCGCTGGCCATCGGCAAGAAGGGCCAGAACGTGCGGCTCGCCGCCAAGCTGCTGGGCTGGAAGATCGACATCAAGAGCGAAGAGGAAAAACGCCAGGAGGTGGAGTCGCAGATGGCCGCGCTGGTGGCGCCGGGCGCGCCGGTATCGGTGCTGATCGACTACGGCCTGCCGGAGAAAGTGGCGGAGAACCTGGTAGCAGCCGGCGTGGGCACCATCGAGAAGCTGGGGAGCATGACCCCCGAGGAACTGGAGGAGATCCAGGGCATCGGCGTCGAGTCGGTGCAACAGCTCCAGGCGGCCGTCAATGCGTATTACGCGCAGTTCGAGGAGGCGGCGGGCGTCGAGAATCCGGAGGAGGTCGTCCCGGAGGCGGAGCCCGTATCGCCGGACTTGAGCGCTTCCCCCGAGGACGTCGCCGAGGTACAGGGCACGGACACGGGTTCGCTGGGTACGGAGCCGGGGCCGGCTCCCGCGCCCGAGGGGTACACGGAAACGAACTACCCGCCGGGGACGCTTTACGATCCGGAGAGTCCGGAAGAACGCTTCGAACCGGGATCGGAACAATCCGGCGCGGAAGCGGTGGAAGGGGGCGCGGAGGAAATCGGGGAACACTCTGGTACCATGGAAGACGCGGGTTCCCCCTCTCAAAATCAGTCGGAATCGGCCGGAGCGGAGGAAGACCACGGCAAATAAGTCCGGCTCCGCAGTAAGAAGCAGATAGCTTTGTTTATGAAGAAGATTCGAATTAACGAGCTGGCGAGGGAGCTGGAAGTGAAGGCCCATGAGATTTTGGAACGGCTCCCCGAATTGGGCGTCACGGAGAAGAAGACGCACTCCAGCTCAATCGACGAAGACGTGGCGATAAAGTTGCGCCGCCTGTACGGCCAAGAGGTTTCGGAAATGGAACCCGAGCAGGAGCCGGAGGCGGAAGAAGCCTATCCGCAGGCCGAGCCGGCCGAGCCGGCCGAGGCCGGTGGCGCGGAGCCGGTCCCGGCGCAGGCCGCCGCTCCGGCGGAAACGCTCGCGCCGGAGGAGCCCGGAGCGCCCGGGCGCGCAGCGGAAGAGCACCGGCCCGCGGTACCGATCCGGCCGCCTCTGGCGGGCCGGCCGGTACATCCACCGGTAGGGGCGCCGCATCCCCCGGCGCGGCCAGCGCCGCCGCAGGTCCGCCCCCCCGCGCCGCCACCGCCGGCGCCGCCGGCTGCGATGATTGCGCCCGGACGTCCGGCGGCTCCGGCGCCCA
>JAIQFU010000542.1 GCA_020073115.1 Terriglobia bacterium
ATGTTAGTATACAAAAAAACCTACTCAGTCCGGGTTTTCAGGGGCTGCCTATGAATTCTCAACCTCGCATTCTGATCGTGGACGATGAAGGCGCTATCCGGGGCTTGCTTACGGCTGCGTTCTCCATGGCTGGGTACCATGTGCGGACCGCCGCCGTCGCCTCCGAAGCAATGCGGCTGTGCGCCGATGAGCCATTCGATATCGTGCTCTCCGACGTGGTCATGCCCGAGATGGACGGCCACGAACTGGCGCGATGGATCGCCAACCGCCACCCCCACATTCGAACGGTGCTGATGTCCGGATTCGACAGCGGCTGCCACGAGTGCCCACTGGCGGGCCGCTGTATGCTGCTGCCCAAGCCGTTCCGGCCGAGCGAAGCGGTTTCCGTGGTGGCCCGGGCGTTGGCGGACCCTCCCGCCACTCCGCCATCCACCCTTCGAAACAGCACGGCCTGACGGCGGGCCCGAACTGGTTTACCATCGGGGGTCTATGGCTCGCGCTCTGCACCTGATCCTCCCGATCCTGTTTTGCGCCCCTGGCCTGCCGGCGCAACCGGCCGCCGTTCCGGCGGAACTGGAAAATCCGCGCATCACGGGCGTAAATAAAGAACCTGCCCACGCCACGCTGGTTCCCTACCCCACCGAGAGTGCGGCGTTGCGCTCCGAAGCCGCCCGCTCCTCCTATACCCTCTCGCTGAACGGCCTCTGGAAATTCCACTGGGTCCGGCAGCCCTCGGAGCGCGCGGCTGACTTCTACAAGCCGGAATTCTCCACCGCGGACTGGAAAGAAATCGAGGTCCCCTCGAACTGGGAGCTGAAGGGATACGGAACCCCGATCTATTCCAACATTCCCTACCCGTTCCGGCGCGATGCGCCCCACGTGATGGAGGAACCGGAGGATAAAACCTGGACCGCGTACGCCGAGCGCAACCCGGTGGGGTCCTACCGCCGCACGTTCGACCTCCCTGCCGCGTGGGAGGGCCGGGAGACGTTCATGGTCTTCGATGGCGTGAGCTCCGCGCTGGTGCTGTGGGTCAATGGCGAGCGCGTGGGATACAGCCAGGATTCGCGCCTCCCGGCGGAGTTCGACATCACCCGGTATCTGAGGCCGGGAAGGAACGTGGTCGCCGCGGAGGTGTACCGCTGGAATGCGGGCAGCTACCTGGAAGACCAGGACACGTGGCGGGTGAGCGGCATTTACCGCAACGTCACGCTGGTATCGCGCGCCCCGGTGCACATTCGCGATTTCCAGGCGCTCACGCCGTTTGACCCGCAGTACCGCGGCGCCTCGCTCGAATTGAAGGTGAAGATCCGAAATCTCACGGCAGGGCAGGCGGCCGGCGTCGTAGAGGCCAAACTCCTCGACGCCCGCGGCGTGGCAGCCGTGAAGCCTGTGATCGGCAGGTGGTCCGCGCCAGCGCGTGGAGAAGCCGAGGTAGAGCTGAAAGGCGCGGTCGCGAACCCGAAAAAGTGGTCCGCCGAGGAACCGTATCTGTATAAGCTCATCCTCAACCTGACGGACGCCGGGGGGAAGGTGATCGAGAGCATTCCCTGGAACGTGGGCTTCCGGACGGTGGAAATCAAGGGCGACCAGCTTCTGTTCAACGGCCGCAAAATCTACCTCAAGGGCGTGGACCGCCACGAATTCGACCCCGACCGCGGCCAGTACATGACGCGCGAGCGCATGGAACAGGACCTGCGCCTGATGAAGCGCAACAACATCAACGCCGTGCGCACGAGCCACTACCCCAACGACCCGGAGTGGTACGCCCTGTGCGACCGCTTCGGGATCTATGTCCTCGACGAGGCGGATATCGAATCGCATGGCTACGGCGCCAACGAGCGGCAGCGCATCTCAGAGGGAGAGGACTACACGGAGAACCACATCGAGCGCGTCAGCCGCATGGTGGAGCGGGACAAGAACCATCCCTGCGTCTTCGCCTTTTCGCTGGGGAACGAAGCCGGGATCGGCCGCAACCTGGCGGCGGCGAGAGATTACGTGAAGACCCGCCATCCGGAATTCGCCATCTCCTACGAAGCGGGAAAGAGTGTTCACGGGGACTTCTATTCGCCCATGTACCCGCGGGTGGCGAATATTCCCCGTACCTACGCGGCCGAGGGCAAGGGCCGTCCCATGTACATGGTGGAGTACGCCTACTCGCGCGGGAATGCCACCGGCGACCTCCAGGAGTATTGGGATTTCATCGAATCCACGCCGTACATGCACGGCGGCTTCATCTGGGACTGGCAGGACAAGGGAATCCGCAAAAAGGACGCCAACGGAAAAGAGTTCTGGGCGTATGGAGGCGATTACGGCGACAAGCCCAACGATGAGACGCAGGTCCTCAACGGCATCGTGGCGCCGGACCGTTCGCCCCACCCGGCCCTGGAGGAGGTGAAGAAGGTCTACCAGAACATCGGGGTCGAGCCGGTGGATCTGCCGCGCGGCAAACTGCGGGTCCGCAACAAGAACGTCTTCCGCGACCTCTCGTATGTGCGCGGCGCGTGGGAACTGGAAGAGAACGGAGTCCGGATCGCCTCCGGCCCGTTGCCTCCCCTCACTGCGAAGGCGGGGGGAGCGCAGGAAATCACGATTCCCTTGAGCCAGCCGAAACTCACGGCCGGCGCGGAATATTACCTGAAGATCGGCTTCCGTTCCAAGTCCGCCAGCCTTTGGGCGGATGCCGGATACCAGTTAGCCTTCGACCAGTTCGCCATGGCTTGGTCCACGCCAGCACTGGCGCCGACGGGCGCCGCCGCGCCGCCCCTCCGGGTGATGGAATCGGACGCGGGTATAGAGATAACCGGGGGGCGCTTCACCGCCAAAATCGGCCGGGCGTCCGGCAGCCTGGAATCCTACGTCCAGGGTGGAAAGGAAATGATCGCCGGGCCGATGGCCCCCCACTACTGGCGCAGCGAAACGGACGACGACCGCGGCAACGGCATGGCCGGGCGGCAGGCCGTGTGGCGCGATGCGGGGAACAAGCGCAAAGTGACGGCCTTCCATGTCGAGAAACCGTCGCCGCAGTTGACCAGGGTCACGGTGGAAGCCGCTCTCTCGGCGGGCGGCTCCACCCAGCAGACCGTCTATTCCCTCCACGCCGGCGGCGCGATCGAAATCGAAAGCGTCCTGCGCCCGGCGGGCACGCTGCCGGACATTCCGCGAATTGGAATGCAGGTGCGGATCCCGGGAGAGTTCCGCACGGTGACGTGGTACGGCCGCGGACCCCAGGAGAACTATTGGGACCGCAACACCGGCGCGGCGGTGGGCCGCTATTCGGCCTCCGTGGACGAGATGTGGTACCCGTATCCCCGCCCCCAGGAGACCGGCAACCGCAGCGACGTCCGTTGGGCCAGTTTCACCGACCGGCAGGGCCGGGGTTGGAAAGTGACGGGGTCCCCCACCTTCTACTTCAGCGCGTGGCCGTTCCGCCCGGAAGAACTCGATGGCCGGCATCGGCATCCCACGGAGATCGTCTTCTCGAAGGACATCACCGTCAACATCGACTACCGGCAGATGGGGATCGGAGGCGACGACGGGTGGGGCGCGCGGCCCCACCCGGATAAAAGCCTGTCCCGCATTTCAGGCCTGCCGCCCCTGCCCTGCCTGGGCCCTACCCCCTACGCCAGAAAGACCACCATCCGGTTCTTGCGGTCCGCGGTGCGATAATAGACCAGGCTTTCGGCCAGTCTTTGCA
>JAIQFU010000543.1 GCA_020073115.1 Terriglobia bacterium
GCCGGGGCGGCCGCCAGCGCCAGCATCCAGAGACATTTTCCCGCAAAGCCCATATACGGCTCCTTTCCGGTGACTTCGACCCTCTACTCTACTACCAGGCAGGGACGTAGCGTGGCGCACTCCGGCTCCCTGGCTTCGCTGGAGCCGGGTGTCGGCACGATTGCCGACACGGCAGGCAGGAGTGCCCACGCCACAGTAGCCTGATTAATGCGGAATCCGGCAGACGGCCAGCTCGGCGTTGCGATAGGGGCACGCAAACCCCGCCGGTCCCGGGCCGCGGACCACGACCCAGTCCACGGGAAACTCGGCGGCGAGGCGCTCGAAATCGGCTGCGTGAAAGGATCGCCACCCGCTGGCGGCTTCCACTTGCGTCTTCCAATCGCCGGCGAGAGCGGGAAACAACGATACGGCGCCGCTGTCTTTGAGCCGGTCGGCCAGGGCGCTGCGCTCGGCCACGGCCCGGAAACCGTGCTGGTCGTCGCGGGGGGCCGCCATGTAGTCCGGGTCGAGCGCGAAAACCGCGTCCTTCGGCGTGTTCTCGCGGATCCAATAAAATGCGGACGTCCAGGCGCCGGAGCCGTGCTCGCCGGGCCATTCCACATGCGGGCTGTGGGGGTAAGCGCTTCCCGCGAGCAGCCACATGGCGGCTGCGAGGGGAAGGAACAGGGCAGCCCAACGCCACGCGTGTTTTTTGAGCGCGTACTCTCCCGCCAGGCCGCCGAGCAGGACAAAGAACACGGCGTAGATCAACTGGAAGCTGCGCATCGGCTGCAGGCGCGTGAGGTTCTCGAAGCGCGGGGAAGCGGCCAGGACGAGGCCGGCGGCCGTGGCCAGCACGCCCAGCGCAACCAGGGCGCGCGCCGCCGCGCGGAACGCCGGCGTCGTTCCCTTGAACTTCACCGAACCGGCCCATGCCAGGAGCGCCAGCGGCGCCGCCACCCCCACCCATTCGTACCAGGCCCATTGGGTCACGAAGAAGTACGTGCGCGATAAAAGCGCTTCACGGGCGGGCCCGGTGGAGGGGTGGAAATCGAACAGAAGAGGAAACGCGGAAAAAGCGGCGAAGACGGACGTGGAGGACGCCGCCTGGGCGTGCCGGGACGCGGCTGCCACCGCCAGGAATGCGCCGGCGAACAAGGCCATCTGCGGATGGACGGCCGCCGCGAACGCCAGCCATCCCAAGGCGCGCAGCGGGCGATTCGAAAGGTAACAGGCCGCGGCGAACAGCGCCGCCGGAGCGGAGAGCGAGCGAGCCGTCAGGTAGGGATCCATGATCACCAGCGCCGTACCCGCGGCCGGAACGCTGAACGCCGCGGCCAGCAGCGCCACGGCGCCCCATCGCGCGGGCGCGTGTGGGAAGCAGGCGCAGGCCAGGCGCCACGCGGCGGCCAGCAGCAGGAACACGCCGAACACGTGCCAGGCGAAGATGGCCCAGTCGGCCGGCGAGTGCGCCAGCCGCGCGGAACCACCCACGAGATTGGGGAACAAGGAGAGCCGGGCGTGCGACTGAAAGAACTCCGAGCCGAACGGGTAGAGCGCCGGATCGGCCGCGCGCTTGATGGCCGGGACGTAGATCTCCGCATCATCGACCCCCAGGTGATAGCCGTGGATCAGCACCGCGATCGCGGCCAGTGCGGCCAGTTGGACGATACGTTTGATCATCGCCATCACATCAGAACAGCACGTCGAAATCCACCGTCAGATGGCGGCCGCGCTGGCCGAAAAACACGCCGTACGCCGGGTCCGCCGTGTTCCAGTGCACCGCCTCGGGATTGAAGTGGTTCGTCAGATTGAATCCGCTTACCGAGAACCGCACGGCGTATTTCGGGCTCACCGGGAAATCCTTCGAGACTCGCGCATCGACCGCCAGAAACGGCGGGAAGCGGGTGGAGTTCGGAACTCCCGCGTAGTTCTGCGCGGCGTCCGTGACGACGTAAGGAAAACCGTTCCGGTATTCGATCACCGGCGCGATGCGGAACCTCCACGGCAGTTGCACCATGCCCCACGCCAGAAAACGGTTAGGCAGGTCCGTGGGAAGATCGCCGAACTGGTTGGGCCGGATGAACGGGACCGGGAAACTGCCCAGGAAGTTCGCGAAATCGTTCAAGTCGCCGCGCGCCCGGCTGTGCACGTAGGAGAAGAAGAGCTCGCGGCCTTCTTTCAGTCGCAAGCGGGTGGTGATCTCCAGTTGCCGGTACCGCGCCACGCCGCTTCCGGAGAGCAGGTTCGAGCCGGTATGGGAGCCGGGGGCGGGCGGCACGGTGTCCAATAGGATCAGCCCGTCGGAGAGGCTGCTCATATAGCTCGCGCGGAGCTTCAGGTTACGCATGACCGGCTGTTCCAGTTGCACGCTCCAGGTGGAGCTCCGCGGAGAAAAATTGCCGGGCCCGGTCTCCTGGAATACAAACGGGTAGCGCTTCGTCACATCGCCCAGGCTGTTCAGGTAAAGAAACGGACCGGCGAACACGGAGCCGTCGGGGTTGAATGTGGTCGCTACCTGGCTGGGGTACTGGCGGAACGAATAGACGTTCAGCGGGACGTGGTCGTAAAAAAGGCCAAAGCCCGCGCGCACCACCGTGCCCGTTGCCCGCAGCGGGCTCCAGGCGATACCGGCGCGCGGCGCGAGGCGGAACGCTTCGGAGACCTCCTGCGATTCGGCGCGGAGCCCCAGGTCAACGGCCAGCCGCGGGGTAACCATCCAGTGGTCCTGTCCGAAGGCGGAGTACTCCGTGTCGTGCATACGGAACGGCTGCCCGCCCGCGTAGCTGATGCGTTCCAGCAGACTGCCCGCCGCGTCCAGAATATTGACGGGCCTGGCGGTCAACTGGCCGTCGTCCGAACTATGCGCGAGATACGCGCCGATTTTGAAGTTGTGCGTGCCCAGGCGGTGGACGGGAGCGGAGGAGTAAGCCGAAAGCCAGCCCTCCCGGGCGGCGTTCCGGTCCTGCTCGGCGAAGTAATTCCCGGTATTCCCCAGCGGCGTCAGGCTGAGATCCTGGGAACCCTGGCCCCAGACGCGCGCATCGAAACGCGTGGCGGAGAACGTGTTCTCGAAGAGACCGCCGCTGCCTACGGTGAGGCGGTCGGCGATGGTCGCGGTGTAGTTGTGCGTGCCGGCGTCGGGCGCGGTGGGCTGGGGGTTGTAGTAGTTCATGTTGACGTAGCCCAGCCGCTGCGGCGCCACGTGAACCGTGGCGGTGACCATCTGTTTCTCGGAAGCGATCCAGTCGAACTGCGCAAACGAGTTGAACCCCTGCTTGCGTTTGAGGTTGTCCGGGAACGGCAGGGTGAAGACCGGCGTCTTACGGACCTCGTATTCGAATCCTTCGGAGAAGTACAGCTTCCCTGCAATAAGCGGGCCTTCGAAGTTGAGCCGCGGGGTGGCGTCGCGCAAACCGCGAAGTTGCCAGCTGCGGATGAAAAACTCGGGGAAGGGATCGTTCAATTCCCATTTCCACTCATCCGTGCCGCGGCGCGTTTCCACGGAGACGAGCCCGGCCGTGAATCGCCCGTATTCGGCCAGAAACGGGGTTTGGAAGACGTTCAGGGTCTCGACGCTGTCGATGGGAACGGTGAGGCCGAATTGGCCTGTAGCGGGATCGGTCACGTCGGCGGAGTTGACGATCATGGCGCTGCGGTGCTCGCCGCTGCCGGAAATCTGGAGACCTCCGCCGGGCGTGCGCGCGAC
>JAIQFU010000544.1 GCA_020073115.1 Terriglobia bacterium
CGGCGATCCCATCGTCCTGTCAAACGGGTCTACCCGCGAAGAGCGTCCGGTTATCGACCGCATGCTGCGCGCTAGCGCAACACCGAATCCACGAAATCGCTGACCCACTTCTCCGTTTCGGACGTCATGAAACGCTGGTCCGCATGACCCACGCCGGGCAGCAGGTGCAGATCCGCCTTGTCTCCCGCCGCGCGGAGGGCGTCATAGAGCCGCTGGCTCTGGCTGTGCGGAACCAGGCAATCGGCCGTGCCGTGGAGGATCAGGAATGGCGGATCGTCCCGGCTCACATACGTAATCGGATTGGCCGCTTTCACCTTCTCCGGGCACGCGTCCAGATTGCACCCCAGCAGCAGCGATTCCGGCGAATCGGCCGTGCGGTGGACCATCGGCGTCTTGCAGGAACTGGCGCCGTCGTCCATCGCCAAAAAATCGGTGGGTCCGAAGAAGTCGATCACGCCTTGCACCCGGCTCGAATCCTTGGGGCTGCCGAGGGCGCCCTCCAGTTCCGTCACGCCGCCGGTGGTCCCCAGCATGGCGGCCTGGTATCCCCCCGCCGATTCGCCCGCCACCACGATCCGGTCCGTGTTGAGGTGAAACTGCGCCGCACTGGCGCGCAGCCACCGGATCGCGGCTTTGGCGTCTTGAACCAGGGCGGGGAACTGCGCCGTGCCGCTCAGGCGGTAGTCGATGCTGGCGACGGCGTACCCTCGGCGGGTCTGGTTGAGGATCGGCTTGTACCAGATGCCGCCCTTGTTCCCCGCCCGGAAGGCGCCGCCGTGAATCCACACAATCAGCGGAAAAGGCCCGCCGCTTGGCGGCAGGTACAGGTCCAGGAGCAGCGCTCCGCTCTGCGGCCGGGCGTATTCCAGGGTGCGCAACGCCTCCGGCTGCGTCTGGGGGGCGGCGGCCATGGCAGCCGCGCAGACCGCGATCAGAATACGAATAAGCGCCATGATCGAATGATAACCAAGGAAGCGCTAAACTGGCGTTTCATGCAGCGCATCACAATCTGCCTGGCTCTCACCTTCCTGGCCGCGTCCCTCCACGCAGCGCCCTCGCGCACCACCGTCCCCTTCGATTCCGGCTGGCGTTTCCTGAAAGCCGACGCTCCCGGCGCGGAGAACCCGGCGTTCGACGATGCTTCATGGCGCGCCGTCACCCTGCCGCACGACTGGAGCATAGAAGGCCCCTTCGATGCGCGGAACCCGACGCGCGGCGCGGGCGGTTTCCTCCCCGCGGGAGTAGGCTGGTACCGCAAGCCCTTCACCCTTCCGGAAGCCGACGCCAAACGGCGCGTGTTCGTCGATTTCGACGGCGTCATGGCCAACAGCGACGTCTGGATCAACGGGTTCCACCTCGGCAAGCGTCCCTACGGATATGTCAGCTTCCGCTACGAGTTGACCGGGCATCTGAAATTTGGCGGAATGAACGCCAATGTGCTGGCGGTCCGCGCGGACAACTCCGGGCAGCCCGCCTCCCGCTGGTATACCGGCGCGGGCATCTACCGCCACGTGCGCCTGGTGTCCACGGATCCCGTGCACCTGGACCATTGGGCCACTTTCGTGACCCTCCCCAAAGCGGCCGCGGCCAGCGCCACGGTGCGGGTCCAGACCACGGTCGTGAATCAATCGGCCGCGCCCCGCACCGTCGCGCTCGAAATCGCAATCCTCGGACCTGACGGCAAGGCGGCGGCGAGCGCCCAAGTCCCGGCTAAAGCCGTGGCGGCCGGCGGCTCCGCGGATTTCGACCGGGAAATCGAGATCACGGCGCCGGCCCTCTGGAACCTGGACCGCCCCGCGCTCTACCGCGCCGCCGTGCGGGTCCGTGGCGGCGCGGCGACGCTCGACGAGGAGTCCGTCCCCTTCGGCATCCGCGAGTTCCACTTCGACCCCGACACCGGCTTCTGGCTCAACGGCCGGAATTTGAAGATCAAGGGCGTCTGCCTGCACCACGATGGCGGCGCGGTGGGCGCGGCCGTTCCCCTCGATGTCTGGGAGCGTCGGCTCGCCACCCTGCGGCGGCTTGGCGTGAACGCCATCCGAACCGCCCATAACCCCGTCGCGCCGGAGTTCCTCGACCTCTGCGACCGCATGGGCTTCCTGGTGATGGACGAGATGTTCGATTGCTGGACGGTCGCCAAAAACCCGTACGACTACCATCTCTACTTCCGCGAGTGGTCGCACACCGACACGCGCGACACCGTCCTGCGCGACCGCAACCACCCCAGCATCATTCTCTACAGCGCGGGCAACGAGATCCACGACACGCCCAAGCCCGATCTGGCGAAGGAAATCCTGGCCGGGTTGATTGCGGTGTTCCACCAGGCCGATCCGACCCGGCCGGTCACGCAGGCGCTCTTCCGGCCCAACGTGAGCCACGATTACGATAACGGCCTCGCCGACATGCTCGACGTGATCGGCCAGAACTACCGCGAAAACGAGATTCTCGCCGCACACGCCGCCAAGCCTTCGCGCAAAATCGTCGGTACCGAAAACCAGCACGGACGCGCCGTGTGGCTGGCGCTGCGCGACAACCCGCCCTACTCCGGGCAGTTCCTGTGGAGCGGGATCGACTACCTCGGCGAATCCCGCGCCTGGCCGGTGGTGTTCGCCGCCTCCGGGCTGCTGGACCACACCGGCCGCATCATGCCTATGGGGTACGAACGGATGAGCTGGTGGTCGGACGAGCCCATGGTCCGCATTGTGCGCCGGGTAGCGCCGCGGCAAGCCGCGGTGACCGACCCCGGCTATGAGGCCGGTGCGCTGCAGCGGCCCGGGGAGACGCTGTACTCAGACTGGACTCCTTCCAGCCTCGGGCCCCATGAGGAAAACGTGGAGGTCTACAGCAACTGCGAGGAAGTGGAGCTGACGCTGAACGGCAAATCGCTTGGCGCGCAGCCGTTGCCGGCCGATGCGGCTCCGCGCGTGTGGCGCGTGCCGTTCGAGGCCGGCGTGCTGAAAGCTGTCGGCAGGAACAAGGGCCAGCCGGTCGCCACTCATCAACTGCGAACTGCCGGCAAAGCCGCGAAGATCACGCTCGCGCTGGATCGGAACCGGATCGCGGCATCGTGGGACGGCGTCGCCTTCGTGACGGCCCGGATCGTGGACGCCAATGGAGTCACCGTCCCCGACGCGGCCGGGCTGGTTCGCTTTCAGGTTTCCGGGCCGGGCGCGATCGCCGCCGTGGACAACGCTGATATCGCCGGCCACGAGCCTTTCCAGGCATCCGAGCGTCATGCATTCCAGGGCGAGTGCATCGCGCTCGTGAAGGCCTCCGCGGCGGGGCGGATCAGGGTCACGGCTTCGTCGGAGGGGTTGGGGGCGGGGTCAGTGGAGATTATAGGGAATTAGTACCGCCGGCGGTCGATTTTCGCCACCGGTTCTTTGGCGGCGGGCCCAAAGAACCAATAGCGCAAATCGACCCCGGCGGTACTGGCTCTACTTCGCCGAAACCTTCAGCAGCACCACACCATGGGTCGGCACTTCGACGGAGTAGCGGTCGCCCGACAGCGTCACGGCCTCATGTCGCCACAAGTCGCGGCCTGTCAGCTTCTTTCCGCCCAGGCCCAGGGCGTCCCAGATTACGCTGATCTTCGCCGGCTGATCCCCGCGATTGAACAGCGCCACGGGCGTCGATTTGTCCTTCAGCGGCCGCGCGATCTTGAGCAGGATGTCCTTGGTCTCCTGGCTCATGCTGCGGATATCGTTTCCGGCCAGCAAAGGCGAGCGGAGCATGGACCACATGCTGAAGTGCGTCTTGTATTCGTCCGTGGTCATGCCTCCATTGCCGACCTCGAGCATGTCGGGATCGTTCCAATGTCCCACGTTGGAGTCTTTCGCAATATCCAGCTGTGTGAGGCTGGGCGGCGCGGGCTGGTCGGGCTGGCGGATCCCCCCGGGGACCGAAGGCCCGAACCCGAGATTCAGCATGGAGTTCCACCGGTCGCCGATATCGCCCGTGGTGCGCCACAGGTTTCCGCCCACCAGCGGGCCCCACTCCCAAACTTTGGCGCGGCCGTACTGGCACAGGCTGTATACGATCGGCCGCCCGGACTTGAGGAGCGCGTCGCCCATTTTCTGATAGGCGGCGTGCATATCTTCATCGCCGTAAACGCGCGAAGCGCCGCACCAGTCGTACTTCAGGTAGTCGATTCCCCAGTGCTGGCAGGTCGTCGGGCCGGGCGACGAATAGATGCCGATCTTGAGGCCTTTGGAATGGACGTAGTCGGACAGCGCCTTCATATTGGGGAACTTGGTATTGGTGGTCATGTTCCCCTTGGCGTCGCGGCTCTCGCCTTCCCACGTATCGTCGATGTTGACGTAGATGTAGCCGGCCTTCTTCATGCCGCTGGTGATCATGGCGTCGGCCATCTCGCGCACCAGTTTGTCGTCCACGCGGCCGGCGAAGAGGTTCCAGCTATTCCAGCCCATGGGCGGCGTCTTCGCCAGCCCGTTGCTCTTTACGTTGTGCAGTGCGGGCAGGGGGAGGCGCGGGATGTCGAATGCCTCGCGCGTGGAGCGTTCCAGGATGGCGCTGGTCGGGGAGGCGTAGCGGGGGTTGGGAGCAGGTCCGCCGCTGATCGTCAGCTCGAATTTTGCGCCCGCCAGCGATCCTTCGTACACCGTAGGCGGCGGAGGCTGCGTGTTTTGCCCGCCGCGCCCGCGGCCGGCCATTTCAAAACGGAGTTTTCCGCTGGCGAAAGTAGCCACGATCGGCCCTCCGGGCCCGCCTCTACCGCCGCCGCGGCCGGCCTGCGGCGCTCCCGCCGGCGGCGCTCCGGCCCGTCCCGCTGCCGCGGGCGGCGGTGCCGGTGGCCGGGCGGGCATCATGGTGGACAGGGTGACGGCCTGCCCGTCCTGTTTCAATTCATAAAATGTCTTGCGGAACGTCCCATCGCCCCGCGGTACCTTCAGCACCCAGACCCCATTCAGGGCGGGTTGCGCCAGCAGCAGAGCGGCCCCGGCGAAAAAGGTCCCTACCGAAAGCAGACGAACTGATAATCGGCTCATATTGGCTCCTAATTATGACGGTGCTTACAATTGTATATGAATGCGGGTGGCCCGGTGCTCAGCCCGCCGGCTGCTCCGCTTGCTGCGCCTTCTTCCCCGGCTCCTTCACCAGGAACCAGAAACTCGAGGCCCCCAGGATGCAGCTCACGCTCGCCGCCAGGAACGGCACGGCGTACCCCTTCGTTTTGGTGATAAGCCAGCCCGTGAGAATCGGCCCCACGATCCCCGCCAGGTTGCCGCAGGCGTTCTGCAGCCCCGTCCAGCGCCCCGATGCTTCGGGACCCGCCAGCGCCTGGGTGAGCGCGTAGAGGTTCGACGCATAGATCCCCAGGGTGAAGCACGCCGCGAAGAGACCCGCCACCGCGAACTCGATGCGCGGCAGGAGCGCCGAAGGCAGCAGCACGGATGTGAGCAGCAGGCCCGTTACCAGGAACCCGCGCCGCACTTTTACCGGCGATGCGCCGCGCGAAACCCAGCGATCCGCCAGCAGGCCGCCGCTGATCGATGAGATCGCCATCAGGAAATACGGCAGCGCCCCCACGAACGCCACCGCGTTGAGCGAGAACCGGCGTTCCCGC
>JAIQFU010000545.1 GCA_020073115.1 Terriglobia bacterium
GTCGGCCTGCCTTGGCGGCTTCGTCGGGCTCTCCCTGTGGTCCATCCGCGCGCACATGCGAAAGGTCCGCTGGGGCATCGTCCTCACAATCCTGGCGCTCGCCGTGGTGATGAAGGCCCCCATCTTCTACATCATCGCCAAGGTCGATTTCGTGGGCGGGCATGGGTGGGATCGCGCATTTCTTGTGGATCAGTTCGTACAGCATCTTTCTGATTGGTGGCTTGTCGGAACGGACCAGAATGGGACCTGGTCTCATGGCACATGGGATCGCTGTAACCAGTACGTTGCGGAAGCCGCGTCGGGCGGAGTCATCACCCTGGGCTTGTTTATCGCCCTTATCTCTCGTGGATTCGGAATTGCGGGCCGCGCCAGGAAACGGTCGAGTGGCAAGCAGGCCTGGCTTGCTTGGTGCATCGGTTCGGCACTGTTTGCTCATGTGGTCGCGTTTCAGGGTGTGTCCTATTGGGACCAGATGAAGGTCCCATGGCTCCTGTTCCTTGCGATGTTTCCACCCCTTGATTGCATGACTCCCGGGGGCAGAGCGGCCACCGGGGACAAAGCCACCTCGGGAGATACACCGGTGTCCGCCCCCCCGGAGGGAGCCGGCGAGGCGACTGGCGCTGCTCAGCGGGTCCTCGCTTGAAACGGCGCCGGGCTCCGATCCGGTGGTTTGTCGTCGCGCTTTCGCCTCTAAACGACTGACACGAAGTTTCTAAGAATGCCCCGATTCCGCGCCGATCGCCTCGCAACCTTGTACTTGTTCCGTCCCCTCGGGCCGGTATTCGGCCGTGTCTCGCCGAGCGTGCCGATCCTCATGTATCACAGCATTTCAATGACAGATGAGCCGCGCTGCCGGCCTTATTTCAGAACGGTCACGCACCCTCGCGTAGTCCGGCGGCACCTTGAAATCCTCGCCCGAAACGGCTATCGGACGGCCACTCTCGCCACTGCCGGAGAGCGGCTTCGGAACAGTAGCGCCGCCCCTGAGAAGCTGGTCGTGTTGACGTTCGACGATGGCTACGCGGATTTCTGCTCCGAGGCATTCCCCCTCCTCAGCCGTTACAGTTGCACCGCGAGCGTTTTCCTTCCCACTTCCTACATTGCCAACCAGCCCCGTTATTTCGGCGATACCGCCTGCCTCACTTGGAGCCAGGTCCGCGAGCTCCATCGCGCGGGTGTGGAATTCGGCTCCCATACCATGACGCACCCGCAACTCGCGGAACTGCCCGGCGCGGAAGTGGAGCGGGAGCTAAAAGCCTCGAAAGCCGAGATCGAGGACCGGATCGGGGCCGCCGTCGCCAGTTTCGCGTATCCGTTCGCCTTTCCCGGCCATCGCCCCGGATTTAGACAGACCCTCAATCGCCAATTGAGCGATGCGGGATACCTCGCTGGAGTATGCACCACGGTCGGAATCGCCAGCAGCCGCAGTGACCCGTTTTTTATGGAACGGCTGCCGGTCAACACCCTGGATGACGACGCCCTCTTCGAGGCGAAGCTTGCGGGCGCCTACGACTGGTTGGGCCAGGCACAGCGGCTCTACAAACGATGCAAACGGTGGCGCTCTTAACCCGCGAAACCTTGTCCTCAGTCCGAGCTGAACGCTGACCGTTCCCAGTAGTGATGCCCCAGTTCAGAGTTTGCCCACCCGATTTCGCGGCGCTACGATGGAGACCACAACATGCTCACCGACACGCTTCACCTCACGCTTGATGGCAATCCGACCCGGGTTGTGCGAACCAAGAATGAGGGTTATTGGCGCTCCTGCTCCGAAGGTAGTTGGGAGCCCGAAACCTACGGAATCTTTCGGCGCTTCATTGACCCGTGTGGCTCGTATCTCGATATCGGGGCTTGGATTGGCTCGACTGTGCTGGTCGGGTGCCACCTCGCGAAGCGCGCCTTCGCAGTGGAGCCAAATCCCGTAGCCTTCCCCGAACTCTCGGCCAACGTAGAATTGAACAGGCCAGCAACAGACAATGTACGACTCTTCAATTTCTGCATTGCTCCTGAAACCGGGACAGCGCAGCTTGGCACTCGAAGCGCTCCGGGGGCTTCGATGTCCAGTCTGGTTTTCGGCGACGCTGAGTGTCACTGGACCGTCAAGACCATCCGTTTTGCGGAATTCATCGAGTCGAACGACATCACGGACTGCCGTTTCATCAAAATCGACATCGAAGCAGGCGAGTATTCGGTGGTTCCTACGATGGTCGCGACTCTTAGGCAACAACGCCCCACGATCTACTTGTCCTTGCATCCTGGGTTCCTGGGCGATGCTGGCGAAGGTCACACGAACCTTAGAAGCGCAATTACGCGGTTGAGGAGCACAGAGCAGCTCCTGCGATCGCTTTCGTTCTATCGCCGCTTCTATGATCCGTTCAGCCGAGGCACCACGCTCCGTCATGCCAGTACGCCGCGCAAGTTCCTTCACTACATCCTGAGCCGATGCACGTGGAAACCGAGCATCTGCCTGTCGGCGTGCGTCTACGCAGTGTTTGGCCGCCCGTCAAGCCTGGTTATTACAGAAGAGGACTGGTAGAGTCACCGATGGTCACGGAACCCTCACTCCCATTTGCACCGCGCCCACGCCCTTCGTCCCCGCCCCGGAGATCGACCGCTCCCGGAACGGACGCATTGACGCCGCCCTCTCGGGAGCATCCGCCCGCCCCGGCATACGTCCTCGTCACCGCGGCTCGGAACGAAGCGGTATTCATAGCCGATACCCTCGAAGCCGTTGCCGCGCAAACCCACAGACCCGCTCGCTGGGTGATTGTGGACGACCGTTCCACCGACGGCACCTCCGAAGTGGTCCGGAAATACATGCCGGTCTGTGGCTTCATCCGTCTACTGACCATCCCGGGTGATGGCGCGACCCACTTCGGCAAGAAAGCGGCCGCTTTCAACGCCGGGCTCGAACTGCTCCGCGACGTTGACTACTCCTACGTCGGCAACCTCGACGCCGATATCACGCTGCCGCCCTCCTACTATGAAACCCTGCTTCGCGAATTCGAGCGTGACCCCGCGCTCGGGGTCGCTGGCGGCGAAATCTACTCCAAATCCGGCTCGGACTTCGTGCCCATTAATGCCGCTGCCGACAGCGTCCCCGGCGCGATTCAATTGTTCCGCAAGTCCTGTTTCGCAGACGTTGGCGGGCGGGCCGACCAACTTCCCCAGCCGGACGAGCGGTAAAGGTCACATCCGAGGTGTCCCCACCACTTCCATCAAAAACAAACATCATGCCTGCGAGGCACAACGTTTGCGCACGTAGAATGCCAGGCGCTTGGAGGCGCGAAATCATCGCCAAACAAGTTGGCGATGGAAACAGGTTCATTACCAGCACTCGCGCGATCGCTGACCGACAAACCAGTCGGGTTGGCCGTCGTAAGGTGGCGTGTTCTGCGTCCGAACATCAGGTCGCTGTCATGCGGGAGGAACAAATCGCTCACCTGAGTTCCGCCGAGCACATCTTGGAACGGTTGCTCGCCTGCGGTCTCAAACAAAAATTCGCGCCGGCCGTACTTGCGGCAGCCGCTGAATTGCTTGAACCGCCCGCCTCGCGAGAATGGGTGATTGCGGAGGCCCGCCAGTTCTTTGCTGTCCACGCTGGCCTGATCCACCATGGATTAGAGGAACTCCCTTCCCGGTGGGCGCAGCAGTTGCCGCT
>JAIQFU010000546.1 GCA_020073115.1 Terriglobia bacterium
CGACGCCACCACCGGCACCAACACGGTCCGCAATCCGGGAAGTGGGCAAGGCATTTGGAATTCCTGAAATCGCGCTCGATCATTGCGCCAAGCTCCTTCCGCACTGGGACGGGAACCTGGAAGCGGTGTTCACGGAAGCCGGGCTCGATCTTCCCCCGCACCTGCGCGACCACATGGCCAGGCTGAAGCAGGCCACCCCGGACGCCATCACGGTCCCGATATAGAGCCTCGCCAGAATCGACATCGCCGGACTGTGTCTCCACCTCCTTATCGGCCCCCCATTGGAAAATCGAGAAAGTCGCCGCCGGGACGATAAGAGATCCAGTGATGGATGGTCCGGCGTTCCTCGGCGTGCCTGCGATCATCGCCAGCCCGGCGATGCGGCAGGTGATCGATCTCGCCCGGCGCGTCGCCGCCAGTCCCCTGGCCGTGCTGATCACCGGCGAGACCGGGTCGGGCAAGGAGATCGTGGCGCGCGCCATTCACGAGTTTTCTCTGCGCAGCGCCCGGCCGTGGGTGGACATCAATTGCGGCGCCCTTCCCGACCAGCTCATGGAAAGCGAGTTGTTCGGCCACGAGAAAGGCGCGTTCACCGGCGCCGATGCCAGCAAGCCCGGCCTGTTTGAGATGGCGGATCGCGGCACCCTGTTTCTGGACGAGGTGGGGGAACTGGACGCGCGCATGCAGGTGAAGCTCCTGCGCGTGCTGGATGGGGCCCCCTACTACCGCCTCGGCGGGCAGAAGAAGATCGCCGTGGATGTCCGGGTCGTCGCCGCGACCAACCAGTTACTGGAAGAGCGCGTCGCGGGGGGGCGCTTCCGCGCCGACCTGTATTACCGTCTCAACCAATGCCGCATCCGCGTGCCGCCGCTCCGCGAACGGCCCGAGGACATCCTGGCCATCGCCGCATATTTCCTGAAGCAATACTCCGGGCAGGCATCGCTGTCCGGCGACGCGCGGACCGCGCTCCTGCGCCGGCCCTGGCCGGGCAACGTCCGCGAACTGAAGAACGCGATGGGGCACGCGGCCATGGCCGCCAGGTCGTACCAGATCACCGCCGCCGACCTGCCGGCGGCGGATGGCATCGCCAGCGCCGCCGCGCCCTCCCCCGGGCGCTTCGAAGGCGGTCTGCGCCTGGAAGGGCTGGAGCGCGACGCCATCCTGGAGGCCCTGGAGCGCACCGGCGGCCGGCATCAGAAAGCCGCCGAACTGCTGGGCATCTCGCGCCGCACGCTCACCCGCAAGCTGAAGGTCTATCGCATCCACAACGAAGGTGACTATGCCTACTCGAGCTGAGTGTCCCGCCGAGCGCCGCGCCGAATCGCGCAGCCGCGCCTCCGGCCGAATTTGCCTGCGTTCCCCGGATCTCGCGGCGCGGGTGATCTGTGGCGAACTGCGGGATGTCTCGCCCCACGGCTTCCGGGCGGCGCACGACTGCCCGGGGCTCGCGTCGGGCCAGATCGTCTGGCTCGAGCAGGACGGAGCGGCCCGCCGCGCCCGAGTGGTGTGGACCCGCATCGCCGCCGGCCTTGTGGAAAGCGGCTTTTGCTATTTGGCGGCGTAGGCGGCAGTGGCGCCGGCGGGCCGGGCATGCCCGGAAGACTCTCACGCCGGATTGGCGAACGTGCCCGGACTCCCGGCGGTGGCGCGCCACCCCGCCTCGCGCTCTTTTCTCGCCTCTGCGAGGGCGCGGCGCACACCCTCGGCATCGAGGTCCGTCGCGTAAACCGGCGTGCCCGGTTGCTGCCGCCACGACTCGTCGAGCCCGCCCGCGTCCACCCCGTCGAATCCGAGTTCCTCCATCAGCCGGAGCACGGCTTCTTTGGCCTTCCGGTCGTCTCCGGCCACGGGTAGTGCGATGCGCCCGGGGCTGCCCTGGGGCCGCCCGCGCTCCAGCAAATGCCGCGCGTAGATGTTGTTAAACGCCTTCACCACCGGCCGGCCAAGCTGATGCTCCACCCAGCGGCTTTCCGGCGACCCGGCTTCGATCTCGTCGATCCGTCCGTCGCGTTGCCTCGGGTAGTAGTTGCCGGTGTCCACGATCACCACGCTCTCCGGAACCCCGGAGAACAGATCTCGGGGCAACTCCCGAACCTTGCCTTCGGGAATCGTTACCACCACCACCTCGCCCGCCCGCGCCGCTTCGGCCGTCGTGACGGCGTGCGCGCCCGTTTCCGACGCCAGGCCGGCGAGGCTCTCAGGTCCCCGCGAGTTCGCCACGAAGACGTCGTGTCCCAAGGCCCGCAACCGGCGGGTCAGCGTCCCGCCGATTTGCCCCGCGCCGATGATCCCGATTTTCATGTGCGCTCCTCTCCCTCCTGATGATGCGCGGAGGACAGCGGCCGTCGCGCTCCGGGGGCGCGATCAGCGCGAATCGTGCAGAAACTTCCTGTACGCGCCGCTGTTGTACGTGGTCCACGGAACGAAACCGCGCTCCTGGTACAGCACATACGCGAAGTCGATGTTCGCCTTACAGTCGAGCAGATCCCGCAGGTTCAGGCCGGGCCGCTCGAGATGCACGGTGTTGACCTGGAAGTACCCCCAGTCGAGCGTGCCGTCGGAGTTGTAGTGGTAGATCTCGCAGGCCCCCTTGGGATTTTCGGCGCGCTGAATGGCCAGCGCCACCCGGCAGGCCGGGCCGAACTTGCGGCACGCGTACTGCTGGTACGCCGTCAAACCGCGGCCCTGCTGGTCGCGCTGCGCCGCGCCCGCCTCCTCCTGCGGCGATTTCTCGCTGATCACCAGGGGCGATACCAGACGAAAACGCAGCGGCCACTGCAGGCTCACCGTGTAGCGCTCCAGAAACAGGCCGGCTCCCGCCGAGGCGATCGCGGCGGCTAGCGTCAAAACCGCCAAAAGCCGCATTCGGGCGGACGCGGGCCGCCCCCGGACGGCGTGTCTGGAACTTTTTCGGCGGGATTTCCTCCCGGGCGCGGAAGCCGTCATACTCTGGGGACCGGGGGCTGTTCCAAGCGCATCTTTCACCCAGCTTACAACACCGGTGGCTCGCCGCCCTCAGCTCCGAGCCGTCACAGAGAGTCCGAAACAGCGACGTGAATTCGAAGATAGAGGTTGCCGATCCCGAACATGGCGAGCGGCGCCTCCAGAATCGTCCCGGGCTGCACCCGGGGCGGCACGCGGAAGCGCAGGATGCGCTGTTCTTCCACCATACCCGAGCCGCCGCACTCCGTACAGCGGAAAGGGAAGACCTGGCCCGCGCCGCCGCACTCCGCGCAGGAGCCGAAAACCGGCACGCCCACCGGAATGGCGCAGCCGTGGAACGCTTCGGCGGGCGAGAGCGCCACGTCCAGCGTCAGGCTTTCCACGCGCTCGGCCTTCGGCACGTTCCAGCCGGTGAAGTTGCGCAGATAGCGCTCGCGGAGCGCGTCGAACGACGGCCGGGTCTGTTCGGGCTGCCCGAAAAGAGAGATCGGCGCGGGCGCGATCGGCCAGTTGGGGGGCTGGCCGCGGACCGGCGCCTCCGCGCCCCGGTCCAGTGCGTCGACTTCGCGGTCGTGCGCGCTCCGCCCGGCAGGGTCCGATAAGACCTCGCAGGCTTCGTTGATCTCCTGGAACCGGTTGGCGCCCGACGGCCCGCCGATATCCGGGTGCAAGCGTCTGGCCAGCTCGCGGTAAGCGGCGTGGAT
>JAIQFU010000547.1 GCA_020073115.1 Terriglobia bacterium
CGCGGCGGAACCCGCCGGCGTCCTGCTTCATGCCCTCGGACAAATCCACGCCGGTAGCCCGCAGGGCCGGAGCGAGCGCGAACAGGAGCGTGGCCAACACCGAGACTCCGGCCGCGAAAGCCAGAACGCGGACGTCGGGGGCCGCCTCCAGGGTGAGAGGATTTTGCCCGGAGGCGACCGCCGCGAGCAGGGCGCGCACGCCCCACCACGCCAGCAGCAGGCCGGCCAGCGCGCCGCCCGCCGCAATGAGGGCGCCCTCGCAAAGCAACTGGCGGATGATCCGCCGCCGCGCCGCGCCAAGCGAGAGCCGCAGGCAGATCTCTTTTCGCCGCGCCGCCGCGCGCGCCAGCAAAAGTCCGGCCAGGTTCGCGCAGGCCATCATGAGGGTCAGGCCGGTGACGGCAAAGAGAATCAGCAGGGGATCCCGCAGGGTCTCTTTCGCGGAGCCTATGCCCTGATCCCCGGGCTGCAACTCCACCCGCGGCGCGCGACCTTCGGATGGCGGCGAAGGCGGCAGGTCCGCCGCCAGCAGGCCGGCCAACTCCGCCCGCGCCGCGGGCACGTCCCCCGGCCTGCGGGCCCGAGCCATCACCTGGATCCAGAACCAGTCCCGGTCGAACCACCGCGGGGGCTCCCCGGATTTTTCTTCGAGCGTTTCCTGGGCCAGAATGGGCAGGGTGATTTCGATCTCGCGAAGAAAAGTCATTCCTCCCACGGAAACCCCGAAGAAGTCGCGCGGCGTGACGCCCGTCCTTCCCAGGATCGAGGGGTCCTGCCCGAAGGCCCGTTCCCAGAAGCGGTAACTGATCACCGCCGCGGGCGCGCCGCCGGCGTTGTCGTCATCCGCCACAATCGGCCGGCCCAGAACGGTCCCCACGCCCAGCCCGGAGAAGTAGTTGCCCGAAACGAGCAGCGCCCCGGCGATACGGGCTTCGCCGCTGATCGAGGCGTTGATCCTGCCCATGGGCGAGAACCCGAATACGTCGAACAGCCGCTGGCTCCGGCTGCGGAAGTCCGTGAACGCCTGCCAGGAGAAGACGTTTGTCCCGCCATTGTTGTTGGATGCGCGGGTGAACATCAGGTCCGAGGCATCCTTGTTGGACCATGTCGCGATGACCAGTTGCTGCGGATCCCGCACCGGCAGCATTTTCAGCAGCACCGCGTCCACCAGGCTGAAAATGGCGGTGGTGGCGCCGATCCCAACGGCCAGCGACAGCACGGCCGCCGCGGTGAAAGCCGGGGAATGGCGCAGCACGCGGAAGGCGTAGCGGAAGTCACGGGCGAGGCTCTCCAGGAAGCTCAGGCCGCGGGCGTCGCGGCAGCGTTCCCTCACCTGCTCCACTCCTCCGAAAGCCACCCGCGCCCGGCGGCGCGCCTCGCCTGCCGGCAACCCGGCCAGGCGGGCCTTGCGCGCCTCCATTTCCAGGTGAAACGTCAGTTCGTCGTCGAGCTCGCTCTCGGCGCGGCGGCGCGATGCGAGAGCCCGCACGCGCAGCCGCAGGTCTGTCCAACCCATCTCATGCCATTTCCAGCACACGGCCGATGGCGCCGGCCATGCGGTTCCAGGTTTCCGTTTCCTTTTCCAGTTGCTTCAGCCCCGATGCGGTGAGCCGGTAGAACCGCGCCCGCCGCCCCAGCTCCGAAACGCCCCATTCCGCTTTGATCCAGCCCTGGTGCTCGAGCCGGTGCAGCGCCGGGTAAAGAGATCCCTGGTTGACTTGCAGAACTTCCCGCGAGACCTGCTGGATCCGCTCGGAAATTGCCCAGCCGTGCTGCGGGCCGGTTTGCAGGGTGCGCAGGATCAGAAGATCGAGCGTGCCCTGGAGAAGGTCGATTCGGCTCGGTTCGCTCATGTTGTCGGATGCCTACAGCAAGAGCATGCGCCCATTGGTGTCGAGTGTCAACAACAAAATCGAGTACCGCCGGTGGTCGCTTTTCGCCACCGGTTCTTGAAACGGCCCGAATACAACCGGTGGCAAACCCCGACCCCCGGCGGTACTCGCCCCGTCTTTCCGGCTTCCCCCCGCGTCTATCGTGATAGATTTGAGATTAGGAGAAGAGTTGACCTTCCAAGCGCCCTTTGGCTTCCTCTTACTACAGGTGAATATCTGGGAAATGGTGCAGCACAACGGCCCGCTGGGGATGGTTGTGCTTGCCATTCTGATCTGCTTTTCGCTTTTTTCCTGGACCGTGATTTTCGCCAAGTGGCAGGCCTTTCGCGGCGCGCGGGAAGCCAATCGGCGGTTCCTGCGCGCGTTCCGCAAGGCCAATGGGCTGGAAGCCGTGATGGTGGCCAGCGAGCAGTTCCGCCCCTCGCCGCTGGTGGCCGTTTTCGATTTCGGCTACGAGGAAATCACGCGGCAGGTCAAGTCCAAGGGCAACGTCGGGAACTCGCCAAGCTGGAGCGCAATATGAACTGGTTGGCCACCACCGCC
This sequence comes from Terriglobia bacterium, assembly GCA_020073115.1. GTDB lineage: Bacteria > Acidobacteriota > Terriglobia > Bryobacterales > Bryobacteraceae > BOG-224. The sequence goes on from JAIQFU010000547.1 coordinate 2,436, forward strand.
TCGGTGACGCCGTTCATCGGCCTGTTCGGCACCGTGCTGGGCATCATTCGCGCCTTTCAGGACCTGGGTCAGCAGGGCAGCACCAGCCTGCGCACCGTGGCCCCGGGCATTTCCGAAGCCCTGATCGCCACCGCCGTGGGCCTGGCCGCCGCCATTCCCGCCGCCATCTTCTACAACCATTTCGGCTACGCTATTCGCGAGTTGGGCGCGCGTATGGACGATTTCGCCCTGGAGTTCCTGAACCTCACCGAACGCAGCTTCGGAGACTAGCGCGATGGCCATCTCCTTCAACAACGGCGGCGGATACGGATCCCGCAGGCGCGGCGGGGGAGCCAGCCTTTCGGAAATCAACGTCACGCCCTTCGTGGACGTGGTGCTGGTGCTCCTGATCATCTTCATGCTTACGGCGCACGTCATGGAATTCGGCATCGAGGTGGACGTGCCCAAGGTGCGGGCGGTGAGGGACAGCGCGCAGGAAATGCCGGTCGTCACCATTACCAAGGACGGCGAAACCACGCTCAACGGCGCTCCGGTGAACATCAACGACATGAACGCCACAATCCACCAGAAATTCGCCGGCGCCAAGGGAGTCTATGTCCGGGCCGACAAGGACACCGTGTGGAATATCATCGCCCAGGTGATGGCGGAGCTGGGCCAGGGCAAGTTCCAGGTCAATATGGTGACGCAGCCGGAGGATACCGCCGCTAAAGGCCGGAAATGATGGCTCCGCACATCGACATTCTGGAACAGCCGGAACGTCTGCGGGGCTGTTTTCTCGGCTCACTGGCGCTGCACGCGCTGGTGTTCGCATCGATCGTCGGGTTCACGTGGGCTAAGGCCCGTGCCCCGCGCTTCAGCTTCGGGAACCCGAACGGCGGCGGGTTCGGATCGGTGGCGGTGAACGTCGTGCCGCGCATTCCCCTGCCCACGGACAGCGGTCCGGTGAACCCGGTGGCGAACGACACCCAGTCCCGCGCGCCGGAGCCTCCGCCCAAACCCAAAGCGCAGCCCCGGGCGAAAGCGCCCGACCTCGACTCCATTCCGCTGCCCAGCCGCAGCGCCCCCAGGCGGACCGCGGAGGCCGCTTCACCCCCCAACAAATGGCGGCAGCAGCAGCAGGAATTGCCGAACCAGGTTTACAGCCAGTCGGGACAGCGCCTGGTTTCTCCCATGATCGGGATCACCGGCGGAGGCGGAGTGGGGATCGGCGACAACTCGCCCTTCGGGACGCAGTTCGGGTACTACGCCACGCTCATCAAGAACCAGGTGGGCTCGCATTGGCGCACCACTGATATTCCGCCCCAGTACCGCACCGCGCCTCAGCCGGCCATCGTCACGTTCACCATCCGGCGCGACGGCTCGGTCCCGGCGAACTCGGTACGGCTGGCCCAGACGAGCGGTATCCCGGCGCTCGATATGTCCGCGCAACGCGCGGTGCTGGAAGCGCAGCCGTTCCCGCCGCTCCCGCAGCAGTTCCCACGCGACTCGGCGGATGTCGAATTCAAGTTCGAGTTGACGAGGCGTTGATATGAGAAAGCTTGCCTGCTTCCTGGCGGCCTCCGGCGCCGCCGCCCTGATGCTGCTGCCCGCCCAGGATATCCGAATCACCCTGACGGAAGGCCAGCGCCCCGCCATGGCCATTCCCGATTTCCGCGGAGACGGCCAGGCCCAGCCGCTGATGGGAGCGTTCAATTCGACCCTGTGGGGCGATGTGCAGGGCTCCGGCCTCTTCCGCATGATCCCGAAGACCCTTTACCCGAAAACCACGCCGCAGCAGCCCTCGGACTGGCGCCAGCCGCCGGCCGTAACCGAACAGCCGCGCCGCGGCCGTCAACCGGCGCCGCCTGCCAACGGCGGCGGCCTGTATTTGATCGACTGGTCGGGACCGCCGGTTTCGGCCGACTACCTGGCCTACGGGTACACCGCCGTGCAGAACGGAGTCCTGGTGCTCTATGGCTGGTTCTGGGACATGGGGCGCGGTTCGCAGGTAATCGGGAAACGCTACATCGCCTCCACCCCGGATGAGGCCGGAGCGAGCCAGGTGGCGCACCAGTTCGCCGCCGATATCCTGGGCCTGTTCGGCGCAAAATCACTATTCGGGACCCACATCTATTTTGTATCCAACCGCACCGGCCACAAAGAAATCTGGGCAATGGATCCGGACGGCAAGAACCAGCGGCAGATCACGCACTTCAACAATCTCTCGATCCAGCCCACGGTATCTCCCGACGGAAGCAAAATAGCATTCACTAGCTACGTTCGGATTAATCCTGGTATATTTGTGTTTTCAGTGGATCCGGTCCGGGACTTGCGCTTTTACAACCAGCGCGCCTCGGTCAATGAGACGCCCGCATTTACGCCCGACGGCAAGCAGCTAGTCTACGCCTCTTCGGCGGGCGGAAGCTGTTGCCGGATTTATATCGTGGGCCTGGACGGCGGCGGTTTGCGGCCGATCTCTTCTCCCGGCGCGATCGATGTGGAGCCCAAGATCAATCCGAAAACGGGCAACGACATCGTGTTCGTATCGGGACGCTCCGGTCCACAGCAGATTTACAGGATGAATATGGACGGGACGGACATCGAACGTCTAACTCCCGGCGAAGGCGAGGCATCCAACCCTTCGTGGCATCCCGGCGGGCAGATCATCGCGTTCGCGTGGACGCGGGGCTACATGACCGGGAACTTCAACATATTCACCATGGACGTAGCCAGGCGCACTTACATTCAGCTGACGCACAGCGAGGGCCGCAATGAGAACCCAAGCTGGGCGCCGGACGGCGCGCACCTGGCGTTCATGTCCACGCGCCGCGGCGGACACCAGATCTTCACCATGCTGGCGGACGGAACGCAGGCGCGGCAACTCACCACGCAGGGCAGTAATGAGACCCCTGTATGGGGCCAGTAACGGAGATTGATTAGGAGGCTGTTCATGTTGAGTTTACGGAAGATCACCGTAGTCTTGTTAGCGATACTGCTGGTTGTCACCCTGGCGGGTTGCAAGAAGAAGGCTCCGCCGCCGCCGCCCCCGCCGCCCCCGGCAGCGCCGCCGCCGGCTCCGCCGCCGCCCGCCGCGCCGACCATCGCCCAGTTCACGGCCGAGCCGACTTCGATTCAGCGCGGCCAGTCTTCCACGCTGCGGTGGGAAGTTGCCGGCGAAGCGACGAGCGTTGCCATCAACCAGGGAATCGGCACGGTGCAGAGGACCGGCAACCAGCGGGTGTCCCCCAACGATTCGACTACCTACACGCTCACCGCGACGGGTCCGGGAGGCTCGAACACGATGACCGCGACGGTGAACGTGACGGCTCCCCCGCCGCCCCCGCCGCCCCCGCCGCCGCCCGCTCCCAAGGCCACCTTCGAGCAGCGGCTCACCACCGACGTGCAGGACGCCTACTTCGATTACGATAAGAGCGATATCCGGGCCGACGCCCGCGATACCCTCACCCACGAC
>JAIQFU010000548.1 GCA_020073115.1 Terriglobia bacterium
GTCCCAATTTTCACCCCGCGAAAATGGGAATGTCCCCCTCGGAAGTGCCGGACTATGCAGTTCGTTCTGCTGGTGTTCGTGATCGGCGTGCTGAACCTTGGCCTGGGCTATGCCGCGACTTTCCGACCCTGGCGCACGTGATCCGCTTCGCGGAGGAGCGCCGGCCGGCGCCGGCAGGACCGGCTTCCGAGCCGGTCGCGGCCGCGCCCACGCCGCCGCAGCCAAGGGAAACGGCGGCTCCACAACCCGCCCCGGAGGTTTCCGGCGTCCGCGAAAAAGTCCTGGCCATCGTGGCCGAAAAAACCGGTTACCCGCGGGAGATGCTCGACCTCGATCTGGACCTGGAAGCGGACCTCGGCATCGATACCGTCAAGCAGGCGGAGATGTTCGCCTCGGTGCGAGCGGCCTTCGATATCCCGCGCGAAGCCAGCCTCAAGCTGCGCGATTTCCCGACCCTGGCCCACGTGATCCGCTTCGCCGAAGAGCGCGGGGCCGGCGCCGCGGCTTCGAGTGCGGGGACAAAGCCGGGCGCGGAGCGCGCTCCGGAGGGAGCGGCCGTGGGCGATTCCACCATGAGCCGGAGCCCCCGGACTTTCGAGGCCGCGGCGCAAGTGCCCCGGCGCGTACCTGTCCCCCGGCTGCGCCCTGCGCTCGGCCTTTGCAAGCCGACCGGCGTAACCCTGGGGCCGGGTTCGCGCGTGATCGTGATGCCGGACCAGGGCGGGGTGGCGGCCGCGTTATCCGAACGCCTGGCGGCCGCCGGCGTCACGGTGGTGCAGGACCCTGCGCCGAACGAGCGCATAGACGGCGTCTATTGGCTGCCGGCTCTGGATGACGAAGGCAGCCTTGCCGCCATGGAGCTCGCAGACTGGCGGGCGGCGCTCGATCTGCGGGTCAAGTCGTTATACTCGCTCATGCGCGGTCTTTTCGAGCAGAACGCGTTCCTCGTCTCCGCCACGCGCCTGGGAGGCCGGCACGGCTACGAAGACGCGGGGGCGTCGGCGCCTCTCGGCGGCGCCGTGACCGGCTTTACCAAGGCGTACAAGCGCGAACGCCCGGACGCCCTGGTGAAGGCCGTGGATTTCGAACCCGGCCGCGCCGCGGCGGAGATCGCCGACATCCTGATCCAGGAGACCCAGCGCGGCTCCGGCGCCGTGGAGATCGGCTACCAGGGCGCGCAGCGCTGCTCCATTACTCTGGAAGCACGCCCGGTGGAGGATGGCCAGCCCGGTCTGGCGCTGGACAGCAGCACGGTCTTCGTGGTCACCGGGGCCGCGGGGAGCATCGTTTCGGCGATTACCGCCGACCTGGCATCCGCATCGGGGGGAACGTTCTATCTCCTCGACGTGGTCCCCGAGCCCGACCCGGCGAATCCCGAGCTCCAGAAGTTCGCCACCGACCGCGAGGGCCTGAAGCGCGACATCTTCGCGCGCATCCAGGCTTGCGGGTTACGGGCCACCCCGGCTTTGGTGGAGAAAGAACTGGCCGCTCTGGAGAGGGCGCAGGCGGCGCAGAGCGCCATCGACGCCGTGCGGGCGGCCGGCGGCAACGCGCAGTATTTCAGCGTAAACCTTACGGATCCCGAAGCCGTTGCGCAGGCTATGGACGAGGTGCGCCGGCGTAGCGGGCGTGTCGATGTCCTCCTGCACGCGGCGGGCGTGGAGCGCAGCCACTTCCTGCCCGACAAGGACCGGCGCGAGTTCGACCTGGTCTTCGACGTCAAGAGCGATGGCTGGTTCAACCTGCTGCGCGCCATCGGCGACATGCCGCTGGGCGCAACCGTCGCTTTCAGCTCCGTCGCCGGGCGTTTCGGCAATGCCGGCCAGACGGACTATAGCGCGGCCAACGATCTGCTCTGCAAGATCGCTTCGAGTTTCCGCGCGACCCGGCCCGCCACGCGCGCCATCGTCATCGACTGGACGGCGTGGGGCGGCATCGGAATGGCCACGCGCGGCTCCATCCCCAAGATGATGGAACTGGCGGGAATCGAGATGCTGCCCCCGGACGCAGGCATTCCCTGGATCCGCCGCGAGTTGACGGCGGGTGGCGCGCGGGGCGAAGTTGTGGTGGCGCGGGCTCTCGGCGTGCTCATGAACGAGTGGGACCCGGCCGGCGGTCTCGATCCTTTGGCCGCCGCCGCCCCGGGCCCCATGGTGGGCCGGCTGGCCGGGATGGGCATCCACGGCCCGCTGACGGTTGAAACCCAGCTCGATCCGGCCGTCCAGCCGTTCCTTCACGACCATCAGATCGAGGGGACGCCGGTGCTGCCGGGCGTCATGGGCGTCGAGGCGTTCGCCGAAGCTGCGCTGGCCGTGTTTCCCGGCTGGAGGATCGACGCCGTCGAAGATGTGAGCTTCCAGTCGCCGTTCAAGTTCTACCGCCGCGAGCCGCGAGCCGTCCGGGTTGAGGCGGTCTTCCATCCGGAGGGAGAAGACGCCGTCGCGGTTTGCCGCCTGATGGGCAGCCGGACGCTGGCGAATCAGGAAGCGCCGCAGATTACCACCCACTTTACGGGCCGCGTCCGGCTGACGCGGCGCCCGCTCGAACCGGCTGCGGGTTTGCCGCCGCGCGCGGGCGGCCCCAGCGTAACCGCCGAGGACATCTATCGCGTCTACTTCCACGGCCCCGCCTACCGCGTTCTGGCGCGGGCGTGGATCGACGGGAGCCGGATCGTGGGAGAAATGGCTGCGAACCTGCCGGGCAATCACCACCCGCCGGAGCAGCCGCTCGCCCTGGAGCCGCGGCTCCTGGAGCTTTGCTTCCAGACGGTCGGGCTGTGGGAGCTCTCGATGCAGAGCCGGATGGGTTTGCCGCACCATGCTGCCCGGGTATCTCCGGGTAGACGGCTGGACCTCATCGAAGGTACTCTATACGCGGTTGTGACTCCGCATCCGGAGGATCAAAGCTTCGACGCGGATGTGGTGGACGCGGCAGGCAATCGCTATCTGCAACTGAGCGGTTATCGAACCGTCGCTTTGGCGGAGGGCGTGAACGCCGAGCCGCTGATAGGGCTTCGCCGGCAAGGGGGCGAGGACAAGGAGCTTTCCGCTACGGCGGATTAGGCAACGCCGCCGGTCCCGGCCGGCTCCAGTTTCTTCCGCGAGAGAAACCGGGGCCGGCGGACCGGCGGCGCCCGATGTGGAATGCGCGTCTTTTGGCTGGAACAGACCGAGGCGGACGTTCCACCGAGCAACGACTGGCTCGGGCCGGCGGAACTCGACCGCTGTAACGCGTTCCGCTTTGCCAAGCGCCGCAATGACTGGCGGCTGGGCCGGTGGACGGCGAAGTGCGCCCTGGCTGCGTACCTGGACTACCCCTGGGAGCTCGCCCGGATCGGAATTCAACCGGCGGCGTCCGGCGCTCCGGAAGCCTTCCTCGCGGGCCGCCCGGCGCCGGCCACCATCTCGCTCAGCCATCGCGCCGGCGCGGCCATCTGCGCCGTGGCGCCGGCGGGCGTCGCCTTGGGCTGCGACCTGGAAGCCGTCGAGCCGCGCAGCGATCGTTTTCTGGCCGATTACTTCACCGAGCGGGAGCAACTCCTGGCGGCCAGCGTGTCCGGTGAGGACCGCGACTGGCTGGTAGCCCTGCTGTGGAGCGCAAAGGAGAGCGCGCTCAAAGCTCTGGGAACCGGTC